>JBDLJD010000235.1:0-5309 GCA_039714495.1 Thermodesulfobacteriota bacterium
GCTGCTAAATGTGCTTGCCCTTCAAGTGGTACGAAAATATCGAGAACAGTATGAATAATACAGAAAATACAAGCCCGCTTAAAAAAACATCTGTCGTTCGCACGATGGACATCGTCAACCAGGGGCTGAAAAAAAGATATGCCGCCGAACGGCGGTTCAAAAGACTGGGTTTTGCGGCCATTATCGCCAGTATGCTTTTTTTGGCCTTGCTGTTTGTCAGCATTTCCAGCAACGGTTACATGGCCTTCTGGCAGACCTTCATGAAAATCGAGGTTTTTTTCGATCCCGAGCTCCTGCCGCAGGACGCCCTGAGGACGGCCGACTATGGGGGTCTGGTAAAACAATCACTGCGCAACATGTTCCCGGATGCCAAGGGCCGGCGTGACAAACGTGCGCTCTATAAGCTCGTCAGCACCGGAGCCGCATTTCAATTGCGCGACATGGTACTGCAGAAGCCCGAGCTCATCGGCCAGAGCATAGAGGTGTGGGTACCGGCAGACGACGATGTTGACATGTTCATCAAGGGTCATTTTGACCGCAACCTGCCCGAAGACGAACGACGGCTCAAAGATAACCAGCTCACCTGGATCGACAGCTTGACCGCCCAAGAAAGCATCAAGAAAAAAATCAACACCACCTTTTTCACGGCCGGCGATTCTAGAGAACCCGAACTTGCCGGAATCCGCGGTGCGGTCATAGGCTCATTTTACACCCTGGTGATTACGCTTCTACTATCATTTCCCATCGGTGTTGCCGCCGCAATCTATCTTGAGGAATTTGCACCACGCAATCGCTGGACAGACCTGATCGAGGTCAATATCAACAACCTGGCGGCCGTCCCATCTATCGTGTTCGGCCTGCTTGGGTTGGCCGTGTTCCTCAACTTTTTCGGACTGCCTCGATCGGCACCCCTTGTGGGGGGGCTCGTATTGACCCTGATGACCCTGCCGACCATCATCATCGCCAGCCGGGCAGCCATTTTATCGGTTCCACCGTCAATTCGGGAGGCAGCCCTGGGCGTCGGAGCATCCAGGATGCAGGTGGTTGCCCATCATGTTCTTCCACTAGCGTTGCCCGGCATGCTCACCGGCACCATCATCGGCATGGCCCGTGCGCTTGGCGAGTCGGCCCCTCTGCTCATGATCGGTATGGTAGCCTTCATTGTAGATGTCCCGGGCGGCATTACAGACCCCGCCACTGTATTGCCGGTGCAGATATATCTTTGGGTGGACAGCCCTGAACGTGCCTTTGTTGAGCGGACATCTGCTGCCGTCATGGTTCTGCTGGCTTTTCTGGTCGCCATGAATGCAACGGCTGTTTTTTTAAGAAAACGTTTTGAGAGAAGATGGTAAATCAATAAGATTTCAAAATATAAACACAATAAATAAAAGGAGAAATAAGAATGTCTAAAAGAACTATCATCATCGTAACTGTCCTGATTTTTGGGACCATGGCCTTTTTTGCAGGTAACAGCATGGCTGCGGGTCGCGATTACATTAGCATCGTGGGGTCATCCACCGTATATCCCTTTGCTACGGTTGTCGCCGAACAGTTCGGTAAAACCACAAGCTACAAAACGCCCAAAATCGAATCTACGGGTTCAGGCGGTGGCTTTAAGCTGTTTTGTGCCGGCGTGGGTGTCGAACATCCGGACATCACCAATGCTTCCCGAGCCATCAAAAAATCCGAGTATGACAAGTGTCAGGCCAACGGTGTTACCGATATCATCGAGGTTAAAATCGGTTACGACGGTATCGTGCTGGCCAACTCCAAAAAGACCGCGCCTTTCCAACTGAATCGCAAGGACATCTTCCTGGCCCTGGCCAAAGATGTACCCGACCCCAACGGTGGAAAGAAACTGGTGCCCAATCCTTACAAAACCTGGAAAGATGTTAATTCTTCGCTGCCTGCCCAAAACATAGAAGTCCTGGGCCCTCCGCCGACCTCAGGCACACGTGATGCATTCGTCGAACTGGCCATGGAGGGCGGTGCTAAGGAATTTGATTTCATCAAGGCTATGAAAAAAACAAATAAAAACCAATACAAGGCTGTCTGTCACACCGTTCGTGAAGACGGTGCCTACATCGAAGCCGGTGAAAATGACAACCTCATCGTTCAGAAACTCGAAGCTAATCCCGGTGCCATTGGCATATTCGGATTCAGCTTCCTCGACCAAAACACCGACAAGATCCAGGGTTCTTTTGTAGACGGTGTCCAACCGACCTTTGAAGCCATTGCTGACGGTCAGTATCCGGTCTCGCGCCCGCTGTTCTTTTATGTTAAAAAAGCCCATGCTGATGCTATACCGGGTGTGAATCAATACCTGGAGGAATTCACCAGCGAAAGGGCTTGGGGCGAAGAAGGCTACCTCAGTGAAAAAGGCATGATCCCCATGCCAGATGCGGAGCGCAAGGAATTCCGCAGCAATGTAAAAAATTTGAAACCACTCAAAAAATAACCATATGCCGATTGAAAGTTCGGGGCCGGCTGAACTTATCCGGCTCGAAACAAGTCAAGGACGGAATAGATCACATGCAAACAGGTGCCGTTGAAAATATTGTAGATGCGCAAGCAATTGACCCGAGGGTTAAAAAACTGGAGACGCTGCCCATAAAAAATCTGGTCAGCCGTGATAAACGTCATACCGTGGGGGAGATCCATGTGGACGATCCGCGCATGACCTGCCGGAATGTCGATGTCCACTATGGCGACAAACAAGCCATCAGGGACGTATCTCTAGATATCGGAAGGAATGAAGTCATTGCCATGATCGGGCCATCTGGCTGCGGCAAATCGACTTTTCTGCGTTGTCTCAACCGTATGAACGACACCATTGACAGCTGCCGTGTTAGTGGTGAAATCAAACTGGATGGTCAGGATATATACGATAAGAACATCGATGTGGTCCCCCTGCGGGTTCAGGTGGGTATGGTATTCCAGAAACCCAACCCTTTTCCCAAATCCATCTACGACAACGTCGCCTATGGTCCGCGGATTCATGGGCTGGCGCAAAGCAAGGCCGAGATGGATGACATCGTGGAAAGCTCCCTAAGGAGAACTGGCCTGTGGGAAGAAGTACACGATCGCCTGGATCAGCCCGGAACCGGGCTTTCCGGTGGACAACAGCAGCGTCTGTGCATCGCCCGAACCATTGCCGTCAACCCGGAAGTCATCCTTATGGACGAGCCCTGCTCCGCCCTGGACCCCATCGCCACGGCCATCATCGAAGACCTCATCCGCGAACTCCGCAAGCAATACACCATCGTTATCGTCACCCACTCAATGACCCAGGCTTCGCGTGTTTCCCAGCGTACCGCCTACTTCCACCTAGGAGATCTAATCGAAGTCGGCGCAACCCAACAGATCTTTACCCGCCCCCGACATCAACTAACAGAAGACTACATCACCGGACGTTTTGGTTAATGTCATTTCAATAAAAACTAAGGATATTGAAGTGCAAAAAGTGCTGATTTTAAATTTGCCTATACCAGCCCCTTTAACCGCCATGTGCTCTGTGCAGAAGATTACAGATGCAAATAGCAGACAGACAATCGATGGCGGGTATGTAGACTCGATTAAATTCATGGATTTCATGAAATTGGATGTTTTATGATTGAAGGTTTCATGCTGATATATTTAGAGAATATCAATATATTGTGGTGGGGTATTTTTCAATTTTAGTTCTTTTTGCGCTTGGATGTGTCTGCGCCCTACCCTATCGTTACATTTTTAATCAACCTACAAGCAGCGTACATATATTTGAAACTCCCTATTGACACACGGTCAAATTATCTTATAATTAGATAGTTGTCTAATTGTAAGATTCAATGAAAGTAAGAAAAATGGATGCCAAAAAGCTGGCCAAAATTATGAAAGCACTCTCTAACGAAAATCGGTTGGCACTGTATCTGGAGATTGCAAAACATGAAGAATCAGATTTCGAAGAACCGGAGTGTACCATTAGCGATATCGTTAATATTTTCAAACTTAGTGCACCAACGATCTCCCACCATCTAAAGGAGTTGGTAAACGCAAACCTCATAAGTACCGAAAGGAGGGGCAAGTACCTGGTAGCAAGGATCAATAAGGATACGTTGGCAGGTGTGAAGCGGGTATGGTCTCTAATAGAAGGAAAATAGCTTTCTCTTTTTTTGGGTAACAATTTCGATACTTGTCGAAACGTATAATTATATGGCGGAGGTTTGGAACGTCCGAAGTGTTCACGGCCGTCTTCTGGATGCCTGAGGAAAGTCGATGAATTTGAAAAAAATACTGTTAATCGCTGTGGTGCTCGTCACAGTGGCAGGAGGTTTCGTAGCAATGAATAGTTGTACCTCTATTGGCAACAGAGCTACGGGCGCACATCTCGACGCGATGAAGGCGTCGCCCAACTGGCGTGATGGCAAGTTTGTCAACCCGCTCAGCAGCATCGAACCTAAATTATTCGAGTCACTCTACAAGTGGATGCGCAGGGCCGATAATACCGTTCCCAAGACCCCGTTGCCCGTGGTGGAGCGCACTGCGAGTGACTTTGATGTTGCTCCAGCGGGTGGCTTGCGAATCACCTGGCTCGGGCACTCGACACTCTTAGTCGAAATTGACGGCCACCGGATACTCATAGACCCGATGTGGAGCGTGCGCCCATCGCCCTACACATGGATAGGGCCTAAACGTTTCCATAAGATACCGCTTACCATCGATGAACTACCCACCATTGATGCCGTGGTAGTTTCCCACGACCATTATGACCATCTCGATCACCGCTTCGTGCAGAAATTCGGCGAGAAAGCGCCTTTGTACATTGTGCCTCTCGGTGTTGGCGCCCATCTCGAGTATTGGGGTGTATCTCCCGACCGTATTATCGAGCGTGATTGGTGGGAAGAGGTCACGCTTGGCGGCCTCACGCTCATCGCCACTCCAGCAAGGCACTTTTCCGGGCGTTCCCTCGCCATGACTGACAAACAAAAGACCCTATGGTCCGGCTGGGTCATCGCCGGTCGCGAACATCGCATCTATTATAGTGGCGACACTGGTATGTTTCCCGGCTTTACAGACATTGGTGAGCGTCTTGGTCCTTTCGACGCGGTCCTCATCGAAATCGGAGCATACGATCAGCTGTGGGCTGATCTTCATATTGGCCCGGAACAAGCCATCCAAGCGCGTCTGGCCTTGGGTAGTGGTTTGTTCATTCCTGTGCATTGGGGAGCGTTTGAGCTTGCCATGCATGCGTGGACTGAGCCCGTGGAGCGTGTGCTCGCCGCTGCAGAAAAGGCGGGGGTACCAATCTCAGTGCCGAAACCAGGTGAGAG
>JBDLJD010000236.1:0-5301 GCA_039714495.1 Thermodesulfobacteriota bacterium
CCGAGCATGGGCTCTGTGATGACAGCTGCAATTTTATCGCTATGGGCTTTTAAAACACGTTCGGCCGCTTCCAGGTCATTAAACGGCACGACAAACATGTCATTTTCCGCACATTTTGGAACTCCGGCAGTTGCCTGGGCTTTGGGAAGATCTTCGGTCACTAGATCCGGCGTGGTGTTGATTTGAACAAAATCGTGCCCGCCGTGATACCCGCCGTCCATTTTTAAAAAGCCCTCTTTGCCTGTGAATGCCCGGGCGGCACGCATACAGAACATGGTGGCTTCCGACCCGGTGTTGCCGAAACGCAGCGATTCGATTGACGGTACACGCTTGCAGATAAGCTCGGCCAGTTTATACTGGGCTTCAACCGGGGCTCCGTGGGTAATGCCTTTTTTCGTTTGTTTGCGGATGGCTTCCATTACATAGGGATGAGCGTGACCGTGAACCAGGGAGGTCATGTTGTTCAAAAAATCGATGTATTCATTGCCGTCGACGTCGTACAGGCAGCAGCCTTTTCCTTCGACGGCAAAAAAAGGGTACGGCGTGTAAAAAGCGATTGAGCGCGTATCACCGCCGGGTATAAAGTTTTTCGCCTTTTCATTGAGTTCTTTGGACTTTTTGGTTCTTTCCAGATAGCGTTGCCAAATGTCCTGTTTAATTTTTTCTATTTTCTGGCTTGCCATAACCTTTTCCTTATTTAATAGTTGGACGCAGATAAAAGCCCAACCCTGATAAACCGGTTGGATTGAACTAGATCATAAATGCGCCTCCATTTACATCCAACGTAACCCCCGTAACAAACGGCGAATCGATCAGATATTCAAACGCCCGCACGACATCATCTGCCTTCCCTATTCGAGGAACGAAGACTTTCTCTTTCAAGATCGCTTTCTTTTCTTCCGACCAATCCAAAAATATGCCTGCATCTTCGATGAAGGCCGGGGCAATGGCATTGACCGTTATGCCGTGCGGCCCCAGCTCCTTGGCTGCATAACGGGTCATCCCCACCATCCCGGCCTTGGAGGCGGCATAATGGGGTCCGACGACACCGCCACCGCGCGCCGAAATGGATGAGATGTTGACAATCCGGCCGTATTTCATTTTCTTCATGCCGGCAACTACCTCCCGGCTCCAGTAAAACGCGCCGCTAAGATTGATGCGAATGGTTTCATTCCAATCTTCAATCGTAATTTCATCGAAAGATCTTGTGGGCATGATGCCGGCGTTGTTGATCAGTATATTGACCGGTCCCAATATCTTACGTATTTCGTGATAGTGCTCGGCAACGACATCGGGATTACCACTGTCTCCCTTCATGAAATGGATCTTCTGACCTTTTTTTAGATTGGAGCCTAACGTCCGGCGGGCTTCCTCGGCCGCGCTGTCATTGTTGCAATAGGTAATGGCGACGGAGGCGCCGCGCCTCACCAACGATTCAGCAATTCGCAATCCGATGCCCCGTGTTCCACCCGTTACGACAGCAACCCAATTTTCCATCTTTTTTCCCCGTATTGCGGATTATAGAAAAAATAATTCAGCTTTTTATCTGATTGTAAGATAATATGACTAACTTATTAACAAATGATATGGACATGTCAAGGATTAATTGAGTTTAGTTGAAATGTTCAGGTGAGATTAATATGACACTTTATACAATATCTATATATTGCAAGTAGTTGAAGTTTTTTGAGCAGATTATTTTTCCTCGTAGAAACGTCTTAAGGCCTTTTCAATGTCAAGGATGTGATTTTTCATATTCGATACTGCTTTAGTGGTATTATTTTCTTTGATACCTTCGTAAATACCGATGTGAAATTTTAAAGACCGCTCCAGCAGTCCCGGTATAACGGTAAATGTTTCCCTGATAAACTGTTCCATAAGGCCACGAATAGTGACGAACATGTGGGCCATGAAACGGTTGTGCGAGGCACCGGCAATCTGGTAGTGAAACTCCATGTCGAGTTCTGAATAATCCTTTATTCTATCCTCATTTAGTGCTTTCGTCATATCGGCGACAAGTTTTTTCATCTTTTGAATATCTTTTCCGGTAGCATTTTTTACGGCTAGCTTGGCAACAGCCACCTCGATAAAACGTCGGGCTTCGACAAGCTCTAAAGAGGCTTGAACATCGGACACTAAAGGTGGAGAAAGCAGTTCCGTCCAAATGGCGGAATTGGCAGACTTGATCACTGTGCCTAAGCCGGGTCGCTGTTCGACGGCTCCGATAAGGGTCAGGGTGTGCAGGGCTTCGCGCAGGGAGGGCCGGCTAACCCCTAGCTGAGCAGCAAATTCGAGCTGATTAGGAAGCTTATCGCCTTCTTTCAACTCTCCGCTTTTAATCATGCGTTTAATTTCAGCAATTACAGAATCAGCCAGTTTCTTTTTTTTTATTGCAGCCATAGTTACCTGATATGATTTGATTTAATGATATGATTATAATATCTTTATGATTGTTAAATTGTCAATAGGTTTTCTATTGACGGATATTCAGGTGATCAAATAAAAATTAGAATTGTGTTTACTTACCTTTAAATACAGGCTTTCTTTTTTCCATCGCAGCGGTCACCGCTTCCGTGATATCTTCCGATATCAGAGCCGTTGCATTCTTTTGGGCGACATATTTCAACCCCGCTTCTACTCCATTATCCCGACTGTATAGCAGAACGTCCTTTGTTCCCTGAACCGCTAAGGGTGGGCAGGAAGCGAGCTCGTCAGCCAGTTTTTCCGCTTCCTCGAAAACCGCTTCCTTTGAATTGCAGATTCGGGTAATGAACCCCATCTGAAGCGCTTCCTCGGCTGAAAAATCCCTGCCGGTCAAAGCCAGTTCCCTGAACCAGCCGTGCCCGATGATATAGGGCAGGCGTTGTAAAGTCCCCAGATCGGCAATGACGCCCATCCTGACTTCTCGTACACTGAAAACGGCGTCCCGGGACGCAATCCGGATATCGCAAGCGCTGAGCAGGTCGACCCCGGCCCCCAGGCAATAATTATGAACTGCGGCAATAACAGGTTTCGTGCATTTCTCGATAACGCTCATACCTTGCTGGCCGTTCAGAATATCCTTGCGGAGAAATTCCCGGGAATCTGCAGCACCGTCACGAACCAGCGACCCCAATGCAGCAAGGTCCATACCGGCAGTAAAGCATTTGCCTTCGCCCTTGACAATAATTGCCCGAATGTCGGGGTCTTTGTCGATATCGATAAAAAGCTGTTTGATTTGTTCATAACCCTCTTCATCAATACTATTCAACTTTTCAGGCCGATTGAGGATAAATCGGGCAATATGTCCATCCTTTTCAACTTTGATCAGATTGTTTTTATTCATTTATATCCCTCATTTAAGTTGGTTGTGAAAACTCAGCTTGCCTTGCAAGCGTTCTTTTTTGACTAAACTCTTCTATATTTTTCAGTGAAGGAAAAGCACCTTTTGAACTAGACCAATTGAGGCAGTTTTTCTGCCACAAAGGGCTTCAAAAGTTCAAGAGTTTGTTTGAAAACTTTAATAACCTGATCAACTTCTTCTTCGGTCATCACAGTCGATAAAACAATCATTCCTCTGGAAGCGGGATAAATATTCCGATTCATCATTTCAAGGTGAAGCAGCTCAAGAAAATCCGCCGCCGCAATCCCGCCTAACATACCCTCTTTGCCATTTCGGGGTCTGTCTTCCTGGAAATGGACATTGAGAATAGATCCCAATCCGGTGACGCATCCTTTGATTCCGATTTCGACGATCACATCTTCCATTCCTTTTTTAAGTCGATCTCCCAAGGCATTGATACGTTCGACAGCCGACTCATCGTATAATTCCATGGCAGTGATGCCGGCAGCCATCGTTATATTGTTGCCGGAAAACGTGCCTGAATGAAAAAGAGAGGAGGGTTTATGGTCCACATCGTAAACGGACATTACCTCTTTTCGTCCGCCAAAAGCACCCACCGGATAACCTCCACCAATGATTTTCCCCAGGCAGGTAAGATCCGGTTCCACATTTTGAGCTGCCTGGACGCCGCCGGTATGATGACGAAACTGCATCACTTCATCGAAAATCAGCAGCACATCGAATTTCCGGGTTAATTCCCGCATCCTTGCCAGATAGCCCGGTTCCGCCTCTATTTGTCCTCCCGCTCCCAAACAGGGCTCCACAATGACGGCTCCGATTTTATCCCCGTTCTTTTTCAGGATCTCTTCAACCGTTTCCAAGTCATTGAATGGAGCGATATACGCATCTTCCAACAATCCCCGGGGAATATGCGACTCTGCCGTAGGTACCGGAAGGCCTTTGGCATCCACCTGGGGGAACAGGTTGATTTGGGCGAATTCGTGGCCGCCATGATAGCCGCCATCCATTTTCAGGATCCCGTTTTTCCCGGTGAACGCCCGGGCGGTTCTAAGGGCAAACATGGTCGCTTCCGTACCGCAATTGCAGAAACGTACCCGTTCCATGGCCGGAATACGATTGCAGAGGATTTCGGCCAACCGAGTTTGAGATTCTGCAATCGAGCCGAGAACAATTCCGGTTTCAAGTATTCGGCGGGAGGCTTCATTTATTTTGGGATGGGCATGACCGTGGAGAACGGACGTGTAATTGTACAAGAGATCAAGGTACTTGTTACCATCGCAGTCAATTAGATACGCCCCTTCTCCCTTTTCCATAAAAGTCGGGTAAGGATGGTAATATGTTGCGCGTCTGGTTTCTCCACCCCCCATCCATTGTTTCGCCGTTTCAGTTAGTTTACTGGAACGAGGGGTTCTCTTTCTGTATCGATCAAAAATATCCTGTGAAATCGTTTGTGCACTCATTTTGTTCTCCTCAGATTGATAATTGATAGGAATTTGCTTTATTGGTTATCAAGTATTCCAAAATCAAAATAACCTCAAAGCGTCACAAACCGATCTACTTGAACAATTGACGATCAAAAAGCTCAACCTCAAAACCAGCCGTGCCTACCATAATCCGATGTGGTTTGATGATATGATTATCTTATCTTTATGACTGTAAATTTGTCAATAGGTTTTTATGGACAGATATTCAGATGATCAGAAGATAACGATGCACAAATATTAGAATGCAACGGTGACGGCGGGAATACTTTCCAGGCGAAATTCGGTACACGGTTTGGCAGGGATAAATCCCTGCGCTACAGGGCAGTCGGCTGTATGCCTTGTAGGGGCAGGCCTTGTGTCTGCCCGGTTTCGCAAATCGCCCGTGGCCGTTCGGGTACCCACAAGGGGCACCCCTACTTGGTAATTGGACATTGGATATTGTTTATCGAACACGGGCATGCCCGTGGTATTCTG
>JBDLJD010000237.1:0-5296 GCA_039714495.1 Thermodesulfobacteriota bacterium
TTGGCCCTATTGCCGTTTATGTGTTTGGTATTGAATCATTTGAAATTGTTTAGTATTTTGATATTCGATATTAGAATTTCCGGTTCATCCGGATTGGGTGTCCCCAAACGGATCTTTAAGTAGAACGCTTAGGCCTGTTTTTTAGTTTGCTCGTACAACAGGATAGGATCTTCGTTGTTCAGTATGACATCTTCGCCGATAACACACTCCTTGACGTTCTTATTGGAGGGGAGTTCGTACATGATGTCCAGCATGCTGCTCTCCATGATCGCCCGGAGCCCCCTTGCACCCGACTTTCTTTTCTGGGATTCCGTAGCAACCGCCGACAGGGCGCTGTCGGTAAATCTCAGATTCACCCCCTCCAGCTCGAACATGTGCTTGAACTGCTTGATGAGAGCGTTTTTGGGTTCCGTCAAAATGCGTATCAGAGAGGACTCATTCAATTCATCCAAGGTGGCAAATAAGGGCAGCCGGCCAAGAAACTCAGGAATCAGGCCGTATTTTATCAGATCTTCAGGCTTAACCTGTTTCAGGATATCGCCGATTTTCATTTCATCCTTCTTGGTGATTTTGGCACTGAACCCTAAGCTCTTGCTGCCGAGGCGACGCTGGATGATCTGATCCAGCCCGTTGAAGGTCCCGCCGCAGATGAAAAGAATGTTGGATGTATCGACTTTAACGAAATCCTGCTGGGGATGCTTGCGGCCGCCTTTGGGCGGAACACTGGCTGTCGTCCCCTCGATGATTTTGAGGAGGGCCTGCTGAACCCCTTCTCCTGAAACGTCGCGCGTTATAGAAGGATTGTCTGATTTGCCGGCGATTTTGTCTATCTCGTCTATGTAGACAATACCTCGTTTAGCTTTTTCAACATCATAATCGGCATTCTGCAGCAGCGAAAGAATGATGTTTTCCACGTCTTCACCCACATAGCCCGCCTCGGTCAAACTGGTGGCGTCGGCAATTGTAAACGGCACTTTTAAAAAACGGGCCAGGGTTTGAGCCAGAAGTGTTTTGCCACACCCTGTCGGGCCGATTAAAAGGATGTTGCTCTTGTGGATCTCGACATCACCCTTTACTGTCGCATCCAGGCGCTTGTAGTGATTGTAAACAGCCACGGCCAGTACCTTTTTGGCCGCCTCCTGTTCGATCACATAGTCGTCAAGCAGTGTTTTTATCTCTTTCGGCACCAGCAGGTTCTCAAGCCCATCTGTATCTTTCTGGGTTTCTTCTTCAATGATCTCACTGCAAAGCTGGATGCATTCATCACAGATATACACCGCAGGTCCGGCAATCAGCTTGGTCACTTCTTTCTGGTTTTTCCCGCAGAACGAACAGAACAGGTTGTCATTGCCATTTTCTTTGACTGCCATTATTTGGCCTCCGTGTCCCCTAATTTATCAAGGTCGTCCCGGTTGGTGATCACGTGATCGATAATACCGTATGCTTTGGCCTCGGTCCCGCTCATAAAATAGTCGCGATCCGTGTCTTTCTGGATCTGTTTCATGTTCTTGCCGGTGTGATGCACCAAAATCTCATTCAGCGTCTTTTTCATGCGCAGAATTTCCTTGGCCTGAATTTCGATATCCGATGCCTGGCCCTGAAAACCGCCCATGGGCTGGTGAATAAGGATCCTAGAATTGGGCAGCGAATAGCGTTTGCCGTCCGCTCCAGCTGTGAGCAAAAGAGCCCCCATGCTGGCCGCCTGGCCGATACACACCGTGGTGACATCCGGCTTGATGTATTGCATTGTGTCATACACCGCCAGACCGGATGTTACGATACCGCCGGGAGAATTGATGTAGAAATTGATATCCTTGTCCGGATCTTCGGATTCCAGAAAAAGAAACTGTGCAATCAGCAGATTGGCCACCTCGTCATTCATGGCCGTACCCAGAAATATGATCCTATCCTTGAGAAGCCTCGAATAAATATCATAGGCTCGCTCACCCCTGCTGCTCTGATCGATAACCATGGGTATTAAAGGCACAATGGCCTCCTTTCATTACATTAGAAACGTTTATACACTGTGCCTTACCGATATCGACACTCATATGCCTGCAATGAGACACAATTCCATCAAGAATCCTCTAATGTTTCCGGGACCGCCTCGTCAGATGCGGCTTCCTTGACCGGTTCCACATCCTCGATATTCCCATTATCAATAATAAGCTTGATGGCCTGCTTTTCAAGCAGAGCGTGTTTAAAAAATTCCAGCTTTTCCTTGTCCTGATCGTAGAAAGCCTTGAGCTGCTCTGCGGGCTGGTTGACGCTGGCAGCCATATCGGCAAAACCTTTTTCCAGGTCCTCGTCGGCAAGCTCGAGGCTTTCCTGTTCGATGACCTTGCTGAGAATGATCTGGCGACGGGCCTGTTTTTCAGCTATGCTGCGGTATTGCTCCGACAGTTTTTCACGGGTCAGGCCCACCTCTTCCATAGACCTGTTTTGATACTGAAAAGATCTTTCCATATCGGAGATTATGTTTTCCAGCTCAAAATCCACCATGACTTCAGGCACTTCAAATTCAGATTTGGAAATCAGCGCCTCAAAAATCTGTTCGCTAAGCTCCTGCTCGATCCGCTTTTCATAGCCCTGTGTCAAGTTATCTTTTATCACATTTTTCAAATCTTCTAAAGTTTCAAATGGTCCCAGACTCTTAGCGAACGCATCATCGAGTTCGGGCGTCTTTTCCGCTTTTATCTCGTGCAGCTTGACGGTGAAATCAATGGACTGGCCCTGAAGCTTTTCATTAAAATAATCATCAGGGAAATCTACTTTAATTTCACGGTCATCGCCGGCATTCATACCGACCAGCTTGTCGTCAAAGGCTTCGGCAATATGCCCTTCGCCGATTTTCAAAGTGAAATTTTCGGTAAGGGCTGTTTCGGAAAAGGATGCTCCATCCTTGAAGCCTTCATAATCGATCACTACGAAATCACCCTTTGCCGCTGGACGGTCTTCTTCTATTTTCTCTTGTTTGGCCATATTTTTCTGAAGCGCCTGGAGCTGAATGTCGATCTCGTCGTCACCGGCCTTGTAGTTGGTTCTGGTCAACGCCAGCCCTTTGACATCTACGTCCTCGAGTTCTGGCCGCACCTCAACGGTCGCGTCATAGACATAATCTCCTTTGCCCTCGAACTCTGGCGGGTCCACATTGGGGCGGCCGATGATTTTTAGCTCGGTCTCCTTGATCGCATCCGCAAAGGAAGACTGGATCAGGCGGGACAACACATCCGCACGAACATCCTTGCCGTAAACTCGTTCAAGCACTGAACGCGGCGCTTTGCCGGGGCGGAATCCTTTTACTTTGGCGTTCCTTTTAAGCTGCAGGTAGGCGTCATCCAGCTCTTTAACGACGGTTTCTTCGGAGACTTCGATGTGAAGTGTTTTTTTAACGCTGCTCACGTCTTCTACATTAACTTTCATGATTTTCCTTTCTAACAAATTTTCATTTTTCACCAGGCATAGTGATTGTGAAACAACACATTATTTCCAATATGCTCCAGCACGCCTGCATACTTAAAGCATGAAAATTTCTTAGTATGATTACAAATAAGGCCAAAATTATTTAGACATCAATTGAAGCTAATACCGCAACTTATAATCATCCACGGTTGATTGTGTCTAAATACTTACGGCCTTGTTTGTATGTATGGTGCACATACCCTTTATTGTGTTGTAAATGTTCTGCCGATGGTCAAATTCACTTAATACAACTCCAATTGCATCCGGCCACGCAATGCCGTTTTAACCATGCTTTCATTAATACATTTAATGTATGCACATTAGAAACAATTAGCAGCACGATTTTCTTTTTAAAATGGTGCGTTAGAGCATTGGTAATCGCCGGTAAAACCACTGCCTGTTTCTAATAAATATGGTGCGAGAGGGGAGACTTGAACTCCCACTCTGTCGCCAGAGCTGGATCCTAAGTCCAGTGCGTCTACCAATTCCGCCACTCTCGCATAACTTTTAGGGTTGGAGGGTGTCCCCGAACCCCTGAATTTCATTTCGGATTCATTCGTGTTGACATTGCATCCGAATTCAGCCAAATTCAATTTGAAACACCTATTATAAATATCCGGTAAAAATAATATCGATCCCATTGGGTGTCAAGATAATTTCATGAAAATGCCTGTTTTATCAACATATTTGACCCGATACCGATTTTTCACATACATGTCTGTTTTGCTCATAGCAATCCTCATGCCGGCCACCGGAACCGGAGCAGGCCAAAACGAAAAGCAACCGGCACGCACCAAAAAAGTGGTCGTTTTGGATCCTGGTCATGGCGGCCACGATATGGGTGCAGGCAAACCTGGTGATATTTATGAAAAAGAGGTTGCCCTGCTATTTGCCAGCCTCCTGGCTGATAAACTGAAGCCAGCCTATACAGTTCATCTCACAAGATCGGACGATTACCAGATAGACCTGATGCATCGCCCGGCAGTGGCGAACCATCTCGAAGCTGACCTGTTTCTCTCCATTCATACAGGCGCCAGTACACTGCACAATCCCAACGGAATGCTGCTTGCCTATTACGACAATCAATTCAGGCTTACAACACCGCATGCAACAACAGCATACGATTCCCTGAAAAAAGAAGACGCGCTTCCCTCTTGGGATGAGAAATCAGCCATTCAAGTGGAAAAAAGTAAAAAATTGGCAAGGTTGCTCAAAGAAAAAATCCTGGAATATGACCAGGAAATTAAGATCGATATCCAAGGAATGCCCCTCGTCGTCCTTGAAGGAGCCGACCAGCCGGCCCTGCTGATAGAAATAGGATATCTGACCAACCCGGCAGACTTGAGAAAACTGAAAAACAACAGCGTGTTAGAGAGCTACACCAATACCATCAGCGCCGCCCTGAAGGCCTATTTTTCGGATCCTTCCGACATGTAACCCGGATTTTACACGCGTCGAAGGCCGTCTTATCAAATTTCATACAAGATAGAGGTATCAGCTTGCGCCGACTGCTAAAGCGTGGTAAAGACCCGCTTAATCCATCCTTTCGATATCATCGGGGCGTGGCGCAGCCTGGCAGCGCGCCTGCTTTGGGAGCAGGAAGTCGTAGGTTCAAATCCTACCGCCCCGACCAGCCTTCGTTTGAAGCGTAGCGTAAAACGAAGGCTGTCGCGACGTAGCTCGACAGAGCGAAGGCGGACTCCAATCGCCCACTACCAATTTTCGCTTCAAACTTCGGCTCGGCACGCCAGACTTCGCTTGAAAGCTACGGCTCGGCACGCCAGGCTTCATTTAACAATAATTTATCCATAAGCCACTTATTTATCATGAAATT
>JBDLJD010000238.1:0-5280 GCA_039714495.1 Thermodesulfobacteriota bacterium
ACCTGACACCCGAAACCCGGAGATATAGCATCGAACACCGATCCCTCAGAGAGACCATCCGCTTTTACCTCATCGATTGCGAGACACTGACCGGCAAGCTCATCGATATTGTCATCGTTTTTCTGAATCTTCTCGTCTGCGGCATCTATATAGCCGAAACATATGTTGAATCCAGTGCAGCCCGGAATGTTCTATGGAAAATCGAGGTGGTCATCGTCCTGTTTTTCATCGTTGAATATGCCGCCAGAATGTACGGATCGAGAAACCGATTGCGCCAGCTCTTAGACGTTTACAGCATTATCGACCTGTTGGCCATTATGCCGGTCCTGGTTCTGCTGGTGGCCAACTGGTTCGGTGTCAGCCTTAGCATCGGTTTTCTAAAAATCATACGCAGCTTCAGGGTCTTCCGTATATTCAGGTTCCTTCGATTCACCACCAATTCCGACTTTTTCTTCGGCAGCATCAGCATTCACTTTTTAAACGTGCTGCGTCTGATGCTGACGATCCTGATTATCTTTTTCGTGTCGTCGGGCCTGTTCTACCAGGCAGAACACATGGCCAATTCCCAGGTAAAAAATTTTGGAGATACCTTCTACTTTACCGTGGCCGCTCTCACCACTGTGGGGTTCGGGGATATCGTGCCCCTGACGCAGGGCGGCAGGTGGGTGACCATCTTGATGATCCTTTCGGGAATCATCCTGATCCCCTGGCAGGCCAGCCGGATCGTACGGGAATGGGTTCAGATGTCCACCAAAGAAGACACCATCTGTGGGCAGTGCGGCCTGCGCTATCACGACAAAGACGCCTCGCACTGCAAATCGTGCGGCCACGTTATATATCAGGAATATGACGGTTAGCCTTCGGCGAATCCTGCGGAGGGCAAATTACAGCGAAGCGTATTGATTATCGTTTCACCCGTTCCACATACTGCCCGGTGCGGGTGTCGATTTTTATGAGCTCACCCTCTTCCACAAAAGGAGGCACCTGGAGTTCATAACCGGTCTCCACGGTCGCCGGTTTGGAGTCCCCTGAAGCAGTATCCCCTTTCACCCAGGGATCGGTCTTGGTGATGGTCAGTTCGACAAAATTGGGCAGTGTAAGGCCGATGGGGCGCCCATCGAAAAAGAGCATGTCAACGACCGTATTCTCCTTTAACAGGTCCTTGGCATCGCCTACACCGTCTGCATTGAGAAATTCCTGCTCATAATTTGCGGTATTCATGAAGCAGTAGCTTTCTCCATCGAAATAAAGGTACTCCATGGCATTCTCTTCCAGACTGGCTTCGTTGAATTTCTCGCCGGATCTGAAGGTTTTGTCGAACTGGACACCGGATATCATATTTTTCAGCCTGCATTTATACAGGGCCTGCCCCTTGCCGGGTTTTACAAATGCAAATTGAACGATAACGTAAGGATCACCGTCAATCTCCAGTTTCAGCCCCTTTCTCAGATCTCCGCTTTCAAGCATGTGCATCTCCCCCAAACACTTGGTTCCCAATTGTTTGTCTACATATAGCGTTTGGAAAAATTACGTTAAACATAGTTTATATCGGAACATAATTAAGGCAACCGCTATATCATCTTGACATTTCCAGCTGTCTCTAACATATTCACCTAGTTTTCGCAAATTGATTGCCGCAGGCAGGTTCCACAATATAAACACATAATTCCGCCAGGAGTTTTACATGATTCTGATCATCGACTTCGGCTCGCAATTCAATCAACTCATCGCCCGCCGGGTGCGTGAATGCCATGTGTATTGCCAGATAGAATCTCCGGCCATCAGCATGGATCAAATCCGTGAGCTCAACCCGGAAGGAATCATCCTTTCCGGTGGGCCTTCCAGCATTTATGAAAAAGGCAGCCCCAAAATCGACAAGGCTGTTTTTGACCTGCACATCCCTATTCTGGGCATCTGTTACGGGATGCAGTTCATGGTCGATGCCCTGGGCGGCAGTGTGAAAAGGGCCAAAAAGCGCGAATACGGATTTGCCGAACTGAAAGCCAAAAGGGAGACCGGGCTATTTAAAAAGGTTGGCCGGACCACCCAGACCTGGATGAGCCACGGCGACAGTATCACAAAGCTTCCCAAAGGTTTCACCATAACAGCCTCAACCGGGAACACCAAAATTGCAGCCACGGCCCATACGAAACGCAAAATGTATGGTCTTCAGTTCCACCCCGAAGTTGCGCACACCCTAAAAGGAAAAGCCATGATCCGCAACTTCCTTTTCGACGTGTGCGGGTGCAAACGGTCGTGGACCATGAAATCCTTTGCCAGGGAAACCATCGCCGATGTCAAAGCCCTGGTGGGCAACAAAAAGGTTGTTCTGGGATTGAGCGGCGGCGTGGATTCATCGGTTGCCGCACTGCTGATTCACAAAGCCGTGGGCAAGAACCTCACCTGTATTTTCGTGGACAATGGCCTGCTCAGAAAAGATGAAGCCCTGCAGCTGAAAAAAACCCTTAAGCAGCATCTGAAAATGAATATACGGTTTGTCAGCGCTAAAAACAAGTTCTTAAAGCCCCTTGCCGGCATAACCGATCCTGAAAGGAAGCGGAAAATTATCGGCAAGGTCTTCATGGACGTATTCGAGGCGGAAGCCAAAAAAATCAAGGGCGCTGAGTTTCTCGGCCAGGGCACGCTCTATCCGGATGTCATTGAATCCGTATCCGCCTTTGGCGGGCCCACCTCGGTTATCAAATCCCATCATAATGTGGGCGGACTGCCCAAAAAAATGAAGCTGAAGCTCGTGGAACCCCTGCGGTATCTGTTCAAGGATGAAGTTAGAAAGCTTGGCAGCGAGATCGGACTGCCGGAGAATCTGATCTGGCGGCAGCCGTTTCCCGGACCGGGGTTGGCCATCAGGATTATCGGTGAAGTCACCAGGTCACGGCTCTCCATATTGAGGGAGGTGGATGCCGTACTGCTCGAAGAGATCAGGCGGGGCGGATATTACCGGAAGCTGTGGCAGTCCTTTGCCGTACTGCTTCCCATCAAAAGTGTCGGCATCATGGGCGATTCCCGGACATATGAAAATATCGTCGCCATCCGTGCCGTAACCAGCCGCGATGCCATGACCGCCGACTGGGCCAGATTGCCCCATGAACTGCTGGGAAAAATTTCAAACAGAATTATCAACGAGGTCAGGGGCGTCAACCGCGTGGTTTACGATATAAGCTCCAAACCGCCCAGCACCATCGAATGGGAATAATCAATCGTTTTTCATAAAGCTCGATACCGATCTTTATGAAAACCAATTGATTATGTTAAAGCATTTTGGTTTTATTTATTTAAAATATATTTTTCTCTTTCTAATCAGTTGATTAAAAAGATAAAAAATAAATGAAAAAACCAAAATGCTTTTCTCTAACTCCATTTATTATTTGCCGGTTGGGAGAAAGAGAATAACTACTTGAAATCGCAGTATATGAAATATATAAACCAATATTTGCTACCGTGCGGCAAATTATAAATGGAGTTAGGTATGAACGAAGACCACACATCAAAATCATTTAAAATAGGGGGGGACGATCAGGAAAATGACGCCGCCATGCAGAATGAACTGCAGGAATTGAAGATTGATAAGCTGAGCCAGCGGGTCATGTTGCTCACCATCCTCATTCCCTGCATGATCGGTGTTATCCTCATTATCTCTTACCTGGATATAAAAGACAGGGTCAAGCACACCCAGAGTACGGGCACCATCGGTGTGCAGAAGCTTTCCAAAGACCTTGATTCCAAATTTTCTTCTCTCTCCCTGGAACAGGCCAAGCTGAAAGAGGTTCATGACAAAAAGCTGCCCGCTCTCGAAAAAAGCGCGGCATTTTTGCAGACCCGACTTAAAAAGGTCCAGGCTTCCATCAAGAACCTGGAGGCGTCCAATATAAAACAGGCGGAGTTGACCCAGGCGGTGAACAACCAACTCAATACCAGGCTTGGGAAGTTAATGGAACACGAGCACAGTGAACTGGATGCCTTTCTTGTGGCCGATCAGGAGCTCAACACCAAGACCGAAACCCTGTCTAATCAGGTGGGAGAGATGGCGGACGCATATGGCGGCTTTTCTGAAAAGCTGACCGAACTTGAAAAAGCCCTTGCAGATCTGTCCGCCACCCAAATCAGTAAGGAAGAACTGGACCTGGGCCTGAAATTGAAGGAAATCGGTTTTCGACAGGAGATGCTGGATGTGACGGGCGCCATGGAAAAAAAGATCGATACCCTCAAGAAGCAAGTCGATCAGTTGAAAAAGCAGCAGGTTGCAACGCCCGCGCCTCAACCCAAACCGGCCCCAACCGAAACAAAGCCGGAAACCACCCAAACGGAAACCGAGCAGGCGCCCGCTTCCATTGAGGAGCAGAACATCGAATAACACCGCTTCGCGATGGTATGACCGGCATATTGTACGAACCAAAAGGGTGAAACTTGATGAACTGACAGGTAGCCATGAACAGTGACGCCATTAAAAAGCTCCTCCAGGCTGTTGCTGCCGGTGAGACGCCGGTGGACAAGGCTGTCGATGAAATCCGAAAACTGCCCTTTGAAGATATCGACTACGCCCATATCGATCACCATCGGTCGCTGCGCAAAGGGTTTCCGGAGGTCATCTTCGGCCAGGGTAAAACAGCGGAACAGATATGCGGCATTCTGGACCACATGACGGACAGGGAAAATATAATCCTGGTTACCCGTGTGGATCCTGAAAAGGCGCAAAAGGTACTCGACGGATTTTCGCACGCCGAATATCATGATGACGCCCGCATGATCATCCTGCAGAAAGAGCCCCCTGTTATCACCGGGCGAGGCCCCATTCTGGTCATCTCGGCCGGCACGTCAGACATCCCCGTAGCCAGGGAAGCCCTGCTCACCGCCCGGGCCATGGGAAACCGCGTGGAATCGATTTTTGATGTGGGCGTGGCCGGCATTCACCGTCTCTTTGCCCATAAAGACCTGATCGACCAGGCTGCCGTTCTGGTGGTGGCCGCCGGCATGGAGGGGGCACTGCCCAGTGTCGTTGCCGGAATGGTCAGCCGTCCCGTCATCGCGGTGCCCACCAGCATCGGCTATGGTGCCAGCTTCAACGGACTTGCCGCTTTGTTCGCCATGCTGAACTCCTGCAGTTCCAATGTTGCCGTGGTCAACATCGATAACGGCTTCGGCGCTGGCTACATGGCTGCCATCATCAACAGAAGGCGAGAATGATTTGACGCCACCGCGATAAGATATTTGTATCAGACAGCCGGAAATCATGGTATCTTCAATTTTATATGACTGGTGATC
>JBDLJD010000239.1:0-5234 GCA_039714495.1 Thermodesulfobacteriota bacterium
AGGGCCAAACGCTATGCGCACATTGCACGGCTGTTACGTTTTGCATATTTGAACATTTGGATTTGGTATTTGTTTAGAGTTTGGTGAATTAGAATTTAGTATTTTTTACATCCAACCCGGTGAATCCGGAACCAAGATCCTATGCAAACATGATGCGATTTCAATAAATAGGTACTAAAACGGTTGTATTGACAGGTGTAGTACCATCATATAATCATATAAGTAATCGTAGTCCATTTCACCCACCTTTCACAGCTCAAAACGTAAGATTATGATAAAACAGTATCTGAAAACTGTTACCAGCGGGCAATTGCTGGAGCGCATGCTCCAAAGACCCGTTGTCGTGATACTGGCTGTGCTGCTGATTACCGCCCTGTTCGCCTGGCGGGTACCCTATCTCTCTTTTAAAACGTCTGTCTATGATCTGATTATTGAAGACCTTCCCGAGACGGCCCGTTATGAAGCGTTTAAAGAGATTTTCGGATCCGACGAACTTATCCGGGTGGTCGTAAAAGGGGAAAACCTGTTCGATGCGGTTGCGTTCAAGCAGCTCGAGGTGCTGGTTGAGGCGGCCGAGAAAATCGAGGGGGTCCGGCGTGTGATCAGTCTGCCCGGCGTTAAGAACGCCGTGGACCTTTCCGGGAAGTGGGAGTTGAGCCGGTTTTCAGATGTGCTGGACGATGTCGCCCTTTTCAGAAAAAACCTGTATTCTCCGGACGGTAAATCCACCATCCTGACATTGGTACTGGAAAATGGGGCTGATCCCGATGCCGTGGTTGCGGCGATCAAAGAGATGATCGCCGCAGCGCCGGCCAGCCTGTCCCTCTATCAGATTGGTATGCCGCTGGTTTCCCAGGCGATGGCCCGCCTTACGCAACGGGATTTTTTCAAACTCCCGCCCATTACTTTCCTGCTCATCGCCCTGGTGCTTTTTCTGCTCTACCGTAAATTGATATATGTTGTCCTGCCGTTGGGTTGCGTGGGGATTGCTCTGGTCTGGAATTTCGGGCTCATGTCCCTTACCGGCATACCACTTTCCATGCTCACCATGATCGTGCCGGTTTTCCTGATCGCCGTGGGCACGGCCTACTGTCTGCACATCATTGCCGAGTACCTCCTGCAGGCGAAGAGGGCCCCTTCGCCGGTTCAGGCCTCCATCGAAACCTTTCGCAACATCACCCTTCCCACGACTCTGGCCGTGGCCACGACCCTGGTGGGTCTGGGGTCGCTTTTGGTCAACCGCATCACCGCCATTCAGGAGTTCGCGATTTTTGCCTGTCTGGGAATTGCCGGCTTTCTGGTAATCCTGCTCACTTTTCTGCCGGCGGTCATGGCCCTGGTTCCGTTGCCCGGGCGTGAAACAACGCCGGATATTGGAAAATATCCCGAAACCGGGCAAAACAAGGAGAGCCTGCTTGACCGGCTGCTCGACTTTATTGCCACCATCAACATCAAGTACCAGAAATACACCTTGCCGCTGATCGGTGCATTGATTGTTTTCTGCGTGGTCGGCATTTTCAAGGTGCCTGTGGAGAGCAACCCGGTGGGCTATTTCAAGGACTCCACCGAGATCAGCCGGAACTTTCACGACATTTACCAGAACCTTTCCGGCTGTTTCCCCATCAATGTCACCCTGAATGGCCGGGAAGAGGATTTTTTTGAGGATGCCCAGCACATTGCCGACCTGGCCAAAATCCAACAGTACATGGAAACCCTGCCCGGCGTGGACAAGACCATTTCGTTTGCCGACTATCTTCAGTTGGTCAACTATGCCTCCAACCGCTTCGAAGCCAAGCACTACCGGCTTCCTGAAGAAGCGTGGGAAGTACGCATGCTCATCAACGGCTACAAGACCATGCTGGGTGATGACATGCTCGCCCGCTTCATGAGTCCTGGATTGTCGCAGGCCAATATCCTGTTGCTGACCCACATTTCAAGCTCTGCGAAATTTCTTGAGACCCGGGCGAAAATACTGGAATTTGCGCAGGCCGTCTTCGGGGAAAACTATGAAATTGAAGTGACTGGTTTCGGCATGGTGATTTCGGAGAGCAGTCACCAGCTGACCAGCGGCCAGATCAAAAGTCTTTCCATCACCATGGTCCTGGTGTTCGGCATCATGTTTGTCCTTTTCCTGTCCAGCAAGGTGGGGTTTATCGCTATCATCCCCAACATGTTTCCCATCATCGTCAATTTCGGCATCATGGGGTGGCTGGGTATCGAGTTGTCCATGTTCACCAGCCTGATCGCCAGCATCGCCATCGGCCTGGCCGTGGACGACACCATCCACTACCTGGTGCGCTATAACCGCGAATTCAGGAAGGACCTGGATGATCAGAGGGCCTTGCGGGATACCCTGCGGCATATCGGTCGACCGGTGATATACACGACACTCACCATCAGCATCGGGTTTTCCATCCTCACCCTGTCGAGCTTCAAGCCCACGGCCATTTTCGGCATACTGATGGCGGTCACCATGTTTTCGGCTCTCGTGGGCGACCTGATTCTGCTGCCTTCGCTGTTGCTGCATGCGGAACTGGTCACCCTGTGGGATCTGATCCGGCTCAAACTGGGCAAGGATCCAGGGTTCGGCATTCCGCTTTTCAACGGCTTGTCCAGAACCCAGATCCATTACATCATCATGGCCGGCACACTCAAGAAGATCGGCGCCGGACAGGTCCTCTTTTACAAAGGGGACGAGAGCGAGTCCATGTGCGCCCTTGTATCCGGCTCCATGGATGTGGTGGAGCGCGAAAACGACGATGTGGCCTACACGGAAAATGACGTTTACAAGCAGATCAACCGCCTGGGCGCCGGAGACATCGTGGGCGAAATGGGGCTTTTGCGATCGGCGCCGCGTTCCGCGACAGTGGTGGCCACCTCGCCCAGCGAATTTCTGGAAATCAACCTGAAGATGATCAAGCGTCTACAATGGCTCTACCCGCCCACGGCCAACCGGTTTTTCTTCAACCTGATGCGGATTCTGTGTGACCGTATAGAACAGGTTACCAATGACTTCACCTGCAGAAGTGTGGTCGATGACCTCACCGGGTGGTGCAACCGCAAGGGCTTCGATGATTTTCTGGATGTGGAGTTCCATAGGTCCCTGCGTTACGGCGAAAACCTGTCCGTCTGCCTCATGGATATAGATTTCGAAGTGGCGGATCTTGAAATGAGCTATGACATCAAAGACCGCAACCTGCGGGTCATGGGGGAGGCGTTGTCCAGAATCATCCGCAAAAGCGATACTCTGGGCCGTCTGGATGCCGGGACCTTTGCCCTTTTGATGCCCGCAACACCGCTCACAAAAGCCCTGCCGGTGTGTACCCGCCTGGCGGATATCCTGATGGAAAAGCGCCTGGATGTTGATGGCATCCGCATCAATGTTGCCCTGGGCATGGCTGAATTCATCCCAGGGCAGGATGCGTCGGCCCTGGACTTGATGGGGCGCGCCCATGACGATCTGGACAATAAAAAACCAGCCAACCAATAACCATCTAACATTATATCCAAAATCTCCTTTCTTGAAAATTATTTCCTAAATTATTCAAAACAATCTGATTTTTTATTGATATACCACTATGTGGTGATTATAATGAGAATTATATCTCATCACGTTATAGGGGGGTGATTGCTCAGAATAATATCCGCCACAGCCACACTGAAAAACTCGATGCCTGCCGCTTAGAATCCAAACGCATTCAGGCAGAGCTGGAAGCTTGCAACTTCAACCTGAAAACGCTCAATGACATCAGCAAGGATATCTACGGCAGCGTCGAGACCGACACCATTCTGAAAAACTTTCTGCTCATGTGCATGGGCAATTTCGGCATTTTCAACGGATTCACCCTGTTGCTGGAGGTTGACGGGCAGGGTTGCGACCATTTTGCCGCAGTGGGCTTCCCCGATGAGGATGTGGGCAATCTGCGTGAAAACTGCCGGCGCTGCATCGAGCCAATATTTCCGTCCGGACAGGGTGCAGAAAGCCTTTCCCTCGATTGCGCCCCCCTCGCGCCGTTCGGCGTTGAAGAGGTATTTCCTTTCCGTGTGGAGCCGGCCTTCAAGGGAATCATCGGCCTTGGGTCGCGGCTCATGGCCGACACCTATTCCGCCAAGGAGCGGGAACTTCTGGAAACCCTGATCAACAGCCTGGTGGTGGCCCTGAAAAACGCCAAGTCCTTTGAATCTATTTTAGACCTCAACCAGAACCTGGCGGAAAAAAACATTGCCCTGGAAACGGCTCTGAAGAATCTCAAGGCGGAAATGAGAAAAGTGGAGATCCTGGAAAGTGTTAAGGAAAACTTGGGCAAGTTCGTGCCCCACGCGGTTTCGAGCGCCATCGAAAGGTCCCCCACGGGACACATGCCCGAAAGCCGTAATCATGACCTTTCCGTCCTGTTTCTTGATATCGAGGGCTACACGAAACTCACTGAAAAATTGGGGGGCCGGGAAGTCAACACCATTATCGAAAAGCACTTTTCCGTGTTCATGGATGCCATCCATGTCAACAACGGCGATGTCAACGAAACCGCCGGCGACGGGTTGATGGTGCTGTTCCTGGAAAAGGACCAGACCACCAATGCCATGGATGCCGTGCACACGGCCGTGACCATTCAAAAGGAGACGGCCCGCATCGGCAAAGAGATCTTTTCCCTGTACAAACCCCTCAGCGTCAACATCGGCATCAATTCGGGAACGGCCCTGGTGGGCGCCGCGAAATTCGACAGCATCACCGGATCACGCTGGACCTACACCGCCCGCGGCAGCCTGGTCAACGTGGCCGCCAGAATCGGCGCCCTGGCCACCGGCGGACAGACCTTTTTGTCAAGAACGACCGCCGATCATGTCATCGATCAAATCCACCTGAAAAACCTGGGTAAATTCGAGCTTAAAAATGTCAAGGAACCCACCGAGGTCTTTCTGCTAGATTAGGGCTCATAAATTCCTTTGGTTGACAAGCACTTCAATTTCAATTAGGCTTAATGTTCATACCTTCTACGCCTCAACTATCTGAATTCATGTTATATCATCTTCATGCTGTTCCTGAACGAGGATAGAACAACAAATGCCTTGAACGCGGTGAGCACGGCCCAGACCATCCAGGATGAAGCGGCCTGTATCAGTGCGGAAATATCATCCAAGAATGTCAAGGACAAGGTGGAGGTTTATCAGCTATTATAGTTTTATGGCATAAATCCATCGTCACTCCCGTGAAGACGGGAGTCCAGAAAAATGCA
>JBDLJD010000240.1:0-5229 GCA_039714495.1 Thermodesulfobacteriota bacterium
AAGTAAATGACGATGGCGAGCGTAGCCGCTCCGAAAACTTCGATGAGCGGCATGAAAATGGCCAGCACGTGAATTTCACGCATGCCGGCCCGGTAGTTTTCATGGTTCAGCATGGAAAAATCGTCTTCATTGGGCCGTTCGCGGCCAAAGGCCTGGATCACCTTGAGGCCTTCGATGGTTTCTGAAAATTTGGTGTTGATTTCAGCAACCTTGAGCCGCAGTATCCTGAATACGTCCCTTATGCGACCTGAGAAAAACAGGGCCGCATAAACCACCAGCGGAAAGACTGCGAAGGAGACAAGGGCCAGGCGCCAGTCCATGTACAGCAGCACCGCAGCAATGCCCACCAGCAGAAAGAAATCTTTGAATACGAGGGTGATGACCGATGTGAAAAGCTCATGCATGTTCTGCACATCGTTGGTTGTCCTGGTCACCAGCCGTGCCACCGGGTTCCTGGTGAAAAAGGAGATCGCCAGGTTTTGGATGTGCCGGAAAAGGGCCATTCTCAAATCATGCATCATCATGTGACCGGTATATTCCATGATGATTTTCTGAACGAAATTGAGGCCGAAATTGAGGCCGATAAGCGCCAGGAACAAAAGGGCCATGGAGGTGACCCCCATGATGTCGTCCTGCCTCAAAAGGGCGATGTCCGCAGGCGGAAGTTTTTTGAGGTCTTGGTAAAGGATGGCCGCCGTTGAATTGTTTACTGAAAAGAGGAGAGGATATCGTTGGACCACTTCCCTTGCCGAGGGATTTTCCAGTTCCACCTTCAGGAGCCGCTGGCCGTTTTCCATGCTTTCCTGCTCCACAAGGCCCGATGTGGCTCGGTTGGGCACTATATAGCGGTCAATGGCCACTTTGGTGATATATGGTAAGGCAAGGTCCAGGAGGGTAATCAGCATCACCAGCAAGACGGACAGACCTATCATGAGGCGGTAGGGTTTTGAAAAAGGGTACAGCCGACGGAGCAGTCTGACGTTGTAAGCTTTGCCCAGGTGCTGTTCTTCAAAATATCCCATATCATGGCGCATGGTGGATCTCCTGGAGCCTGTAGGTCTGGGCATAATAGCGGTCGTTTCCTATGAGCTCCTTATGATGGCCTGATTCCACGATCTGCCCTTGGTTCAAAACGGCAATGTGGTCTGCCCTTTGAACCGCGGACAGCCGGTGGGAGCTCAGAATGGTGAGCCGGGGCCATGTCAGTGATTGCAGTGTGTTGACAATCGTCTGTCCTGTATCCGCGTCCACCTGGCTGATGGGGTCGTCCAGCAATAGGATGGGGCGTTTGCTGAGCAAAGCGCGGGCCAGGGCGATCCGCTGTTTCTGGCCCCCGGACAGAATAACGCCCTTTTCACCGACAATGGTTGCCAGCCCCTTTGGAAACGAGGCCACGGTTTTAGAAAGGGCGGCCATTTCCACGGCATTTTCCAGGGCGCTGTGATTCAAGGCTGTGTTGCCCAGGGTAATATTTTCCGCAATGGTCCCGGCAAACATGAACGGCTCCTGGGGAACCAGGGCAATGAGGGCCCGCAGGTCCAAAAGGCTCAGGGACCGGATGTCCATGCCGTCCAGAAAAATGCCCCCTTCCTTCACGTCGTAAAACCGCGGAATGAGGTTGATCAAGCTGGTTTTTCCGCTTCCCGGCGGTCCCACGAGCCCCAGGGTCGATCCGGGGGCGAGGGAAAGGTTGATGCCGGACAGTACCCGGGCGCCTTCCTTGGCATAGGCGAACGACACTTGGTGCAGTGCCAATCCCTGCCGGGGTGGCCCTGCTGGACGTGCGTTGGGCATATCGGCGATTTCAGGTACGGTTTTAAGTATGTTGTCGATCCTTTCCAGGGAAGCCTTGCCCCGCTGGATGAGGTTGGTCACCCAGCCCAGGGCCATCATGGGCCAGGTCAGCAGCCCGAGATAGCTGATGAAGGCCACAAAATCACCAGGGGTGATCTCCTGCAGGATGGTCTGCCGGCCGCCGAGATAGAGTACAATGGCGAGGCTCAGGTTGGAAAACAGAAGCATCATGGGGAAAAATGAGCCGGTGATTTTTATCAGTTTGAGGTTTTCATTCACATAGTTTTTGGAAATTTTTTCCAGGCGGAGCGCTTCGGTTTCTTCGCTGTTGTACGCTTTGATGATACGGATGCCGGCAAAGCGCTCCCGCACCCCTTCGGTTAGGTCGGCAAAGGCCCCCTGTACCGTCCGGTAGCGATGGTGCATCTTTTTGCTGAAAAAGCGGGTGCCCAGCACGATGAACGGCATGGGAATCAGCACAAAGGCGGTCAGCCTTAGATTGATCCAGGCCATGAAGCCAATGGCGGCGGCCCCCAGCACAATGGCATCGTTGATGGCCACCAATCCCATACCGGTGGCCATTCTGACCTGCTGAATGTCATTGGTGGCATGCGCCATCAGGTCGCCGGTTCTTGTTTTATCGAAAAAGGAAGCAGAAAGGGCCTGGATATGGGTGAAAAGCCGGTTGCGCAACCCTTCTTCAACTTTGCGGGAGGTCCCCAGAAGAAACCTGCGCCAGAGGTATCGAAAAACACCGATCATCAGGCCTATAGCCAGGATATATCCGGTTTGAACGGCAAGGCTCGGCAGGCTGGCCGTGAAACCCGTCAGGTCGTCGATGGCCCATTTTATGATCCGCGGGATGGTCAACTGCAGAAAATCCACCAGGATCAGGCAGGCAAACCCCAGAAAGATAACTGCCCGGTTTTCGATAAAATAGGGCTTTATCAGTTCTATTGCCTTCATTAAAACAACCTTACGTTAAACACGGATTGTATCTGTAAATACTTATGATAGCCTGTGTAATTGAAACTACTGCTGTTTAAGATAACACACGCCTCCTCACAAGCAACCGTTTCAAATATGAAATGCAAACGTTCGATTCATACAAAAGGTCGTGCTCAATAGAGTAATACAAGAGATTTATACATGGAATATTCCAGCAGGGTGGTTTGCATTTCGTTGACTTTCAGGCCTTGCATTGTTAAAATAAGAGGTTATGGAATCGGGAAATGTCGTTGAATTCATTGAGAGCCAGAAAATAATGTGCGCTGTTATTCTGGAGATAAAAAAACTCCGCCTGAGACTGCTGACGGAAACCAATCGTGAGGTCAAGATACCGGCCAATCGTCTTTCGCACAAGTGCGACAGTCTCCTGGACCTGTCCATGGGCAGGGAAAAGCTGGTGGCCTCGTTGAAAAGGATTGCCAGCCGCCGGACGGCTCTGATCGACACCATCGATGTCAAGGAGATTTGGGAAGTTCTGAATACGGAACAGGAGTGGATCGACCTTGCAACCATGACCGGGTTCTGCTTTTCCGGGGAGCCGACCCAGGACCATGAATCTGCAGTGGTCAGAGCTTTTTTTAACGACCGACATTATTTTAAATTCAAGGGGGACCAGTTTTTTCCCCTGACAGCCGAGCAGGTCATTGAAATAGAAACCCGCCAAAAGAGGGAGGAGGAGAGGGCCAGGTTCATTGCGCGTTGCAGCCAGTGGCTGAAAGATTTGGCAGTGAACGGATCCTATCCTGCGGTTTCCGAATTGGACAGGGAGCAGGCCCGTTGCGTTGATATCCTCAAATCCGCTTTTCTTTTTGAAAAGGAGAGCGCGCATCATCAGGTCGCAAAACAGATTCGCAGAGCCGCCGGCATGGAAAAACAGGACAGGCTATTCCAACTGCTGGTCAAACTCGGGGCCTGGGACAAGGATGTCAATCTGGAGCTGCTCAGGGGCGGTATCGAGGCCGAATTTCCGGAAGGCGTGAAGGATTACGCTGAAAAACAGGTCAAAGACGCTTTTTACTCCAGCCCTAAACCCTCAAAAGGACATGAGCGCCGGGACCTGACCGACACCCCTCTGATCACCATCGACGGGCAGGCCACTCTGGATTATGACGACGCCTTGAGCCTGGAAATGGTCGACGGTTTTTATCGGCTGGGCATTCACATATCGGATGTGGCACATTTCGTAAAAAAGGACGATCCCATTGATCGTGAAGCATCCGCCCGGGGGAGCTCCATCTACACACCAGACCGGAAGATTCCCATGCTGCCGCCATCCCTGGCCGAAGGGCTCTGCAGCCTGAGGGCTGAGGAATTGAGGCCTGCCATCAGTATCCTGGTCAAGCTGACACCCTCGGCCGAGATCATGGACTATGAGGTTGTGGCCAGCTGGATCAAAGTCAAACGCCAGCTAACCTACTATGATGTGAACATGGTTGCCGAAGAAGACAAGGAAGTACAGGCACTCGGCAATATTGCCAGGAAATTCAGACAGCGCCGCCTGTCCCAGGGCGCCCTGCAGATCACCCTTCCTGAAATAAACATTTGGATCAACAGCGACGGAGAACCGGTTGTGAACAAGGTCAACCGGGAGAGCCCGGCAAGAATGCTGGTTGCCGAGTTGATGATTATGGCCAATTGGCTGATGGCCGGGTTTCTGGCAAAACACGGGCAGCCTGCCATTTTTCGGTCGCAACCACCGCCCAGAGACCGGCTCTACCGCAATAACGAAGGCAGCTTGTTTCAGAACTGGATGCAGCGAAAACTGTTGAGCCGTTTTGCACTGGGGAGTGAAGCGCAGCATCATTCCGGATTGGGCCTGGATGCGTACGTGACAGCCACATCGCCCATAAGGAAATATTTTGACCTTACCACCCAACGGCAGATCAGGGCGGTTTTGGGGTTTGATCAACCCTATTCTGAAGAGGAGGTGCGGAACATCATCCATGGTGTCGAACAGCCCATGAGTACCGTATCGAGAATTCAGTACTCCCGCAACCGCTACTGGCTGCTCAAATACCTCGAGCAGAGGGCGGGCGATAAAGCCGAAGCCGTAGTGCTGGGCAAATACCGGGACAGCTACCTGATTCTGATTAAAGATTACATGCTGGAATGCCGGCTGCCCATGACACAGGGCATTGAATTGAAACCGCAAGATCTGGTGCAGGTCACCCTGCAGCACGCCAGCGCCAGGAACGATATGGTGTCAGTGTATATCGGTTGATAGGAAACTGGACGATGAAGCAGACCTTAATTATACTTCTGGCATTGACCATTGTTCTCTCTTTTTCGTCCTGGGCCGCTGCCAGGGAAAAACAGGAGCCTCTGGGGGAAATAACCTCCCTTAAAGGGCGCTTGGAGATCAAGAAAAAGGAGAGCCGGACATGGGTGAATGCCGCCCCCGGCAAGGAGGTGTTTTTCGGCGATGCT
>JBDLJD010000241.1:0-5161 GCA_039714495.1 Thermodesulfobacteriota bacterium
AACATCCCTCACCTTTTTCCATAAAGGTTGGATAGGGTTCAAAAAAGGATGCTTTGCGGGTTTCGCCGCCGGGAAGCCAGCTTTTTGCGGCTTCAAAGTTCCGGCCGGACTGACCGGTCCTCTTACGGTAGCGCTCTACGATTCCACGACCAATTTCGTGGGACTCATAACTGTTCATTTTATTCCTCCTTTCCAATTGAAACCACTTATCCTCACTAATCTTCACTAATAGTGTTGTAAATAAATGGTGTTTACTTTACGAACCGTTTCCATTCGAGATCACCGCTCGAGCCAAAGTTCAGTAAATATCCAACCCGTTTATCTGTCCCCTTGAGGTAATTTAAGATCTGAGCAAGTTCCCAGTCCCCTATTTGTTTAATGGAAGATCAGTGGTTCTGATTTATTCCTCTTTCCTCCAACCACATATAGCCTTCATCTATCTGCCTCTGAATCATTGCTATGGCTTCATCGGACAAATGCCGAAAGCGCCCCTGTATTTTCAAATACTCGCTAACAGGCTTGAACTTCTTTGATTTACGCGTCAGCGTGTACCTGCCGTTCACAACCTCATACAACGGATATACCTTGGTTTGTACAGCCAACCTGGCCACTTTGACGGAAAGCTGCGTCGGCATGCGCCACCCGGTGGGACACGGTGAAAAGATATGCACAAAGGCGGGCCCCGGAATGGCGGCAGCTTTACGGACCTTGTTCATCAGGTCCAGATGGTACGCCGGCGAAGCCGTGGCCACATAGGGAATGTTGTGGGCCGCAACGATGGCCGGCAGATCTTTTTTCATGGTTGCTTTGCCGGTTGTTTTACTGCCGATGGGCGTTGTCGTTGACCAGCAGCCCCAGGGAGTGGCCGAACTGCGTTGAATCCCGGTGTTCATGTAGGCTTCGTTGTCAAAGCACAGGTAGACAAAATCATGAAATCGTTCCAAAGCACCCGAAAGGGCCTGGAAGCCGATGTCCGATGTCCCGCCGTCACCGCCGGTAATGATGATTTTAGTTTTGTTGGATGGCAGCCTTCCCTTGCGGGCCATGGCCTTACGGGCGGCTTCCACACCCGATCCTACGGCCCCGGCGTTTTCAAAGGCCACATGCAGCCAGGGTACGTTCCAGGCGGTCTGGGGGTAAGGCGAGGTGACGACTTCCATGCAGCCGGTGGCGCTGATGACAATGATGTCATCGTCCAGGGCCTTGATGGCCTGGCGCATGGCCAGAATTTCACCGCAGCCCTGGCAGGCCCGGTGCCCGGAAGCAAGAGGTTCGAACGCCGGCATGGTTTTGGCGGTTATCTTTTCAATATCGATCAGACTTGCATTGCCGTTTATCATGACATCCTCACATCCAAAAGTTCGTAATTTTGGGGTTGGTCGTCTTTTGTTTGTGATCTTTTCACCATTTCCTTAAAGGTTGCACGGTTTATCTCCCGGCCTCCCAGCCCGGCCACAAAGTTGAGAATAACCGGTGTGTTCCCCATGGGGTAAAACATGGAGCGAATTTCGCAGGCCAGTGGACCTCCCCGGCCGCCGGGCGACATCATGCGGTCCAATATGCAAATAACGCCGGCGCCTTTTAGGGCCGCCACCAAATGGCGCATGGGAAACGGCCGCCACAAGCGTATGCTGGCCAACCCCACCCGGATCCCCTGTTCCCTCATTTCATCCACGGCGGTCCTGGCGGTTTCTCCCACGGCGCCCATGGTCACCAGGGTCACTTCGGCATCTTCGGTCCGGTAAGTCTCCACAGGATGATAGGTTCTGCCAAAGTGATCGGCAAAACTGTCCCATATTTCCTGCAGGACCGATTCGGCCTTTAGCAGCGCAGCCTCCTGCTGTTGTTTGATCTCAGTATACACGTCCTGGGCCCCGAACGGTCCCATGGTGCGTGGGCTGGCCGGGTCCAGCATGCGGGCCGGTTTCATTGCCGTAAGAAACCCGTCTAATTCGTCCTGTTCGATCAGTGAAATCGGTTCTATAACGTGAGATAAAGTAAATCCGTCCATATTGATCATGACCGGCAACAGGATCCGGTGATCTTCCGCCAGCCTGAAAGCCTGGATAATCAGGTCAAAAACCTCCTGACCGTTTTCGGCAAAAAGCTGTACCCAACCGGTATCCCGCTGGGGCATGATATCCGAGTGGTCGGCCCAGATGTTAATAGGAGCAGAGACAGCCCGGTTGGCTACCGCCATGACGATGGGAAGACGCATGCTGGAAGCTAAAAAAAGAATTTCGTGCATCAGGGCCAAGCCCTGTGACGCCGTGGCTGTAAACGTGCGTGCTCCGGCGGCAGATGCGCCGACGCAGGCACTGATGGCGGAATGCTCTGATTCAACCGCAATGTATTCGGCATCCAGCTTGCCGCCTGCGACCAGCTCGGCCAAGTGCTCCACGATGTGTGTCTGGGGCGTGATGGGATAGGCTGCCACCACGTCTACGTTGGCCAGCCCGGCCGCCTCCGCCGCCGCCAGGGAAACTTCCATACCGACTCTTCGCGACATTACTCCTCCCTCATCTCAATGGCGTCCTTGGGGCACTCCTCCACACAGATGCCGCAGCCTTTGCAATAGCGTTTGTCCCAATCATAAAATCCCTCGTCATTAGCCTGGTACGCCATATCCGGGCACATAATCCAGCAGATGCCGCACTTGATGCATTTCTCAAAATCAGTATGGGGTTTCCCCGTGGTGCGCCAGTTTCCGGTGTCAAATTCAGCACTGCTGCCCGGTTGAACAATATCACAACCTATTTCCACTTCGTTCCAGGGATGCAATGCATCCACCATAAAGACGCTTTCATTAGCACCGGATCGATCAGCATACGATTTTTTGGAATCAGCGGAAACCACCGGACTTTGACCCATCCCTGTTTCCTCAAAGGCTTGGTGCAGGGCTTTCAGATTTTTTGAGGCCAGTTTTCCAAAGCGATGCTCAACAGGTTCCTGCAGGGCATGAACGCCTATAATCTCAGTTGCTTTGACCAGTGCGCCTAAAATTGCCGTATTGGTAATCGGAACCCCTAAAGTTTGCATGGCAATGCGGGTGGCATCTACCAGAAACACCCGATATTGAGATGCGTAATCTTGGAGTGCACCTGCTTTTTCCAACGGGCTGTTGATAATCAGTGTTCCGCCTTGTTTCAACCCTTTGCAGGTATCGACAAGGTCGAGAAGCGTCGGGTCCAAAACAACGACCGTGTCCGGTGTTTCAATTTTTTCGCGGGAAAAGATCGGGTCATCGGAAACCCGTAAAAAGGCCATCACCGGAGCACCCCTACGCTCCGGACCGAAGCTGGGAAACCCCTGCGCATAATTACCTTCCGCAATGGCTGCCTGGGCAATCAGTTCGACTGCGGTTACAGCGCCTTGCCCCCCGCGTCCATGAAAAATTATTTCGTGCACGTTCGATCCTCACTTAGTTAAGGTCATTCTTAGTGTAGATGAGTGTAGATCAGTGGTCGCGGAGACCCAGCATCTCCCGCGTTTCATCCGGCGTAGCAATGGGCCGGTCCGCAATCTTGGCGATCTCCTTAACCCATTTTGCCTGCTCCCAGCTGCCCTTGGCCAGATCACCGCCCGGCATTTTTACATTGTCTTCCAGACCGATACGGATATGCCCTCCGGAAATGGCGCTGATGAGCGCGGCCTTGTACTGATGAGGCCCCACACCGCACACACTATAGGTCGCATTCTGGGGAAGCTGTCCCGCTAAGCTCATGTGGAGCAACGGATCAAACTGCATGCCGCCGGCTACACCGTACACGAATTGGAAATGCATGGGCTGTTCGAAGACGCCCTCTTTGCGGCTCAACAGAATGCAGTTGTACAGTCCGCCCGGATCGAAGATCTCACACTCGGGCTTGATGTGATGTTCTCGCATCCGGCGGCCGAAATCTTCCATCATGGCAAAGGTGTTGTCATAGATAAACTCTATCATGATGTCGCCGGTCTTGTGGTTGGCCACCGCGAAATTCATGCTGTTGGTGTTGTAGCTGGCCAGTTCGGGTTTTAGATCGATGGTTGGCGCGATTCTATCTTCCGGGGGGGTCTGCATGGCTCCGGTGCTGATATTGATAATCATCTCCGGGCAACGATCCCGAACCGCCCCGATAACATCCCGGTGGGCCTGCACGTCCATGGTGGCCATGCCCGTAGCAGAATCCTTGGCATGGATGTGGACGATGCTGACCCCTTCCTGCAGGCACTTGTAGCTTTCCTCGGCAAATTCTTCAGGCGTGTAGGGGGTGTTCGGGTTGTTGTCCTTGGTAGTGGCGCCTCCTGCCAAAGCTGCAGTAATGATGAGTTTTTCTTTCATGGATTCTCCTTCCTAAATTTTTAATCCAATTATTTATTGTGGCTTAGCCCATATTATTGATTTTGGCTTTCGACGGCTAAAGGTTTGAGCAGTTCCAGCGACGCTTCAAACATCTCTATGGCCTTATCGATTTCTATTTCGGTCATGGGTGTGGAAATCGTAAACATTCCGCGGTCAAGGAAGGATACGCCTCGATTCAGCATCTCCAGATGTAAATATTGCATGAGTTCGTGAGAAGAAATCATACTCAAAAACACATCCTTTGAATCATTTAACACCTTGTCCGTAAAAGCGATGCCTGCCAAAGATCCGATGCCCCTGGTTCCGCCCTGGATACCTGCCTTTGCGAAAGCCCGGTTAAGACCATCGGTCAAGCGTTTCCCAAGCGCATTGATACGGTCGACCTCTTTTTGATTGTATATCTCCAGATTGGCGCAGCCGGCGGCCATGGTTACCGCATTGCCACTGAAAGTGCCGGAGTGGGTGACGGAATCCGGTGTGTTGGGATCGAACATCTGCATGATATCTTGCCGCCCGCCGAATGCTCCGATGGGGAATCCACCGCCGATAATTTTACCAAATGCGGTCAAATCAGGCCGGACATCCGCCATGGCCTGCAAGCCCCCTTCGTGAAGGCGAAACGAAACAACCTCATCAAAAATAAGCAAAACCCCGTACTGATCCGCCAGCCCCTGCAGCCCTTTCAGGTAGCCTTCTTGCGGTGGCACACCGCCGCCGGCGCCGAGCATGGGCTCTGTGATGACAGCTGCAATTTTATCGCTATGGGCTTTTAAAACACGTTCGGCCGCTTCCAGGTCATTAAACGGCACGACAAACATG
>JBDLJD010000242.1:0-5147 GCA_039714495.1 Thermodesulfobacteriota bacterium
TAGGTTAAGTGAACACTGTTGTCACATGTAATCCTCACCGGATCGGTAGAACCTTTTCAATTCTCACCGGCTGAGCCGGTGGCTTATGAAGGGAGTTATCCGGCCACAGACACGACTACGGCCTTGCCCATGTCATACCGCATGGGATGGCTGGTCTTGCCGTTGTCCCTCAGTTCGAAAAAGGGTTGTGCGCAGGGAAGTGTCCGTTCGATAAAGGTTTTGATGTGTGCATTAACGGTGTGGTGGTACAAGGGCGTGGCATACACCACCTTTTCATTAGAAACAGTTCTTATTCTCTACCCATAAATTAGGTGGTTGGTATGCCTACAATGTCGACAACCTCCATAGATGAAAATGTTTCTAATGTTAAAAAAGTATTTGTCATCATTCACAAATGAATCTGTAGCTATTCCTCTTAATATTTCGTACTCTACGCCAAATCACACATTTTTTTCAAATATGTGGCCGAAGTGGCACTTCTTGACATACCATGGCCCTTATCTTTATATTGCCAAAATTATCAAATTCACATTAACATTAGAAACCATTACGAGCACTACTGGATGTCGTGTTCCGACATATTATCGCAGGCACCCCGTGATTAACATGGACGGCCTGTTTCTAATGCAAGAGAGGAATCATATCCATGCAAACTGTCGCTCATCTCACAAAGGACAAGGATATCCAGAAACTGATGGCCGTCTCCCTGGGGCAGCAGCCGGCAGACCTGGCTGTGATAAATGCCCGGTTGCTCAACGTTTACACGGGCGAAATTCTGGGCAATCAGGCCATCTGCACCTGCGGTCCCTGGATTGCTTATGTAGGCGAGAACCCGGGAGAAAGCATTGGCCCGGATACGGAGCTGGTGGATGCTGCCAGCAAGACCGTAATACCGGGCCTGATCGACGGACACGCACACCTGGCCTGGATGGCCACACCGGATGAGTTCCTGAAACATATCATGATCGGCGGAACAACCACCATCGTAACCGAAGTTCTCGAGGCCTACCCGATCGCCGGGCTTGAAGGGACGATCGAATTGATCGAGTCGCTGCAGAATCAACCCATCAAATGCTTCTGCACCGCACCGGCCATGGTTTCCATCAGTCGCCAGGCCCGGAAAATGCCGCCAAATGACCTTCAGGCCCTCCTTGACCGGGGTGACGTCCTCGGACTGGGCGAGTCCTATTGGCAGGCGCTTCTCCAGGAACCCGACATCATCCTGCCGCGGTTCAAAGCCGCCCTTCGTTCCGGCAAACTCCTCGAGGGCCACTCGGCCGGTGCCAGCGAGAAAAAACTGAATGCCTACATTGCCGCAGGCGTTTCTTCATGCCACGAACCTATTAAGGCCCTTGAAGTGCTGGAACGGCTGCGGCTTGGCCTGCATGTCATGGTCCGCGAGGGCAGTATTCGCCGGGACCTTGAGGAAATTGCCAAAATCCAGACCATGGGCGCTGACCTGAGACGGCTGATTCTGGTCACCGATGGTGTTCACCCTCTGGAACTGCTCGAAAAAGGCTACATGGAATACGTGGTGCAAAAAGCCATCGATTACGGATTCAATCCTGTCACCGCCATACAGATGGCCACTCTGAACGTGGCTGAACATTTTAACCTGGATCAGGTGATCGGTGGTATCGCCCCCGGTCGACTGGCCGATATGGTCGTCATTCCGGACATCGAAACCATCAAGGCTGAAACCGTCATCAGCAACGGTATTGTCATCGCTGAAAACGGCAATGTTTGCGTGCCCCCGCGAACGCACTCATGGTCGCAATCGATCCTCAACAGCGTCCACATGCCTGAACCGGCCCAGCCCTCTGATTTTGGTGTAAGCGCCCCCATCGAAGCAGGTAAAGCCACTGTGCGGACCATCAACCTGGTGACAGACCTGGTCACCGCTCAAAAGGAGGTGTCACTGCCGGTGGTTGAAAATGAAATCTGCTCAGACAGCGCGCAAGATGTCATCAAAGTTGCGGCTGTTGACAGGACCCACCAGCCCGGCAAAACATTCACAGGCTTTCTCAAGGGCTTTCATCTAAAGTCGGGCGCCTTTGCCTGCAGTGCATCCTGGGATGCATCCAGCATCATAGTAGCCGGCGCCAATGATGAGGACATGGCCGGTGCGGTAAACCGGATACGAAAACACCAGGGTGGTGCGGTGGTTATAGACCAGGGGAAGGTAGTAGCGGAACTTGCCATGCCGGTTTTAGGTCTGTCGGCGCTTTTACCCATAGAAGAAATCGTAGAACGACTTGAAAACATCCAGTCGGCCCTGACCGAGCGAGGAGTAACTTTCCCCGACCCCCTTTTGACCCTCATCACCCTTACCGGGGCAGCCATCCCTTTTATCAGGATTTCAGAAGAGGGTTTGGTGAACCTGAAAAACGGTCAAATGGAAGAGCTTGTTGTTGGATTGAAATAAAATAGATACAAACCACAAAGACACAAAGCTCACAAAGAATAATTACATTATAAAAAAACTTTGTATTCTTTGTGTCTTTGTGGTTTTTAATGAGACATAAATGTGCAGTAAAATAATCAAAAGGGGGATATTTCATGACCCATCAAAAAGAAGAGACGATCCAGATATACCGCGGGTGGGATGAATTCCGCGGCCTGGACATCGGCAGCAAACTCGATTTTTTCTCCAATGACGGACGCCTGTTCGATGTTATCTTCGCGCAGCAGTTCGACCGTCCATTCCTCGACGCCATGTGCAGCCTTGCCAATCAGATCCGTCTCCTGGCCAAAACCAAGACCGGCGCCAATAAATTAAGCAGCCTGCTGGACCACAAACGCGCTATGCTCTACTTTGTGCAGCCGTCCACCCGGACATTCATATCCTTTTTGAACGCCTGCCACATCATGGGCATCAAAACATCTGAAATCCGTGGTACGACCACCAGTTCCGAAGTCAAGGGCGAGTCTCCGGAAGACACCATCCGAACCTTTGCCAGCTATGTGGACCTCATTATCGCCCGGCACCCGGAAGAAGGTTTTGCCGAAAAGACAGCCTGGGTCCTCAACCGCACCGAACGACCTGTCGCCGTGGTCAATGGCGGTTCCGGCCCGGACCAGCACCCCTCCCAGGCCCTTTTGGATATCTATACCCTGGAGCGATCGTTCGAACATCTCGGCGGGCTGGACGGGAAAAAAATAGCCATGGTCGGTGACCTGAAACGGGGCAGGACGGTCCGTTCCCTTTCCTATCTCATGAAAAATTATCAGGACATCGAACTCTATTTCGTGGCCCCGGAAGTCTTCAGAATGAAAGACGACATCAAGGACTTTCTGAAAAAACATGACATCCCTTTCCATGAAACCGGAGATTTCAATAGTGTCAAGCCGGTGGTGGATGCCATCTACATGACCCGCATTCAGAAGGAGTATGCCGAAGCCCCTTCCGAGGAAACCGATATCTATCCGGAATTCCATATCACAAGCAACGACCTCGACCTTATTCAGTCCCATTGCATCATCATGCACCCCCTGCCCCGCCGCTACGAGATCGAAGTCGAGGTGGACAACGATCCCCGGGCAGTTTACTGGCGCCAGGAACGCAACGGCATGTGGATCCGGGCCGCATTGATAGCCTATCTTTTCGGTGTCGATGAAACGATCAGGAATGAATTCAGATAAAAGCCTTTCTGTGGTACATGGATCCCTACAGGTAAACTTGTGGTCCCATTAAAGTACCTGTCTTTGCCTTCGGTTTCCGTCTTCGCTCTGCGAGTTACGTTGCGACAAGATGACGCGGTTATCCGCCGTATATTTGGGGTGACATCGCGCCGTAGCAATTAACTCAAGGGTCGGGGAGTTTTATCCTAAAACCCTCGTCATTCCCGCGAAGGCGGGAATCCAGCAAGCAGTGAGCTGAAAGCCCTGGATGCCTGCCTCCGCTGGCATGACGTTAAAAACTCCCCGACCCCTCAATTCAGCAACGACGGCAGATCAGGCCCCTTCGAGGGGCCCTCCTCATACCTCCGACTCTGCCGGCGGTCGCTGATTTATTTCTGTTTGCATTCATCCACGGGCATGCCCGTTGTATTCTGCGACGGCGGATAAAGCCGAAAGGAATATGATGTGAAAGATGCCGCGGGGTTGACGTGGCTTGAATTTTACTTATCTTTTGGTACTGAATTTACAAGGAGATTTATCATAACATGGAACAAATTGACACAGATCCGAGAAACAACCCCACAGATCAACCCACACCCTCTTTTTTCACAAAATGGCGAGTGGCCACCCGTCCATTTGCCCTGCCGGCATCGACCATGCCGGTCATATTCGGGACAGTACTGGCTGTGACCATCGGCGACGCTGAGTTTAATTTTGTCTATTTCCTGGCCGCTTTTTTCGGTATGGCCTGTCTGCACACCGGCAGCAATTTGCTGAACGACGTGTTTGATTTCAAAAAAGGCATCGACCAACAGGTCAACCCGGTCAGCGGTGCCGTGGTGAGGGGCTGGGTTGGACCCGGAGAGGCCCTCACGGGAGGGTTGTTGTTTCTCGGAGCGGGTACCCTTATCGGCCTTTATCTGGTCAGTCGGATCGGTTTACCCATTTTCTGGATCGGACTCATCGGCGTGCTCATCGGCGTACTCTACACATGGGGGCCCCTTCCCTTGAAATTCAACGCCCTGGGAGATCTGGCCGTTTTTTTGAATTTCGGCATTCTCGGGTCCCTGGGCGCCTGGACCGTTCAGACAGGCTCTCTTTCCTGGACGCCTGCCATATGGGCGGTGCCCATGTCGCTGCTGGTGGTGGGCATTCTCCATGCCAACAACTGGCGGGACATCTCGACTGATACCGGCGGGGGGATACAGACCGTGGCCAGCGTCCTGGGTGATAGTAAATCAGAAGCGTATTACCGCTTTCTACTCCTGTTTCCCTTTGTCTTTATTCTGCTGGTAATCATCCTTTCATGGGTTGCCGGATTTCACCCCCGGATGCCGTTGACCTTCCTGATCATCTTTCTTATTCTGCCCAAGGCCTTTAAGCTCATAAAAAAAGGAAACCGCCGTGCCGCCCCAGAACAACCTCTGGATTTCATAGCCCTGGACGGTGAAACCGCCCAGTTCAACCTGCTGTTCGGCGTTCTGTGTACGCTGGCACTGGGTCTTGATGCACTGGTAAAGGCCCTT
>JBDLJD010000243.1:0-5111 GCA_039714495.1 Thermodesulfobacteriota bacterium
ATTACCGGATTGGGACAGGGGTGCCTTTATGGCCTTATCGCCCTGGGGTTTGTATTGATCTATAAGGCCACGGAGATCGTCAATTTCGCCCAGGGAGATTTGCTGATGATGGGCGCCTTTTTTGCCGTGACCTATGTGATGATTCTGGGGTTGCCTTTCTGGTTAGGCTTCATCCTCACGATCGTTTCCATGGCTGTTTTCGGTTATCTGCTGGACATGCTGGTGGTGCGATCGATGATCGGGGAATCCCCGTTTTCGGTAATCATTTTAACCATCAGTATCGGATTTATCCTGCGGTCCGTGGCCGGCGGGATCTGGGGGGCTGACATTCTTTCACTGGAAACGCCCTATTCCGGTAAAATGGCCGATATCGGCGGCCTGGTCATTGGACAGGATTATCTGGTGGTTATTGCGGGAACCGTCGTTCTTTCCCTGGCTTTGTATCTTTTTTTCAAGTTTTCCAGCCTGGGAATCGCCATGCAGGCCGCCTCTCAAAATCAGCTGGCGGCCTATTATATGGGGATTCCGGTAAAAAGGGTCTTTTCCCTGATCTGGGCCATCAGCGCTTTGGTGGCCGCCGTGGCCGGTATATTGACGGCACCCATCTCGCTGGTAAGCCCATTAATGGGTTTCATCGGCATCAAGGCTTTTGCGGCCGCGGTCATTGGGGGCTTCGGAAGCCTTCCCGGGGCATTGGTCGGCGGGCTGATCATCGGCTGTGCTGAACAGTTGGCCGGAACCTACATGCCTACGGGGTTCCAGGAAATCAGCGCGTATCTGATCATGTTTCTAATGTTGACCATACGGCCCCAGGGGCTTTTCGCGCAGATACAACAGAAGAAAGTCTAAATTTATTAGGTGTTCTAAATGCGGATTATTTTTAAAACGTCTTATCTTCAAGATATCAAACTGCTGAAGCACAGCGGGTACTGGTTCTGGTATGGGCTGCTCCTGTTGGCGGTACTGCTGGCGCCGGCCGTACTGGACGAGTTTTACATCGGTGAGATGGCCTTCATCTACATCTACGCCATTGCCGGATTGGGCCTGATGATACCCGTGGGGTTCACCGGTCTGCCCAGCCTGGGGCACGCCGCTTTCATGGCTATCGGTGCGTACACCCACGGCTATTTTTTAAGTCAGGGATTCCCCTTCCTGATTTCTTTTGCCCTGGCCGGTATTTTCGGGTTTATTGTCGGGGCGCTGATTACCATACCGCTGAAACGGATGACCGGCATCTACTTCGCCATTGCGTCGCTGGCCTTTGCTATTATCGTGGAAGAGATCATTGCCCACTGGAAATCGGTGACCGGCGGCCTGGGCGGCATGTCGGTGGACATGCCGGTCATTTTCGGATTCGCTCTAGAGAACACCTGGCAGTTTTATTTCCTCTGCCTGGCTGTTCTTTTAGCGGTCTTGTACTGCAGCTTGAATCTCATCCGTTCACCCAGCGGTCGGGCATTTATCGCCATACGGGATTCCGAAATATCGGCCGAGAGCATGGGCATCAACCTTTCCATCTATAAAATCAAGTCGTTTGCCATCAGCGGATTATTTACCGGTCTGGCAGGGGCGCTGTTCGCCCACCGGTTATATTATCTGACGCCGGACACTTTCAACTTTCTGTTGTCGGTCCAGTTACTGATGATGGTGGTGGTAGGCGGCCTGGGAACTATTCACGGGGCTATCTTCGGGGCCATCTTCGTGGGCCTTTTGCCCCAGGCCATTGCCATTGCCAAAGATTACCTGCCGCCCGTCATCGGAGAGTTACCAGGCCTGGAACCGGGATTGTTCGGGATCATCATGGTCCTGTTCATCATCTTCGAACCCATGGGGCTCTATGGCCGGTGGGTTAAAATGAAACTGTATTTCCAGATGTTTCCGCTGTACCGCAAGGCGACCTTTAAACGTCAGAAAACATATTTGAAAACAGAGCGAGTCCAATGACATTTTTTAAGGCAGAGAACATCTCCATCGATTTCGGCGGGATCAGAGCGGTCAACAACGTCAGCTTCGATGTGGAAAAGGGCACGATTTTTACCATTGTAGGGCCCAATGGCGCCGGCAAGACAACTATTTTCAACATCATCAGCCGGATTTACAATCTGACCGAAGGCCAAATCTCCTTCGAAGACAAGGATATCACTAATTTGCCGGCCCACCAGGTGGTCAACCTGGGGATCGCCCGAACGTTTCAGAATATCGAACTGTTCGACCATGCCACGGTCCTCCACAACCTGTTGATTGGGCGCCATATTCACTGCCGCTCAAATTTTTTTTCGGACCTGTTTTTTCTGCCGCTCGTCAAGCGTTTTGAATTGGCGCATCGACGGAAGGTCGAAGACGTGATCGATTTTCTGGATCTGCAGCACTACCGGGATCAGCTGATTCAAAACCTGCCGTATGGGGTGCGCAAAATCGTCGAGCTGGGGCGGGCGCTCTGTACCGAACCCAAGCTGCTGCTGCTGGACGAGCCAGCTTCCGGTTTAAATGTGGATGAGACCGAAGACATGTCCTTCTGGATCGATGACATCAAGAAGCTCTTGGGGATCACCGTGATCATGGTGGAGCACAACATGAACCTGGTCTCCCAGATTTCGGATCATGTGCTGGCCATCAACTACGGCGAGACCCTGGCCCACGGATCACCCGCAGAAGTTCAGAAAAACCCGGATGTCATCAAGGCTTATCTCGGGGAGGACAAAGATGCCGGATAACATATTAGCATTGAGGAATGTCGAGACCTACTACGGGCCGATCCTGGCGATCAAGGGCATCAGCCTCGACGTTCAGGCAGGGAAAATCGTTACCATCCTGGGGGCCAACGGCGCCGGCAAAACCACCATTTTAAAGACCATTTCCGGCGCCATGGACCCCCAGAAGGGTAAAGTTCTGTTTCTGGAAAAAGAGATTCAGAAACGGAATCCGGACTGGGTGGCGCGCCAGGGGATCGCGCATGTCCCCGAAGGGCGGGAGGTCTTCCCTCTTTTATCGGTTCAGGAAAACCTGCTGATGGGGGCCTATGGCCGTAAAGACAGGAAAGGGATCCAGGTGGATCTGGAAATGGTTTACGACTATTTTCCCATCCTGAAAGATCGCATCAAACAAAAATCCGGTTATTTGTCCGGCGGACAGCAGCAGATGCTGGTGTTGGGGAGGGCCATGATGGCCCGCCCCAGGCTGATGCTGCTGGACGAGCCCTCCCTGGGGCTGTCGCCCCTTTTTGTTCAGGATATTTTCGGCATCATCAGGCGGCTGAACAGGGAACGGAAGATGACCATGCTGCTGGTGGAGCAGAATGCCAACATGGCCCTGCAAAACAGCGAATACGGCTATGTCCTGGAAAACGGTCGTATTGTCATGGAGGACACCTGTGAAAATCTGATGGCCAGCGATGACATCAAGGAGTTCTACATGGGGATCAAGGAAGAGGGCGTACGGGGCAGGCGCCGCTGGAAAAAACGCAAGACCTGGCGCTAATTTTCATGCATACGCGTTGCACATCTAATTTTAACCATCTAATATCAGGATTGCTGTTAAGAAGTTGTTTACATGATACAGCATGAAAATTAAATATGACAACACCAAATTACGAACCGATCATCATAGAAGGCTGCGACACCATCATAAAACTGTTCCGGCGCCGTGTGCAGCAGTTGGGTGACAAGGTCGCCATGCGGGAAAAGAATTTCGGCATATGGGAGTCCTTTACCTGGACCGACTACGGCAACAAAGCCATGGAGATCGGCATGGGGCTCCTGGCGCTGGGATTGAAGCGGGGGGATGTCTGCTCCATTGTCAGCGACAACAACAAAGAGTGGCTCTACACCGACATGGGCATCCTGGGCAGCGGCGGCGTGACCAGCGGCGTGTACACCACCGACTCCAGCAAGCAGCTTGAATACCTGGCAACCGACTCGACCACGCGTTTCCTGTTCGTGGAAAACGAGGAACAACTGGATAAATACCTGGAGGTCAGGGAGCGCACACCCTTCATTGAAAAGGTAATCGTGTTCGACCCGGAAGGCCTGCATGAATTCAACGATGACCAGGTCATGATGATGGAAGATCTTTATGCCCTGGGTAGAAGCCACATCGAGGCGCATCCGGATCTCTGGGACCGTGAAATAGATATGTCCGGACCGCAGGATCTCATGGTGCTGATCTACACCTCCGGCACCACCGGCCCGCCCAAGGGCGCCATGGTGAGCCACCGCAACTGCATGTACCAGATCGAAACCTTTGACAAGATTCTAGAGATCAACGATAAGGACGAGCAGCTTTCCTTTCTGCCTCTGTGCCACATAATGGAACGGCTGCTCTCCATCCTTTTACCGCTGAAGTCCTGCGGTACCATCAATTTCGTGGAAGGGGCCGACACGGTGCCGGAAAATATCCGGGAATTGTCACCGACCATTTTCGCAGCGGTCCCGCGCATCTGGGAAAAGTTCTATTCCGGCATTCAGCTTCAGATCAAGGATGCCACCCGGTTCGGGAAGTGGGCCTATGGCGTTGCCGAAAAAATAGGGTACCGGGTGTCTGCCTATAAAATCAGACAGGAACCCATTCCACCGTTTTGGTCAGCCCTTTTCTGGGTGGCCAAAAAAGCCGTTCTGAATAACATTCTGCGCATGATGGGGTTGGACCGGCTCAGGTGGGCCGTAACCGGGGCCGCCCCCATTTCTCCGGATCTGATCAAATGGTACCTGTCCATGGGCATCGACATGTTCGAAGCCTACGGGCAGACAGAGTGCTGTGGTGTGGCTACGGCCAATATTATCGGGAACTTTAAACCGGGGACCATCGGCCAGGCCATTCCCGGCTGTGATGTAAAAATTTCCGCTGAGGGGGAGATCCTGATCAACGGGGCCTGCGTTTTCCTCGGCTACCTGAACCAGCCCGAAAAAACCGCGGAGACTGTGGTGAACGGCTGGCTGCACACCGGTGATGTCGGGAAAATAGATGAAGAGGGATTCGTCACGATTACGGACCGCCTCAAGGACATCATTATCACGGCAGGCGGGAAAAACATCTCCCCCAGCGAAATCGAAAATCAGTTGAAGTTCTCGCCCTACATTACCGATGCGGTGGTCATCGGTGACAAACGAAAATAC
>JBDLJD010000244.1:0-5072 GCA_039714495.1 Thermodesulfobacteriota bacterium
AGCGTCGCTTTGGCGTGGCTGGGAATCACCAGCCACAATTCACTGCCCGGCCTTAGCAGGTTGTCATAAATTTCACTGACCACACCGCCGAAGTCCAGGTAAACCTGCACCCTTTTTTTGAAGAATCCAGGCTCCACACGGTAGCTGAATACGCCTTGCAGAGAGCCGTTGGTGCCTGCCGTTTCATGGGTCTGAGCCGGGTTCCGGTTGACGACCAGATCCACCGAATCCTTTTCCAATACTCTGTATCCATATTTCGGGTCATGGTCAATAATGGTGTGTTCGGGTTGGGTGCTATCAAAGGCATATTTAATATTTCCAACCGCCAGATTGCTCTTTTCGATGATATATACGGCTTCATCCAGGGAAAAGCCGCGGAGGTTGTCCATTTTGTACGCATCACGCAATCCCCCCAGACTGACAAGCAGGTCCACACAACTGCCGCGGTGCACCCACTGGCCTGATTCGGGTGCCTGGGAAATGATGTCATCCCGGGTGAAGCTACCCTGGTGGTGGGTCAAGGAAACATGCCCTTCGCAGAGCCCGTTTTCCTGGATCGACAGGCGGGCACGGCGCAGCGAAAGCCCTGTCAGGTCCGGCATGAGGAGGGTGAGGGTTCCCTTTGACAGAAGGATTCTGACGTCCCGGCCTGCCTTGATTTCTTCGCCGGGTCCGGGTTCTTGAAGAATTACGTGATTTTTGGCGATGTCGCTGCTGTATTCAGATCCCTTTACTTTGATGTTCAAACCGAGGTCAGTCAGGATTTCGAGCGCATAGACCACATCCCGGCCCGCCAGATCCGGGACGATCACGCGGTCTTCGCTCTTGATGAGGTAGGTCAAGGTGAGGTAGGCGCTGACGCCTGTTACACACAGAAAAATAATCAGGAAAACAGAATATTTGGCTGCACGCAGTATCATTTTATACGCTTGAGGCGCACCGAAAAGAAACCATCCATGTTGTGAGAATGGGGGAGCGTCCTGAAATACCCATCCCCATCGACATACGGCCGCACGGCATCCGAAAGGGTTGCCTTTTCCTTGTCTACTGCAAAATCGGGGTGTTTTCGCAGGAACGCCTCAACCACCGCTTCATTTTCCTCCGGTTCCATACTGCACACCGTGTAAAGCAGGGTACCGCCGGTTTTCAAGAGCGGCGCCAGGTGTGCCAACATATCGATCTGGCGTTTCTGAAAAAGCTCGAGGTTTTGCTTGGCAGATGCCCATTTGGCATCTGGATTGCGTCGCAGCACACCCAGGCCGGAACAGGGAGCATCCAGCAGAATGCGGTCAAACACCGGGGCGCCATTGTCTGCTGCTGGTGGAAGCGCCAGGTCCAATGACCGCGTGGTGACAGTGGAAATACCGAGATGCATCATTTCAGACCTCAGCATGCCCAGCTTTTTGCGGTTCTTGTCCACGGCGATGATTTTTCCCTTGTTCTCCATCAACTGGGCGATGTGGCCTGTTTTTCCTCCCAGGCCCGCGCAGGCATCCATGATTTTTTCTCCGGGCATGGGGGCCAGAAAGAGCGATATGAGCTGGGCTGCTTCGTCCTGAACCTGGAACCACCCTTTCTGGTACGTCGTCATTTTCGGGATGGGGAATCTGGGATTGACAAACGAAAGGCCCAAAGGCGAGTGACGCGTGGCCGTGGTGCTTTCTGTTTCTTGCGCCAATTCACGATGCAGTTCTTCACGAATGGTGCGAAGGTTGTTGACCCGCACGGTGATCGGCGGGATGGTGTTGATAAAACTGCACAATGCCCGGCACTCTTCAGGGCCGAAGCGCTGCAGCCAGCGTTCCACCAGCCATTCGGGGAAGGAGAGGGTTGCGGCAATGGAAGCAACGGGGTTCTGGCTGAATCGAGGGAAGGGCACGTCGGAGTGGGCAGCGCCGGCTTTCCTCAATATGGCGTTGACGAATTTTACAATATACGGTTCTGCCACGGTTTTGGCCAGCTCCACGGATGTGTTGACGGCCGCCGATGCAGGCACCCTGTCCAGAAAAATGATCTGAAAAAGGCCCATGCGCAGGGCGTTCAGGACTTTGGGTTCGATGCGCTGAATCTTGACATTGGAGAAGTGGCTGATGATCCAGTCAATGCGCGCCCGCCATCGTAAAACACCGTAAACAATGGTCTGGATAAAGGCACGATCCCTTTTGGACGGAAAGCGCCCTTCGGGCAGGATTTCCTCCATGACGGCATCCAGGGGCTTTTGGGATTCGTCGATTAGGTTGAGTATTTTAAACGCGTTGCTGCGGGCGATGTCTTTCATACCAGTTTAGTTCCCGGCGCTATGTGACAGCCGCAGAGGAAGTCCTTGGTCAACAGGCATTTCCCGGATGCCCCTTGAATCTCCTCCAGGACCAGGACGCCCTTGCCAGTGGCAACCCGCAGTTCGCAGGGAAAACCCACCAGCACCGTACCGGGCTCTATGTCCGTTTGCAGGTCAAGGTACTGGGCCGAGTAGATTTTGAGGCGCCTGCCATCGCAGAACGTGAAAGCACCCGGCCAGGGGTTCACACCGCGGATAAAGCTTTCGATCTCCCGGGCAGGGCGGAACCAGTCAATCCTGCCGTCCTGCTTTTTTAAGAGGGGGGCATGGCTGGACAGCTCATGGTCCTGGGGGATGGGTGAGAGGGATCCGCCTGCCAGTTTGTCCAGGGTTTCCAGAACCAGGCCTGACCCCATTTCCGCCAGGCTGTCGTGCAGCGTCCCGGATGTTTCCCTATTGCCGATTTCAACTTTTTGGGAGAGAAGCATGTCCCCTGTGTCCAGGCCTTCATCCATGAGCATGGTGGTCACGCCGGTTTCCTTTTCCCTGTTGATGATGGACCATTGAATGGGAGCCGGTCCGCGGTATTTGGGCAGAAGAGAGGCATGCAGGTTGATGGCGCCCTTGGTCGGGGTTTCCAGCACTGCTTTGGGGATAACCCGCCCGAAAGCAACCACCACCAGAAGATCAGGGTTCAGATCGGCGATGGTCGCCTTGAATTCAAGGGTCTTAACAGATTCCGGCTGCAGAACATCATACCCCATTTCCAGAGCAGTTGATTTCACAGGTGGAGCCGCCAGTTTGCGGCCCCGTCCCTTGCGGCGGTCCGGCTGGGTCACCACCAGAAGGATCTCGTGCCGGCTCCTGTGAAGTGCCTCCAGCGTTGGGACGGCAAAGTCGGGTGTACCCATGAAAACAATGCGGTATGGTCGTGAAGCCTCGATGCTACTCACCCCTTTTCAACTGCTTTTTGACCTTGCGTTTGTAGATTTGACGTTTCAGGGCGCTGATGCGATCGATGAAAAGCGTTCCCCGCAAATGGTCGATTTCATGCTGCAGGACAATGGATAGGAGGTCATTGGCCTCGATGCGTACGGGTTTTTCATCTCCATCATAACCTTCGACGATGATGGAAGCATAGCGCTTAACATCCGCCCGGTATTCCGGGACGCTCAGGCAGCCTTCGTTTTCGGAGATAATTTCTCCCTCTTTTTCCACAATCCTGGGATTGACGAGGAGGCTCAACTGACGCTTTTCATCTCCCGGTGATATGTCGTAAATCAGGAAGCTCCGGTCAATGCCGACCTGGATGGCAGCCAGGCCGATGCCCGGTGCCGCATACATGGTTTCACCCATGTTGCCTACCGCTTCCATGAGCTTGCCGTCGATGTTTTCCACCGGCTTAGTGGGCTCTTTCAGAAATTTATCCGGATAGGTTACTATTTTCAGCTGTGTCATATGACAACTTTACTGGGATTGAATATTCAATGTCCAATTATCAAGGTTAGCAGGGCTGAAGCCCTGAACTACATGGCACAAAACCGGCTGCTTTGTAGTCCAGGGATTTATCCCTGCCAGGCTTTGTGCCGAATTCCGAATGCTTTCGATATATTATCCTTCATTATTATTGCCACGCAGTCGCGTTTTATAAAATCGTGGGACACGATTCTATTTCAATGCGCGGCGGGCGAATTCAACATCTTCTCTGATCTGGTCGGAGAGTTCGTCGATGCTGGAAAATTTTATTTCGTCCCTTATCCGCTGAATGAAATTGACCCTTATGTTCTGACCGTAAATGTCGTTGTCGAAATCCAATATATGCACCTCCACGGTAAATTCAAGGTCTTCGAACGTAGGGCTGTAGCCTATGTTGGCGACGCCCTTGTGGATGCGGCCCATGGATTCCACGGTAACGGCATAAACCCCCGGTTTGGGGCTCAATTCATCGTGTAGATTCATATTGGCCGTGGGGAACCCTAAAAGCTTTCCTCCGCGGTTGCGCCCGGTGACTACCTCACCCTTGATTTGGTAGTGACGCCCCAGAAGTTTATGGGCATCGTGGACCTTGCCGTCCATGACCAGTTTTCTGATGCGCGTGCTGCTGATGCGATCCGTCGTTTTTTTGGAAATGGGAATCCAATCCACTACCTCCACCTGGATGTCGAGCGCTTCGGCATAGGATCTTAAAAGGTTGATGTTGCCTTCGCGGTTCTTCCCAAAGGTGTAGTCCTCCCCTACGATAATGACCTGGGCACCGATGCATTTTACCAGGATGTCCAGGACGTACTGCTTGGCTGTGATTTCGGCAAACGCTTTGGTGAACGGCACCACGATCAGTACATCGATGCCCGACTTTTCGATGAGTTCCACTTTCTGGTCATACAGGGTTATCAAAGGCGGATGACCGTTCTGTTTGAGCACCCGGATAGGGTGGGGCTCGAAGGTCATGGCAATGGATGTTCCGTCGATGGCATCTGCCTTTTCGATTACCTCATGAAACAGGGCCTGATGTCCGATATGAACACCGTCGAAATTTCCGATAGTGATGACCGCATTTTTAAAGACGGATTTAATTTCATCCAGGTTTTCAATAAGTTGCATATTTTTTTCTCGTCTGAATTAAGAGCTTGACATCAAAAATAAAAGAATATATTTATAGCACCTTACGCATTTAATCAATCTTTTTTATGGATTGACGATGCGCGTGCCGAAGTGGCGGAACTGGTAGACGCGCTAGGTTCAGGGTCTAGTGAGGGTTCCCTCGTGCGAGTTCGAGTCTCGCCTTCGGCACCAC
>JBDLJD010000245.1:0-5066 GCA_039714495.1 Thermodesulfobacteriota bacterium
CCACGATGGTGACACGGGATTCCAGCAGGGTTTTCTGATTTTGGGTGGAAAATGATTTCATGTTGCGGGCGTAGCGTTCCGGAACGATACTGCAGGCTAAGGCGGATATGTCAATCTCCCTGGGTGTCATCTTCAATTCACGGGCCAGGGCGTTGGTGTCGGACATGGAGATTCCTGAATAGGTGTTCCCGTCTGGAAATCGTTTATCCACGGAAACTTTCGCCAAGCGTTTTGCAAGCTTGTCTTCCATTTAAACCCTCAAATTTCATTCAAGATTCAGGTGTTAGCCCCCGCCCACCGGCGGAAAGATTCCTACGCGTTCCCCGCCGTTGAGCACGACATCCAGGTCCTTTTTCAGGCTGTTGACAAAAATGAGTTTAGCCTTTTCTACGGGCACATTGATCTGTTCCAACATCTCCCGAACCGTGATGCCTGGCGTGATGGCAAATTCTTTCGCATTATCCGGAATGAATTGCTGCAGGGTGGCGAAAAGCCTTAGATCGATGGTTACGGTCATGTCACCTATCTCTATTGGTATTGATTTTACATGTTATTTAACATTACCACAGGCGTGGAGAAATATCCAGGTACGGTATAAGGTGTACGATATACGGTATAAGGTATAAGGGGAATTAGGCTCTTGATATATTGCACAATACATATGCTACAAGCCAAGATCTTGAAGCCACCTTGCACCCTATACCTTTTACCTTATACCAGGATTACATGGCCTAAATTAATACATTATGCTATAAGTCCAATTTCTTGATTCCTCAAATTTTATACAGATTCGTGCTTTAGAAAGGACCCCCATCCATGAATATCCCGTTTCAATTCGAACCGCTGCTCATTTTCGGCTGGATGTCCGCCATGCTGCTAATCGGTGTTCTCTTAAGGGCACGGATCCGTTTTTTTCAGAATTATCTCATCCCCAGCTGCCTGATCGGAGGTATTCTCGGTTTAGTTCTGCAATCATGCGGCGCCATCCGGTTCCCTGCTGATAGTTGGGAGTCTTTTGCCTATCATTTGTTCAACATATCCTTTATTTCGGTGGGGCTCACGCCCGGCAGTGCTTCTGAAGAAAAAACGCGTACGGATAAAGGGTATTTCAAGGGCGCCTTTTGGATGTGTTTGACCATGACGTCATCTTTTGGTCTGCAGGCTGCGCTGGGCGGTCTGCTGGTGGTCCTATTCGGTCTGCTGGGGTCTGAATTGTTTCCCACTTTTGGTTTTCTGGTCCCCATGGGATTCGAGGAGGGGCCCGGCCAGGCGTTGTCATTCGGTAAGGTGTGGGAAGGGGTCGGGTTCGAACATGGCGCCACCATCGGCCTCACGTTTGCAGCTGTCGGGTTTTTGTTCTCCTTTTTCGTCGGCGTTCCCCTGGCCAACTGGGGTCTCCGCAAAGGACTTGCCAGCCATGGAGGGGGAGGCGGAAGCCTGCCGCCTGAATTCATAAAAGGCGTTTATTCAAAAGAAAAACAAGGCGAGCCGGCCGGCAACCTGACTACGCATTCGGCCAACATCGATACGCTCGCTTTTCATGTGGCCCTCATCGGACTGGTGTATGGGTTGACCTATGTGTTTACGCTGCTGCTATCCAAAATTGTGGCGACCTTTGCACCTGATGTGGCTGCCATGCTGTGGGGGTTTTTCTTTTTCTTCGGCTTGAGCATCGCGTTTCTTGTAAAAATTGTTGTACTGAAAATAGGTGCCGGGCACCTGTTGGACGGCGGTGTACAGCGGCGCATCACCGGCTGGTCTGTAGACTATCTGATCGTTGCCACGATTATGGCCATTCAACTGGTGGTGGTCTGGAAATTCATCGTTCCTATTGCAGCCATGACTTTGGCCTGCGGTATTGCAACCACACTTCTCACGGTTTATTTGGGAAAACGCTTGTGGTCCTATAACCTGGAACGTATGGTAGCCATCTACGGCGTAGTCACCGGTACTGTTTCCAGCGGGCTGCTGCTGCTTAGAATCGTCGATCCCGAGTTCAAAACGCCCGTGGCTGTAGAGATAGGCATCATGAACCTGTTCATGGTGCCCGTGGTGCTGGGCAGCGGTATCCTGGTCAATGCCCCTCTGTGGTGGGGGTGGAGCGTCGGAATGACGGTGCTTGTTTTTGCCGGCATCATGGCCGTTGCGCTTGTTCTTCTGAAAACGCTTAAAATGGTCGGGCCGGCAAGATTGTAATGTAGGTATACGGTGTACGGTTTAGGGTACAAGGTGGCAACTGGCTAATTGTTCAGCGCATTCTATTTTTTTTTGCCGCAGACACACGCAGACGATTGCAGACGGCTGTGAGAGGTATAATCTTTCTTTTTATTGCTTCGCGATTGCGAGATGCAGATAGCGTTCCAGTCAAAAATAATAATTGTCGTATTACTTTTTACGATTAGCCGTCTGCCGTTGTCTACGTGTGTCTGCGGTAAAAAATCTCAGTGTACTCTAACGAAGTTGGTGGGAGAAATATCCAGAGGACGGAGCTACAGAAGACAGAATTTCAGATGCCTAACGCAAGGCAATTGTTAATTTTGAATGTTTGATTTTAAATGATCTGGTTTTGAGCCATTAGCTGTTAAGCGTCATTTAAAACTGAAAATTAAAAATTCAACATTCGCTTAAAAATCTCTGCGAACCTTGCCCAGTTAAATTGCCGGCATAAACATAGAGAGTTGAGATAATTATTCAACATTGCAACGGCTGTTCATATAAATAACCATTATAGCCATACGGCAAAGATTTGATCAGTACCTTCGATCAAATCTTATTTAACCGGGTAAATGCACTCGAGCGTAGCGGGCGAGAGAGTAAATCTATGAAAGCAGCTGTATATCGACAAAATAAGGGACTGGTGATCGAAGACGCACCCATGCCTGAAATCGGTCCGGGTGAGGTGCTGGTGAAAATCGCCAACACCGGATTCTGTGGGTCGGACCACTCGTTGCTGGAAAGCGGGAGCCTGCCAGACGGTATCATTCTGGGGCATGAGGTGAGCGGGACTGTGGTTGACATGGGCCAAGATGTGGACAGCCATATCATGGATATGCGAGTTGCCATCCGGCCGACCTTTTGCGGGGAGTGCCGGGACTGCCGCATGGGCAAACCCTATTTCTGTCAAATCCACCGGCGGTCCATCGGCATCGGTGACCTGCCGGGCGGGTTTGCCGAGTACGTCAAGGTACTGCCCGGCATGCTCATTCCGGTACCAAAAGGCGTGGATTCGCATAATGCGGCCCTGGCCGAGGCGTTTGCCGCCGCCTATCACGGGATTGCCTGTTCAGGTGAAGACCGCGGCTCGGCCCTGGTGCTGGGGGGCGGACCCATTGGCCTTGCACTGATGCGGCTGCTCAAACTAAAGGGGTACAGTCAGGTGGCCCTCAGCGAACCGGTCCAGGCAAAAAGAGAACTGGCCATCGATTTTGGTGCGGATATGGCGATCGACCCCCTGGACTGCGACCTGAACACATTTGTTTTTGAAAACACATCAGGGGTCGGGTTTGATACGGTCTTCGAATGCTCCGGCGTTCTGGACAACGTGCAGGCTGCCCTGGATGCGTGCGCCAGGGGCGGCGTGGTATGCATTGTCAGCGTGATGATGAAGCCCGCCACGTTGTTGCCGGCAACCTTGAATTTCAAGGAGGTGAGGCTGACGGCTTCCTACTCCAACACCCACGCGGAAAATAAGGCCTGCCTCGACTGGATGGCAATGGGGGCATTGGATGGACGGCCACTGATTTCTGATTTGATTGATTTGGATGAACTGCCCATGGTATATAAAGAGAAAATCCATACTGGAAAGGCCCTGAAAGTGATGCTAAAGATAGGGGAGGAATTTTGATGGGATTCACGTACAACAAAGTGCTGGTAACCGGCGCGGCCGGGTTTATTGGTTTTCATCTGTCCCGGCGGCTGCTTGCCCACGGCTGTGAGGTTGTCGGCTTGGACAACCTGAACGACTACTATGATGTCACTCTGAAGGAGAAACGCCTGGACATTTTAAAGGATAGTGAAGGGTTTTCCTTTGAAAAATGTGATTTGAAAGAACGGGACGCCATTCGCAGCCTTTGCGAAAAAGAGGGTTTTGATGTGGTGGTCAACCTGGCTGCCCAGGCCGGGGTGCGCTATTCCCTGGTCAACCCGCATGCGTACGTCGACGCGAATGTTGTGGGGTTTGTGAATATTCTCGAGGCCTGCCGACACACAAAAGTGAAACACCTGGTGTATGCTTCCTCGAGTTCGGTTTACGGCGCCAACACGGCCATGCCTTTTTCCGTGCACCACAATATCGATCACCCGGTTTCCCTGTATGCGGCTTCCAAGAAGTCAAATGAATTGATGGCCCATTCCTACAGCCACCTCTACAACCTGCCGTGTACGGGGTTGCGGTTTTTCACGGTGTACGGCCCCTGGGGCCGACCGGATATGGCACTGTTTCTGTTCACAAAGGCCATTTTGAACAACCAGCCTATCCAGATCTTCAACCACGGGAAAATGCAGCGGGATTTTACCTACATAGACGACATCATCGAAGGGGTGGTGCGGGTGATGGGTAAACTCCCGCAGCCCAACCCCAAATGGAGCGGCAAGCAACCGGACCCGGGGACATCCTATGCCCCATTTAAAATCTACAATATCGGCAACAACAACCCTGTGGAACTGATGGCTTTTGTGGAGGCCGTCGAGGAGGCCTTGGGGATGACCGCCCAAAAGGAGTTTCTCGACCTCCAGGCTGGGGATGTGCCGGCCACCTATGCCGATGTGGATGACCTTATGAATGATGTCGGATTCAAGCCTGAAACGTCTATCAGAACTGGTATTCAGCGTTTTGTGGATTGGTATCGGGAGTATTATGGGGTTTGAGGTGTAAGGTATTAGGTGTAGGGTATAAGGTGCACGGTATAAGGTGTACGGTTACGGTTCGCGGTTTACGGTACAAGGCGGCAACTGGATAATCGCTACGTGAAATTTATTCCAGTATTAAAAACCTGGTCCTCTGGGCCAGGTCAGAGCCGTTAGGCTCTGCCGAATAATTTATCCGAAGTTTTAAGTGATCTAAAGTT
>JBDLJD010000246.1:0-4962 GCA_039714495.1 Thermodesulfobacteriota bacterium
GAGGCCAGAGGTCCAAAACTATTTTTTACCGCAGACACACGCAGACAACCGCGGACTATAAGATAGGTTGAAAAATGCAATATGCTGTCAGCAATGATAATTCAACCAAATGCAATATGCATTGTGCCGTCGCGGAGCGACATAAATGTGTTTTTTTGTCTGCGATCGTCTGCGTATGTCTGCGGTGAAATAAAGCTAAAATAATTAATTAATATACATTTGAAATGGTTATCAGTATATAGTTAGAAATAACATTAACTCGATTTGGAATGACCCCGATCGATAAAATAGATGATCATTTCAAATGAAATGGAGGATACCATGATAACAACCATTGCCATCATCGCCCTGGTAATCGTTTTTCTCTCCGTTGCCTTACGCATCTTAAATGAGTATGAGCGTGGCGTCATTTTCAGGCTCGGGCGTGTCATCAGCGCCAAGGGGCCCGGGTTGATCATTCTGTTGCCGGTCATCGATAAAATGGTAAAGGTCAGCCTGCGCCTGGTGGCACTGGATGTAGACCCCCAGGATGTGATCACCAGGGACAACGTGTCGGTCAAGGTCAATGCGGTGATATATTTCAGGGTCGTGGATGCCACCAAGGCCATCATCGAGGTGGAGAACTACAGCTACGCTATGTCTCAGCTGGCCCAGACGACCATCAGGAGTGTGTGCGGACAGGCGGAATTGGATGAACTCCTGGCAGAAAGGGATAAAATTAACTCGGAACTCCAGGAAATATTGGATATGCACACCGACCCCTGGGGCATCAAGGTGGCCACGGTTGAACTGAAGCACATCGACCTGCCCCAGGAAATGCAGCGGGCCATGGCGAAACAAGCCGAAGCCGAGCGTGAACGCCGGGCAAAAATAATCAATGCTGAAGGTGAATTTCAGGCTGCGGCACGGCTGGCCGAGGCTTCGGAAATTATCGACAAAAACCCTGTGGCGCTTCAGCTGCGTTATCTGCAGACTGTGAATGAAATGTCCACGGAAAACAATTCCACCATTTTTTTCCCTATTCCCATTGACCTTTTGTCGCCGTTCATGAAGAAGAAGGAATAAAATTCTGGACATAAAACTTTGCATTGATATTGTTCCACAAGGGTATCGCCTGTTACCAAAAGAACGGTGGCGTATTGGAGTGGTGGAATAATGGATTAATGGGGGTGAACAGTGGGTTGGGTAGATAAGTTGCCTATGCCTCATGGCAAGGTCGGAAGCCATCAATCTTTTTCAATGTAGGGGTTGACACCATAGAAAAAAATCGATTAATAGCTGAAGTTTATATGAGATACAGAGTAGAATTCTCCACAGCTTGGTAAAAAGCAAGATTAGGGGGCAAAGGGGGTATGAAATTTAGATCGGCAAACTTTAGGTGTGTAAACCTATTATATTAGAGCGACGCAGTCGCGTTTCATAAAATCGTGGTACACGATTTTATCAAGGAGATGAAAACACATGGCTCAAGACAATAAAGAATCAACCGGCAAGCCGCTGGACAAGATGACCGTAAAGGAACTGAAAGAGGTGGCCCTGGAACTGCCCGAAATTACCGGCGTGCACGGGATGAACAAGGCAGACCTGTTGTCGGCCATAAAGCAGGCCAAGGGCATTCCCGAAGAAAAAACAAGAAAGAAGAGCCGTTCCATCCGTGAACTCAAAAAGGCAGCCAAGGTCTTCAAATTGAAACGGAAGGAAGCCCTGGAGGCCAAAGACGCCAAAGCTGCCACCATCTACAGGCGTAAAATATCCAGGCTGAAAACGAAAATGCGCCGTTACGCATAAGTTCGGTCTTAGACGCTTTCTATGTTCAAGAAATGTCTGCGGTAAAGTAAAAATCTCTGCGCACTCCGCGTTTCAAGCGCAGCGGGCGGTGAGATAAAAAGGCAGGAATATTTTGGAAGATGCTCCCGTAAAAGAGCTGATCGCGTCTTTTATACAGTCCTTGTCCATTGAGAAGGGCTATGCGGACAACACCTGCCGGGCATATCAAAGGGATCTGGAAGCATTTTGCGCCTACCTTGAAAAAAGCCTCGACAGGGGGCCGTCCCCGGACCCAAAACCGCCGGTATTGACGTTGGGTGAAATCGACGGCCTTTCGATTCGAGGATACCTGGGGCATCTGCACAAAAAGAAAAAAAAGTCCACCATCGGGCGGAAACTGTCGGCCATCAGATCCTTTTTCAAATATGTGGTCAGGCTGGGCTACGCGGGTGGGAATCCTGCAGAAATGGTGCTGACCCCCAAACACAACCGGGCGATTCCCTCATATCTTATCGTGGACGACATGTTTCGGCTGCTGGATTCCATTAAAACAGACACGCTGTTCGGGTTGAGGAATCGGGCTATGTTTGAAGTCCTGTATTCCAGTGGTGTGCGCATTTCCGAATTGGCCGGCCTCAGTATGGGCGACATCGATTTCAGGGACCGTTCCATTCGCGTGATGGGAAAAGGTAGCAAGGAGCGGATTGTACCGGTGGGGCAGAAGGCGTTAACGGCCCTCAAGGCCTATCGACAAGAACTGGAGGGTGAAAGAGGCGCAGTCCATATGGAAGGGGGGCCGACAGAGGATGACCCGGTTTTTCTAAACAAGAGCCGCGGACGGCTTTCAGCGCGGTCCATGGCCAGGGCACTGGAGAAAATTTCCCGGGAATGCGGCATACCTGTTCCGGTTTCCCCGCATGCCTTTCGTCACTCATTTGCCACGCACATGCTGGACAGCGGTGCAGATTTAAGGGTGGTCCAGGAACTATTGGGGCACGAAAGCCTGTCAACCACCCAGAGATACACTCACGTGAGCATCGACCGGCTCATGGAAGCATATGACAAGGCGCATCCGCGCAAGTGACGGAGGACGGAGCCACAGAGGCCAGAGCTACAGAGCCAGAGGACAGAGAACGGAAGACAGATGCCGGTAGAAAGAGGAATGTAAAAGACATAAAAAATCTTTGAGGTCTCTGCGGCCTCTGCCTGCCCTATGAAATCATTATTTCTTTTATTTCATCGGGGTGAGAGATAAAAAAGCACTTTCAAACAGGAAAACGATAATGCAAAATTTTCACGGTACAACCATTCTGGCCGTTCGCTGCAAGGGCAAGGTTGCGCTGGCCGGGGATGGCCAGGTGACATTGAACAACACGGTGGTCAAACACAGGGCCAGAAAAGTCCGCAGGATATACAACGAAAGTATCCTGGTGGGGTTTGCTGGGGCTACGGCCGACGCGCTCAACCTGTCCGAACGCCTCGAGGCCAAGCTGGAGCGCTACAACGGCAACCTGACCCGTGCTGCCGTGGAACTTGCCAAAGATTGGCGTACAGACAAGTATCTGCGCCGGCTTGAGGCACTCATGATCGCCGTGGATGAAAACAATATTTTTCTCGTTTCCGGCAACGGTGATGTCATCGAGCCGGACGAGGGTGTCGTGGGCATCGGATCCGGAGGTGTGGCCGCCCAGGCCGCAGCAACGGCTTTGCTGCGGCACGCCGATCTGAGTGCCAGGGAAATAGCGGCAGCCGCCATGGAGATTGCCGCATCCCTCTGCGTGTTCACCAACGACACAATCACCATCGAAGAGCTATAGCTATGAAAAATGGATTAAAGCCGTCTGAGATTGTAAGTGCGCTGGACAAATATATCATCGGCCAGGATAAGGCCAAAAAATCGGTGGCCATCGCCCTCCGGAACCGGTGGCGGCGGCAACACGTGGACGATGATCTCAAGGATGAAATTGCCCCCAAGAACATTATTCTGATCGGGCCAACAGGTGTTGGCAAGACCGAAATTGCTCGCCGCCTGTCCAAGCTGACCGATTCCCCTTTCAGCAAGGTGGAAGCCTCCAAATTTACCGAAGTGGGGTACGTCGGGCGGGATGTGGAATCCATGGTGCGTGACCTCGTGGAACTGACGGTTGTTGACGTCAAACAGCGGGAGCAGGTCAGCGTGCGGGAAAAGGCAGCCCAGGTTGCCGAGGAGCGCATGTTAGACCTGCTGTTGCCAACACCAGGCGCAAAAACCCTTGCCCCGGGAGAAGGGGAGGCAACAGCCGAGGCTCCGGCGCCTGACCAGTCAGCCGGAACCCGGCGGAAACTGCGCGAAATGCTCAGAAAGGGTAAGCTGGACGACCGTTTTGTGGATTTGGATGTGTCCGAAAAAAACATGCCCATGGTTGAAATATTCTCTGCCAGCGGAATGGAGGAGATGGGGATTAACCTGCGGGATATGCTCGGCAACATCATGCCCAAGAACAAGAAACGGCGCAAAGTGAGGGTAAAGGAGGCCTTGAAGACCCTCACCGAGGAAGAGGCCCAGAATCTCGTTGACATGGACGGCGTGATCAAGCTGGCCATCGAGAAGGTCGAAGAGAACGGCATCATTTTCCTGGATGAGATCGATAAAATCACCGGCAAGAACGGCGGACAGGGGCCGGACGTGTCCAGAGAAGGGGTGCAGCGGGACCTGTTGCCCATTGTGGAAGGCTCCACTGTGACCACCAAATACGGCCCGGTGAGAACCGACCATATCCTTTTTATCGGCGCTGGGGCTTTTCATACGGTGAAACCATCTGATCTCATACCCGAGCTCCAGGGGCGCTTCCCCATACGGGTGGAATTGGACGCGCTCGGCAGCACCGAGTTCTACCGCATTTTAACCGAGCCTCAAAACGCCCTGTTGCTGCAGTACATTGCATTGCTGAGGACCGAGGGGGTTGAGATCGAGTTCGCGGATGAGGCTGTGACCGACATCGCCAAAACAGCCGAGGAAGTGAACAACCTCACGGAAAATATCGGGGCTCGGCGGTTGCACACCCTCATGGAACGCCTGTTGGAAGATGTTCTTTTCGATGCTCCGGATCTGCCGGGATATTCGGGGACGGACGACAAAAAAGTGGTTATCGATGCAGCCTATGTTCAGGAAAAACTGAAGGACATCAAGGGTGATGAGGATTTGAGCAGATACAT
>JBDLJD010000247.1:0-4958 GCA_039714495.1 Thermodesulfobacteriota bacterium
TTTACGACCCAGATCTTGCAAGGGCCGGAGGCTTTCATCCTGAACCCTGAAGACGCCCGACTAGGGCGAAAGGGGGGTGAGTCCATGTCGATTAAAAACAGATCCGTTTTTAAACAGCAGTCCCTATCCCTGTGTCTGGTGGTCAGCCTGGCGGCTTTGTTGTTCGCATCGCCGGCTGTTTGGGCTGATGAGTTTGCCCGTCTCAAGGGCTTTTGGGAGTGTTCGGAAGAAGGCGCCCGGGCAACCCTGGAGTTCATGTCAAATCAAAATCTTATATACAACGGCACGACCTACACCTATCAACTCGCTCCTGGTGTTTTCCAGGTTCAGGATGCGACCGGCGTGGCAAACTATTTTTATACCCTCGAAGACGGCATCCTCCTGATTATGTCCATGGATGGCTCGGTCTCCCAATGCCGGAAGGGGGAAAAGCCCAAAAAGGCAGTAACGGCCCGGAAGCCGTCGGACAAGGCTGCGGCAACCGGAAAGGGGCGTTGGCCGCCTCCCTATGTAAAACCGCAGCCGCCCTTTGATGAAGCCAATCCAAGCCTGGAACTTCTTCTTTACAAATTCGCAGGGCGCTGGGACCATGTGACAAGCAATACGCTGACCAACTTGTTTCTCAAACCGGACGGCACCTACGAGGAGGCGTATGAGGCCGGCTACAGTGGTACTTTTTCGGACCAGGGCGGCTACCAGACAGGCAACTGGGGGGCGGCCGGTGCGGAAAATGAAAGGGGATACTGGAAAGTCGTCGGCGGGCTGCGGTCAGGCACGCTTATTTTAAGGGACCAATCCGGCAATGAAAATGTCTACCGCTATCAGGTTCATATCAAGAACAATGAAGTTTACTGGGGGGAGTATTTTATCAACAACCGACTCTATATTGTAAAGTACATCTATCGATAACCGCTTCTATGTCTCTTCCGGGTAATCTGACGATTTTTCAATAATTTAATATCATCTGGTTGAAACTCACTCAAAATGGCCCTCTTATAGCCCATAAAAAACTTTAAGGATCTATATACGGACCATAAATGCCTTGACAAGCTGATGCGTATATCATATTTTATGGTTCACAGAAAGATCATCAGCGTAATTTATGGCCTATATACGAACCAATAGGAAAACAATGCCAAAGTCCATTGTACGCACCTACTCACGCTATGGCCGCGAGGCGGCTGCCTTGCTCGGCTCGTTGATCCGTGAAGCACGACATGAGCGCAAGCTAACTGCTCAGGAATTGGCCGACCGCGCTGGTATTTCCAGAGGACTCCTGCAACGCATCGAAAAGGGCAATCTTAAATGCGAAATTGGAGCCGTTTTCGAGGTGGCAACCATCGTTGGTGTCAAGCTGTTTGATGTCGATGAAAGTACTATGACGAAATACCTGCGGCAAACCAAGGAAAAGCTGATGCTCCTGCCAAAGTCTGTTCGAAAAAAATCCAAAGTGGTTCGCGATGATTTCTAAAACGGAGAAAGAAGCCTTTGTCTGGATATGGCTGCCGGACGAAACCAAACCTATCGTGGCTGGACGGCTTGAAGCTGATAACGGCAATGTTTTGTTCAACTACGGTAGAAGCTACCTGGGTCGTACTATTGACAGTAAACCTGCAATTGCGATTTATGAACCTGAATTGCCGCTTAGGGCAGGGGTGCTTCCCTTACCCGCAGGTTTAGCCATGCCCGGCTGTATCAGAGACGCCGCGCCCGATGCATGGGGTCGGCGTGTGATTATCAACAAAAAGTTTGGGCTTAAGGGCTCAAGCATAGATACGGCCGAGTTGGATGAGCTGACCTACTTGCTGGAGTCGGGCTCAGACCGGATCGGTGCGCTTGATTTTCAGCGTTCCCCTACAGAGTACGCGCCGCGTACCGCTGCCAATGTCAATATTGAGGAATTGATTGAATCTGCAGAAAGGGTTGAAAAAGGAGTGGCTCTCACGCCGGAATTGGATCAGGCGTTGTTTCGTGGCAGCTCTATCGGCGGTGCTCGTCCTAAAGCCTTAATTCAAGAGCAAGACATAAAATACGTGGCCAAATTCTCATCCACCACAGATCTATACAGTGTCGTTAAAGCTGAATTCATCGCAATGCGGTTGGCTGAATTGGCCGGGTTGAATGCTGCGCCGGTAAAGCTGGTTAAAGCGGCAAATAAAGATGTACTCTTGATCGAGCGCTTTGACCGCGTACCAAAAGGTAAAAAGTGGGCACGAAAAGCCATGGTCTCTGCGCTAACTCTGCTTCAGTTAGATGACATGATGGCGAGATACGCCAGCTATGAAGATTTATCAGAAATTGTCCGCCACCGTTTTACCGATCCGAAGCATACACTGAAAGAACTTTTCTCTCGGCTCGTCTTCAATATTCTGTGCGGCAATACCGATGATCATGCGCGAAACCATGCGGCGTTCTGGGACGGCAAAACACTGACCCTGACGCCTGCTTATGACATTTGTCCGCAAGGTCGCACAGGCAATGAAGCCTCACAGGCCATGCTCATATCTGGCGACAACAATCTGAGCCAACTCAAAACGTGCCTTGAGACCGCGCACAACTTCCTTCTTTCTGAAGAAGAGGCCCGTGAAATATTCGGTAACCTGATTGCCACTATCGAACAACATTGGGAAACCGTCTGTGAAGAAGCTGAGTTGAATGAAGTGGATAAAAAACTTCTATGGAGACGGCAGTTTTTAAATCCCTATTCGCTTGCGCAATAAGAATTTCAGATGTGAAAAATATCTGAAGGATCGGATGAACACATGATGACCCCTAAAATTATAGGAATTGTATTTGGTATCCTAGCCGTTGGCATTTATGCCTGGAAATTCAAGGAAACACCTTTGTGCCGGCCATGAATTATGCTCCCTTTGGGATTTGGCGTCGGGTACGCTGTGTATTGGCTGGTTAAAAAGGTGGCAATAGGGTAAATCTTTTTTCAATTATGTCCTAAGACCACAAGATGCCAAAGGGGACCGCCCACAAGTTGTCGCCGAAAGAGGCAGGATATTCTCCTGTATAGAGAATGATGCCGATGAATGTCCGCTTTTTTGCCAGATTCTTCTGGAACCATCGCATATGGGTGAAATCCTTCTTATCAACAGCAGATCCGGCCTTGATTTCAATGCCAAGCAAGGCATTATCTTCCCGTTCTATTAAGAAATCGATTTCACGTTTTTCACGGTCACGGTAGTGAAACAGTTCATAGCGATCATCGCTGGCGTCAACTTGCGCCATGATTTCATTAAAGGCGAATGTTTCAATCAGTTTGCCGGAGCGATCGGAATCTAATCGCACTTGGTTTATTTTCCAACTGAGCAGGGACGTCATCATACCGCTGTCGACCATAAAGAGCTTGCTTTGTTTGCCTACACGGGCATAGTCTGTTTTTGTCCAGGGGTATACGCGTTCAACCAGATAGAGTGTCTCTAATGCGTTAATGTAGGTTTCGATTGTCGAACGTTGGATGGATAATCCTGAGCCGATGGCGGACAGGTCCATAAGCTTGCCCGACCATGCTGCGAGCGTGTGCACCAGTTCTCGCATGGCATTTTTCCGGTGAATTCTGGCGATCTCTTTCAGGTCTCGTTCGAGGATGGCGTTGATGTAGTCGGTATGCCATCGCTTTCGACTACGATCCTGAAGTAGCATCGGCTCTGGAAAGCCGCCTCTGAAAGCTATTTCCATGACGGCATCGCGGTCATAGTGTGTATGACTGCGCGAGAACGATTGTTTAAACGCGGAATCAATAAACCGGGATGATGTTCTTTCGATTTCCCCCTGGGTGAGTGGGCGCAATCGGATTTTAGCGATTCGTCCGGCAAGAGATTCGCTAACGGTTGGAAGTGATTGAATATTGGTGGATCCAGTTAATAAATACTGCCCGGAACGAGTGTCCTCATCAACAGCTTTCTTAATTGCCGGAAGTAGGGAAGGGACACGTTGTACTTCGTCAATAATCAAAGTTCTGGAACTGCGTTTGATGAATCCCTGCGGATCATTTTCAGCAGCCTCTCTAAGTGTCCCGTCATCAAGAGTCCTGTATTCCGTCTCATCGGATTCCAGTTGATGTGCCAGCGTGGTTTTGCCACATTGTCGCACACCGCTTAGCAGCAATACGCGTCTTTCAAACATCAGCTGCTTAATGGTCGCCTTCTGCCATCTTGGGTAAAATTCTATCATTTCAGAATTTCCTGTCTCCGCGATATGGTGATTATTTATACCGCTATTTTCATATTTTAAACTCCGCTATTATGCAACTTTTATTATCGCGATTTTAATTTTTTTCTAATATTAGCCAATACAGGTCGTATTTCTTAAAAACTTTTTTAGAGGATCGATAGACTATGGAAAAGATAATATATAGAAGTTGGGGAAATATTGTTAATAATTAATTTAGGACGCCTGATTCTGCCCCTGCTTTGCGCATATTTGAGCAAAGGTTGATCGTTGTGGTCGCCCCAAATGGCAAGCAATCTTCATTAAATCCACAAAAAAATAAACAAGTAAAATGCGAAATCACTAAAGCCTTTTCTTTGCAAATGCTCTTCCTGAAGGGCTCTTGAGGTAGGTTTCAAAATCGAGTGCCTGTTGGCGATCGGTAAAAGCGACTGCGGTTTTAATTCTCCACGGTTTATGTCTTGAAGTATGGGGATTATCTTCATGGTTGTTGGATGTCAGCCGTGATTCGAGATTTTCAGTAAATCCGGTGTAAAACCGATCGGGATTTTTTTCTGACTGTAGGATGTAAGTATAGTAGAATTTCATGATAAATAAGTGGCTTATGGAGAAATTATTGTTAAATGAAGCCTGGCGTGCCGAGCCGTAGCTTCAATTCATTGCACAAGTACCCGAAAATCTTCTAAGCTCCAATATAGTCTGTCAATGGGTGCGCTGATTTTATTAGATATTTTAGTGAAATTACATCGAGAAATGGCAATGCCTACTAATAAGATTTG
>JBDLJD010000248.1:0-4929 GCA_039714495.1 Thermodesulfobacteriota bacterium
CTATGGTGTTGTGATGCAGGTGATGCAAATTTGCAGATCTTCCGGAATTAATGATATTCGAACGGCAGTGAAGTGAACAGCTGTGTCGTAGCTTTCATTAAATTATAATTTTCTGTCAATCTCCTAGCGAGAGTTTATTTTCAAGCACAATTCCCTCACCGCGATTGACACATACACTGACTGACGGCTGGGAAATATTTAGCTTCTGAGCTAATTCAACCATTTATATCCCAATTCCCTGACCGCCCAGTATGCGTTCATCACTCTTAATGTGGATGTTGGCGCGCCGCATGGCCTTGATTGCAGACCAGCCACCACTGCTACGGACCAGCCACCGGCCTATAATTTGAACAATCCTTAGGTTGGGCATATACAAAATATGGTATGAGCTTATTGTCAGCGAACCACTTAATTTCTGGCATAAACCAATACCCCATAAAATGTATATGTTGCATCGACTCTTTAACCGATCCACATATGTGTAATCACACTTAGGGTAAAGTTGAGCATTAGCCAGGCTAGCGTTGCTTTGCTTTCAAGGTCAGGCTTACGCCGCCGATGATCAAGATGCCGGAAAGAACAAGACGCAGGGTCACTTGTTCGGAAAGCAATAAAACCCCACCAGCCGCCGCAATGATCGGGACCAAGAGCTGCAGCATGGCCGCACGGGTGGCTGAAAGATGCCTTAAGGCGGCATACCACACCACGTAACCGATCCCGGACGTCAGCCCGCCGCTTAAGGCTGCCAGCAGAATACCTCCCAAAGATAGCTGGAGGGACGGAATCAGGACCAGACTGACCATGGCGGTCATAGGGATACTTCTCAAGAAATTGTCCGCAGTCACCGCCGCCGGGTTGGTAATACCCATCCCGCGCAGGGAATAGATCCCCCAGGCAAAGCCGGCAATGGCCATGAGGACGGCCCCGGAAAAGGAAGGCGCTGCAAGACCTGGAAGCACCAAATACACCAGGCCTGCCAGGGCGATGATAAAACCGCACCAAGCCGGCATGGAGGGCCGCTCGCCTTTGAACAGGCCGGCCGATATCATGGTGGCCTGAACAGCACCGAACAGAATCAAGGCCCCCACACCTGCATTCAGGCTGACGTAAGCAAAGGAAAACGCGGCTGCATACAGAAACAGCATGGCCGCCGACCACCAGTTGCCCGGATGTTTGCCGGTATTACCTCTTAAAGTGGCTTTGACGATCACCCAAAGTACCACTGCCCCTGAAACCAGCCGGATCGTGGAAAAACTGGCTGGATCGATGGCATCATTGCCCAGGGCCATTCTGCAGATAATCGAATTGGCGGCAAATGCGACCAGCGCAAAGGTTGTCAGCAGTACTACATATAGCTTGTTATTCATTTATCCCGGTTTTTGTGCCCGTAGACTGATTCCCAGAGTCCCGTAATCCAGGGCGTGGGAAGGATTGGGCACACCTTTGAAAATGTCGTGCCTGGATACAATTTCAGCTCGTTCAAAACCGGAAGCGCTCACGGCGCTGAGAAGGTCTGCTTCCTGCAGACCACCGGCAATTCACCCGGTCCAGAGGGAAATGTCGTCGAGCGCCGATTCGGCAACAGCTTGTTAAAATCCAAATCCATAGAATCCTCCTCACAGTTAACCTCAATGATGTAAAAGTCTGAGGGCTTCAGAGTCAAGGCGTCTGAGGGTGAAGTCGTAGTTCTTTACTTCGAACCCTCAGTAACACAGAATCTGAAGTCCTCAGGCTCCCGAAGGGTAAACAACATGGTGAAATAGAGCATCGAGTGTGTAACCCAGGTAAAATCACTATAATCGTGGTATGTTATATAATAATAAGTCCTTAGATTGCCGTTACCATGTTGTTTATGCAACCTTGAGGTCAAGCCGAAGGCTTAATATTCTGGTTCATGTGAAAACTATTATTTGGATCCCACTTGTTCTTGACTTCGACCAGCTGCTTCCAGACAGTGTCCGTATAAGCCTCGCGGATACGGTCTTCGCCCTCCTGGCTCAGAAAGTTGACGTAGACCCCTTTGGCAAATGGTTGTGTACTTTCGTGAAATTCCCTGGCCCATTTGAGGCATTTTTCATCGTCCTGCTCTTCCCGCCAGCGGGTGTGCAGGTTGAGAACAAAAGGCGTGCTGCGATGGACAAAGGAGGTGTCTCCTTCTGCGGCACGGCTGGGGACCCCTTCCATGTGCGGGATGAATACCTCGCACTCTTCAGACGGCAGCCTGCCCGCAAATTCGACAATGGCATCGATACAGGGGTCGCTGAGGTCTTTCAGGTGGTGTGATTTCCAATAGTTGCGCGCGCCGTGGTCCACAAGACCGTCGAACCCGGCCTGCCAGCCAGCCCATGGGGTCATTCCCACATGCTGCCCCAGGGTTTCTGTTTTCTCCTGGATGGGTTGGATGAGCTTCTCCCCTTCAGCAGGATCCCCCAACCAGACAAACGGCACGATGAGCACCATCTTGCCATGCACATCATCGGGCAGAAATGGCAACGGGGGAGCATGGCGGGCAACCATCCACACCGTCATATCATCCGGCAGGCTGCGGACATACTCCCGGTGGAAACGCATATACTCACCGGCATTACTGAAATCCTTGACGATCAGGCCCGAATAGACCTCAGTACCGATCTCGGCACATTGAAAATCAAAAGCCGTCACGATGCCGAAGTTGCCGCCGCCGCCCCGGAGGCCCCAAAACAGGTCCTCATTTTCTGTAGCACTCGCTGTCACCACCCGGCCATCTGCGGTCACCACTTCCGCCGACAACATATTATCAACGGAAAGTCCGTGTTTACGGCTGATCCATCCAAAGCCGCCGCCCAGTGCCAGGCCCCCCACGCCGGTGTGAGACACGATGCCGCCTGAAACCGCCAGGCCATGCAGTTGGGTCTCGGCATCCACATCCCCCAGCAGGCAACCGCCGTCCACCCGGGCGGTCTTTTTCTCCCTGTCCACCGTCACCCGCCGCATGAGTGACAGGTCGATCATCAGGCCGCCGTCGGTAACGGCAGTGCCGGCAGAGTTGTGGCCGCCTCCCTTTACCGACATCTCCAGGTTATTTTCGCGGCCGAAATTTACTGCCTGCACGACATCGCTGGTACCCACACAACGGGCCACCAGGGCCGGCTTTTTGTCGAACATCCCGTTCCAGATCTGGCGTACCTGGTTGTAGCCATGCGTGTCTGCATGGAAGACATCGCCCCTGAAATTGGATTGAAATTCTTGCAATTGATTTTCGTCAACAGCGGCCTGACCACCGTCGTTTGTTTTTATATTGAGTGTATTCATCTCTGGTCCCCCTTTTTGAAAAAGTTGGAAGATTGTGCCATATGTTGAATGCCTAGTTACTGCATGGCTGCCGTAATGATCAGATGAGAAATTTCGATCACTGAAAAGAGCCAATGGAATATGCTTCGGATGAGGCATGAAATAACTCAAATGCTAACCACATTGTGGTATGTTGTCAAGGCGACAACGCCTCTCTGTATAATGAATACTCGCAAATTTTATCTAACACTGGTATATTTCATTAGAAACAAGCCTCAACTTATAACGCATGTGTACCAGGCTGATTTTCTTTTAATCCAATCAGCATTTTTAGCTTTGCGAAGTTTCTAATGTGAAAAAATCGTCGGTGAAAACGGAAATAATCTTGCTACTGTTTTTTTGTTTCATAGCTATGACATTTCAATATAAACCTATGTTACATACTTCGTTGTGCGCGGGCGGGCATGAAAATTTATACCGGTTGCCAAAAATTTTCCGATGCAAACTACGTCGTACATAAGAAATAGTTCGTCTAAGCAGTCAAATTATATAGAAAGATGACAACCGCTATAAGGCATCTGGATTAAATTAATGCTAAGGAGAAGCGGAAATGAATTTCGAACAGATCATTTACGAAGTAAACAACCGCATTGCCCTGATCACCCTGAACCGCCCGGACCAACTGAATGCCTGGACCGTTACCATGATGAATGAGCTAATCGAGGCCCTTGGCATCGCGGAAGCCGACGACAACGTGCGTGTGGTGGTGGTGACCGGAGCCGGTCGCGCCTTTTGCGCCGGGGCAGATCTGAGCTCCGGCGGGTTCAATGTGCGGGCGGATAAAAATGGTAAAAAAGAGCCGCATCGGGACACCGCCGGCCAGGCAACGCTGACCATGTATGACATGAAAAAGCCCATCATCGCCGCCATCAACGGGCCGGCCGTGGGTGTCGGTATGACCATGAGCCTGGCCATGGATGTGCGCATCGCCGCCGACAACGTCTCTAAAATGGGTTTTGTCTTCAATCGCCGGGGAATTGTGCCGGAGGGGTGTTCAACCTATTTTCTGCCGCGCATTGTGGGCATCAGCCTCGCCTCGGAGCTGATCCTGACCGGCAGAATATTCTCTTCCAAGGAAGCCCTGGAAATGGGGCTGGTGAGCCGCATCGTGCCGCCGGAGGCCTTGATGGAAACGGTGATGGCGCTTGCCGGCGATATCGCCGAAAACACCTCCGCCATCTCGTCGGCATTGGCACGGCAGATGCTCTGGAAAGGGCTGGGCGATGACCACCCCATGGCAGCGCATATCAGGGAATCCCTGGGGCTCGACTATATGTTCACCCGCGAAGACTGTCTGGAGGGTGTCATGTCGTTTCTTGAAAAACGCCCGGCCCGCTTCAGCATGCAACCCAGCCAGGACATGCCCGATTTTTACCCGTGGTGGAAGGAACGCGATTTTAAAGTATAAAATCGTGTACCACGCTTTTATTCTACACGACTTCGTCGCTATAATAATACGAAACATCTTCAAATTAGTTGACGTACAGACCTTTGGATTACTGAATTCAGTCATCGCTTACTGGTTGGCGTAGCGATATTTAGATTTCACCCGGATTATGTAAACTATTTGATTTCATGTTTATTTTGAGCTCTGTTACA
>JBDLJD010000249.1:0-4921 GCA_039714495.1 Thermodesulfobacteriota bacterium
ATCCTCCCCACGGAAGATTGCAGTCCGCGGAAGTTTTAGATTTCCGGTTCACTCGATTTATATATCAACTGGCGTTGTGATCTTAGGGATCAGGTAGGGATCTGCGCGATGGCTTTACTGGCATTATGGCATTGGTGCTCAGTTAGAACGGTAAGCATACCAGTTATAGAGTTAAATTAATTCTGCAAACTTCGGGTGTCAAGCTTCTGAAGACGATATGTGCGTAAAGCGTTGAAGAAGACCGGCATCCGTGACCAGGTTACATGCGATACGAAGAACAATGATTTCGGGGAAGGGGGGAATTATGAGACAGCGTAATTTTTATGCCTTCGTTCGTCATATTTCCTGCGGTCGAACATGGCTCTTTTTTCGGGGCCTATGTAATTCTTAGGGGTGGTTCCCATTCGTCGATCCCTGGAAATCCTGCGAAATTTTTTTGAACGCCTTTCATAGTTCATTTGGCACCTCCCATACAATATGTATGTTCACACTCAAAATATAGCCGATGTCGCCATTGTCAAACCACGGGATAGGGTGTGCGGCCGAAAAGGAACGACTCTGTTCCCTGCCAGTAGATAACCATCAGGGAGATGATACTATGAAAGAGCCACCTGGATAGCGGTTGTCATGTGTTTAGATAAATTGACTGTTTCGAAAAAATATTTTTATGTAGAACCTAATTTGTATCGGAACATATTTATGACAACCGGTATAAACACGATTTTATAATTCTTGACAGGCCTATGGTACGACCTATATTATGAGCGTATTCATAAATGAATGCGTTCATAAGTGATTAAATTCATATTATCAGGGTAATATAGGTGCCGGGAAGATGGGTTTGAAGGAGAAAAAAAAGATTAAGCGCAGGAAGCGGATACTGGCGGCGGCCACCGGTCTTTTTCAGGACAGGGGATATGCGGAGACCACCATTAACGACATTGCCGACAAGGCCGATGTGGGCGTCGGCACCATATACAACTATTTTTCGTCGAAGAATGAGATCCTGCTCAATATCGTTGCAGATATATTTATTGAAAAAAATGCTGATGCAATCATTTATGAAGAAGATCCTGTTCAAACAGTTATCAAGTACCTGAATAAATACCTGGATGAATTTTCAATATTCGATAAGGAGATCTGGCGTGGCTGGTTTGCGGCCCTTTTCCAGGAGCCAAATCTGTTTGAACGGGCATATGAACTCGACATGAAGATTGTGGGCGAACTGGCCGGTATGTGTGAAAAGATGCAGGAAAGGCAAATTATCACACAAAATGTGCCTGCCCCGGAAATTGCAAAATTACTCTATACACCTTTTATTTCCTGGATGATGAGCTATATCATGCTGGCGGACATGGACATCCATACGGCCAAAAAGGAATTTGAAAGTCAGGTAAAACTGATATTCAGGGGCTTGAGACCGGATTGAGAATCAGAGGCCAGAGTGTCAGAAGACATAGGAAAAAGACCTTTAACCCTATAGACACCATCCGATTTAGGTGGATTGAGCGGTGTGTTCAAGATAGCGTATATTCTTTGTGTTCTTTGTTTACCCAGTGAAACCCGTTCTTGCGCCTGTTTCACCGGGGTGCCTTTGTGGTGAAAGTAGTAGAGGTTGATATGAAAAAAAGTCTTATTTTCTTATTCATCGTTTTTTTTGGAATGGCTGGTCTTGCGCAGGCCGATTCGGCCAGCGAGATTATCACCAAAGCGGATCTGAAGATGCGCGGGCAGTCAAGCTACACGGAAATGACCATGCAGATTGTGCGGCCGTCATGGACCCGCAGCATGAGCATGAAGGCCTGGACCAAAGAACAGAATTATTCCCTGGTGCTGGTCACGGCCCCGGCCCAGGACAAGGGCAGCAGCTCTCTCAAACGGTTCAAGGAGATGTGGAACTGGGTTCCCAATATCGAGCGTATCATCAAGATAGCACCCTCCATGCTGGGGCAGTCGTGGATGGGGTCCGACTTTACCAACGACGACCTGATCAACCAGTCTTCCATCGTTGTGGACTATATCCACAAGCTGATAAAAGAGGAAGCGTTCGACAAGGCCCCGTGCTGGGTCGTCGAAGCCACGCCTAAGCCCAATGCACCGGTGGTCTGGGGCAAGCAGGTGATCTGGATCAGCAAGGGTGAATACAACATGCGCAAGGTCGAATACTACGACGAGTTCGAGGACCTGATCAACACCATGAGCACCTTTGACGTCAAAACCCTGGGCGGGCGCAAGATCCCTGCCCGGCAGGAGATGCAGCCGGCAGACAAGCCTGACCAGAAAACTGTCTTGCTCTACCACAAGGCCCAATTCAATTTTGACATTCCCACTGACTTCTTCTCCCAGAAAAACATGAGGGATCTCAGAATATGACGCCTGAATTCACGGCACGTCTGGCCTGGCGCAATATCTGGCGCCAGAAACGGAGAACCCTCATAACGGCCGGCGCCATATCAGCAGCCCTACTGCTTGCGCTGTTCATGCGCTCCATGCAGGAAGGGTCTTATTCCCAGAACCTTGACAACGCCACGCGTTTCTACTCCGGATATCTGCAGCTGCAGGAACCGGGGTTTGCCGAAAACCAATCCATTGACAGGCTGTTGCCCGCGGACCAGTCTTTTGAGACAAAAATCCGATCTATAAAAGGGGTTAGCATTGCAGTTCCCCGCCTGGAATCGTTTGCGCTCGGTGCGGCCGGCGACCGTTCCAAAGGGGTGATGGTGATGGGCGTGGCACCCCGGGCCGAAAACGATTATTCCGGCCTTGCGGAGCGGGTGCAAAAGGGCCGGTATTTTAGCAGTGAAGATGAAAAGGCTGTTCTCGTGGGCGGCAAGCTGGCTGAATATTTCAGTCTAAAGATAGGCAATGAATTCGTGCTGTACGGCCAGGGCTACCACGGGACCACCGCTGCAGGACTGTATAAGGTAGCGGGCATCATCCATTTTCCCAACCAGCAGATCGACGCCCGCATTGTCTACCTGCCCCTGAAAACAGCCCAGGCCCTTTATCAGACCGGCAACCAGGTATCGGCCTGGGTGCTGCACGGGGATGCTGTCAAAGAAATTCCCAGGCTGGAAAAGTCCGCCCGGGAACAGATGGGCAAAAGTGTAAAGGTGCGCAACTGGGCGGACATATCCCCGGAACTGGCCCAGCAGATCGCACTTGACCGGGCCAGTGGTATTTTCATGATCCTGGTTCTGTACGGCGTGGTGGGCTTTGGACTGTTCGCCACCATCGTCATGATGACCCTGGAGCGTCGGCGTGAGTTTGCGGTGATGCTGGCCACGGGAATGGAGCGGGCCAAACTGCAGGTGCTGGTGATCCTCGAGTCGCTGTTTATCGCTCTGACTGGTGTGATCATGGGCTTTGTCCTGGCGTTTCCCATCCTGCTCTGGTTCTATTATCATCCCATTCAACTCACCGGGGATCTGGCCGCGACCTTTGAAGAGATGGGGTTCGAGGCAATCATGCCCTTTTCGCTGGCGCCGGAGCTCTTTTTGGGCCAAATGCTCATTGTGCTGACCCTTTTGGTCATCTGCTGTCTGTACCCTCTGGTGCGCATCTTCAAACTCGAAGTAGCTGCCGGCCTGAAAGGAAATCTTTGATGCTGTTTAAGCTGGCCTGGAAAAATGTGTGGCGCAACCGGCTGCGGAGCGGGATCATGGTGGCGGCCATGGTGTTCGGCCTACTTGGCGTTATCCTGATGGTGGGGTTTGTCAAGGCCATGACCGACAATATGCTGGAAAATGCGATCAAATACCAGACCGCTCATCTGCAGATTCACAACCCTGATTTTCTGGTCAATGAAGAGCTGGGGGCATGGCTTCCCCGGGCCGATGCCATGGCGCAGGCAATTCAAGAGCTTTCCGGTGTAACCGGTGCTACGGTCCGGCATGTGGTGGACGGGATGCTGGCATCGGCTGCCAGCACGCGGGGGGTGCGCATCAACGGAATCAACGTGGAAAACGAATCCGCTGTAACCTCTCTTGCGGAAAGCCTTGTGGACGGCCGGTTGCTTCCGGAAAAAGGGCGCAACCCCATCATGGTGAGCCGGCGTAGCGCTAAAAAGCTCAACCTGAGAATCGGGTCCAAGGTCGTGCTGACCTTCAGTGACATCGAAGGGGCGGTGTCCGGGGCCGCCTTCCGGGTGTGTGGCTTCTTCGACACGCCTTCCACCGGGTTCGACGAAAGCAATGTATATGTGCGCCGGGCAGACCTGACCGGTTATACCGGCCTGAGTCAATCCCACGAGATTGCGGTGAGGCTTGCCGACGGCGACGACATCGATGCGTTGAAATCCCGCGTGGAGAGCGTGGTCGCTGGCGAGGGGATCGTACAGGACTGGGGTGAGGTCCAGCCGGTGCTGGCTGCTTTGAAAGGCACCATGAATCTGTCCAACAACATCATCATCGGTGTGTTTGTGGCGGCGCTGGGTTTCGGCATTATCAATATTATGCTGATGTCCGTGTTCGAGCGCACACGTGAGTTCGGCATGCTGATGGCCGTGGGCATGACCGGCGGCAAAGTGCTGCGCCTGGTTGTCATGGAGTCCCTGATGCTGGGCGGCGTGGGAAGCGTGCTGGGACTGGCTGCAAGCAGCCTGATGATAGCCGTTACCGGGAAAGTCGGCCTGCCGTTTGGCAGGATGGCCGAGGGGCTGGGGGCCTTTGGTGTGGATGCGGTATTGTATCCGGAGGTCACCATGGCCACCTATCTGATCACTCTGGCCATGCTGCTGGTGACCAGCGTCCTGGCTGCCCTTTACCCGGCGAGGCAGATTTTAAAGAAAAGATTGAGCGAGGCGTTGGCGGAAAAACACTAATCCCAATCCGGATGAACCGGAAATTCTAATATCGAATATCAAAATACTAAACAATTTCAAATGATCCAATACCAAACACATAAACGGTAATAGGGCCAA
>JBDLJD010000250.1:0-4901 GCA_039714495.1 Thermodesulfobacteriota bacterium
CAAGGCAAAAACATTTATCGCAATTACAGGTAGTGTAGGCAAATGCTCGGCGCTGCCTTTAAAAGCCCAATATCGGCTAAGTTGAACGGGAATCTTCGGTAAGGGAAATGGCGCCAGAGCAACAGCTGATTCCGCCAATGGTGATACTGGGGGAATAACTCTTTCGATGTTGATTCTTTCGATTGATTTATCGTCGTTTTGATCAATGGTGAACGATTCCGTTTCTAATAATTCGCATAAAACGACATTACCAGCCATAGCAATGGACCTAGAAAAAGTCTCATCTTCCTGATCGGATTGGGGTTCGTTGAATAGCATGTCGAAAACAATGACTTTTGCCTGCATTTGGTGAAGCGTTTCGACCAGTAGGGCATGCGCTGAACGAGGCCACTTACGACTATCGATGGGAAGGCCTAATTCCCTGGCAGATGCACGACCCAGGGATATAACGACAGCACTTGGCGGCTGTGGCATAGGGCCTCTAAGTTTGAATAGGATTTTCAGACCGACAGCTTCTTCCAGTGCGATTAAGCCCGGTAAAAGGCTTAATGCCACACCCGACACCGCAACAATGACTCCGTAGAGAAGTGCTCTGGAAAATCGGCGCATTTTAGGCCCTTGATTCTAAATGGAAACGAAACTTGGTCTATAATATCGGATCTTAGGCTTGATAATAGTCTTTAATACAAAAAGCTGAAATGTTGGTTCTAGTGCTTTTCTGCAGAAGCAAATATTTGTCTTTTAATGGCCCGAGCTTATAGGAATAGATTATAATGAGATGGTTGGAGTGATTCCGGTCAGATCAGAAGTAACTGAGGTTGTTAAGACTCCGATCAGAGTACTTGCGTTTAGATCAACGGCATTGCTCACTATCGGTCATCACTGCAATAGAATAATGAATAATTTATTGAAAATCAAGAAAAAATTGATAGATACTTAATAATGGGTATTAAATTGATTTTCCTGTCATTGTGTGAAGTCAAATTTCGGAACCGAATAGAATAATAATTGAATCGAAAGATTTTTCCAATTCTTACCGGATCACTTACCGGTGGCTGCCTCTATGTCTATAATGGTTACTTCCGGTAAAGCCAGGAAGCGGATAGGTGGTCCCCAGGTACCGGAGCCCCTGTTGACGTAGAGCTTGGTATTGTCGTCGAGTGTTGAAAGCCCGGTGTGCATGCGGTAGAATAGTTTTGTCATCAGGCTGAAGGGAAAGATCTGGCCCTTGTGGGTGTGCCCCGAAAGTTGCAGGTCAAAAAAACCTTGGGATGCCTTGTTGACCACGGGCTGGTGTTTCAGCAAAACCGTATAAAGATCCCGGGGTAATTTTTCAAGCGCGGCTTTTTCGCTTGCTGCGTGTTCAAGGCGGTGGGGTCCCCTGGCTGGGTCATCTACCCCGGCGATGTTGATGATGCCTTTGATTGTTTTTCCCTCTCCCCGCAGGACAATAAAGCCCGCTTTTTCAGTGAATGCCAGGGCGCGTTCGAGGCCGGCATAGAATTCATGGTTGCCGGTGATGGCATATTTTCCGTATGGAGTAGGTATATTTTTAAGCATATCAGCCAGTTTTTCGGGGCTGTCCATCTGGCCGTCCACGAGATCACCGGTGGACACCAGCATGTCCGGGCGGGCCTGTCTGACCTTATCGACAATTCTGCCGAGCCGCGATTTACCCACGATGAGCCCGAGGTGGACATCGGATATCTGGGCGATTCTAAGCCGCTCAATTTTGGGCGGCAATTTGTCGGTTGTTATGGTGAGATGGTCGCTGCGGATGTTCAAGGCTTCGAAATAGCCATAGACGACAACAGCGCAGGCAAGAAAAATCGATAAAAGACAAAAGCTTCTGATCGACAGTGTGAGGTGTCCCAGGGGGCTCTGGCTCAAATGACGGGCAAAAAAGTGTATCAATCTGTAAATGTCGAAGAAAAAGGCGGCCGAGATAAAGATAAATATCAGCGCCATCCAAATGAAACTGATGTAGGCCAGGCCACGGGCAAAGGCTTCCTGCCCGGAGCGCTCCAGCACGTGCACAACAACGGGGGCCGCCACCATCAGCAGCATCAACAGCGCCAGCAGCAGGTTTGAGGCGATGCCGAGTTCAAGGCCCTTTTTCAGCTTCATGAAGGCGTACACGTGCACGCCGCCGTAGATGCTGACATAGAAAAATAAAAATAGAATCATTCTTCACCGGCAGCTACTTTTTTTCGCAGCTTTTTTAAACGCCCGCGATGTTTTTTGGCACCGAGCTTGCGCTCCTTGGCAGCCTTTGTCGGCCGGGTTTTAATCCGCCTTTTGGGTTTGACGGCAGCGGCCCGTAAAAGACGGACAAGTCGCTCTACCGCATCCTGACGGTTCTGTTCCTGCTTCCGGAATCGACTTGCCTTGATGATCAGAATTCCATCTTCAGTCAGTCGCTTGCCTGCCAGTTTTTTGAGACGGTTTTTAACCTCGACCGGTATTCCGTCTGAAGCCCTGACATCGAAGCGCAACTGGACCGTAGTGGAGACCTTGTTTACGTTCTGGCCGCCTGGCCCGGAGGAACGTACAAACTCAAAGGTAATCTCTTTTTCGTGAATTACAATGTCGGGGGTTATTCTGATCATATCGCTCTATCTATCCCATTTCAGGGTTTGGGACAATATGTAAAGCAGCCTATAGGTTTAAGGTATAGGGTTTACGGTGTAAGGTAGGAGATCCGATTCCGTGTCTATACCGTAAAATTGCTTGACGCAGGCGCCATTCATTATACGATATCAATGTTTAGAATTAATTACACAAGGTTACTTATTCAGTTTTAGGGGAACTCATGGAAATTACCGGCTACAAGAAGATTACTGATAAAAAGTGGCTCAACCTGTTCGACGTCGCATACAGGGACAAAAAGGGTCACCCCAAGACGTGGGAGGTGGTTTCACGGAAGGCTCTTCCCAAATGTATTACCGGCGCATTCGCCCCCCCGGATGCCGTGGTGATCGTTCCTTTTCACAAGGACGAAAAGAAATTGGTTGTTATCCGGGAATACAGGGTGGCTTTGGCAGGATATGAATATGCACTGCCTGCCGGGCTCATCGATGCGGGAGAAAGCGTTGAAGCTGCATCACGGCGTGAACTGAAGGAGGAGACCGGGTTGGAACTCGTTGAAATTAGGCAGCTAAGTCCCATACTATACGGCACGGCCGGCATGACAGATGAAAATTTTGTCATGGTGTATTGCGCTTGTGAGGGAGTTGTCTCGGCTGTTGGCAACGAAGGTACCGAGGCCATCGAGACGATTATGGTATCCCCGGAAGATGCAAGCGCTCTCCTCAATGACACGGAAACAAAATTCGATGTAAAGCTGTGGTTGGAATTATCACGATTTGTTGAAAGCAATACGGTAAAGAGTTGGGGACGTCCGTGATATATTGACATTTGAGATATGAGAGCTCAAATGTCAATATATCACGGACGTCCCCAACTGCTCGAAGATCAAATTCTGTTTTATAATACCTGCGATTTGAACAGCTCCACGGAAGGGATCTGAATATCCAACAGCTCGGCTATCTTGATCTTGGCCCGGATACCCTTGGGGCTGCCGGCAACGGACGTGACCGTGCCGATGCCCAGCTCCTCCCTTAAGGGCCGCATGACCTCCTCGTTGGTCAAGTCCATGACCTCGATTCCCAGTTTTTCCGCGACATATGCTTTGGCTTCATGGATCTTCATTTTACGGAACATCTGCATCCAGGCGACAAGATCTCCTGCCGTCCGGATACCGCCCATGCAAGACGCCATGATGTGCGCAATGTGCATGCCGAGAGGATCACCCACGCCAATCTACAACCCGTCGGCTTTACCCAGCTGCACCAGGGCCTTGGAAACCCTGGTCACGCTGTCGATGGGGGGCTGCTCCATCATGGGGATGCCGCACACGCCCATGCCCACGTTCACGTGCACCGGGACATCGGCAAGCGCTGTGGTTGCCTTTAAAAAGGTGACAGCCCGCGCCAGGTTCCAGGCTACGGTGCGGTTGGTGCTGGTGCCCACGGCCAGGCCGAATATGTCGGCCCCGGCATCTTCGACGACCTTAACCTGCTCATGGGGATACATTCCCGCCAGGCGTTTTCCGTTGAATTCAACCTCGCCGTGCATGCCGATGACAAATTCGCCCGAAGCCCCCATGAGGATGGGCATGCCGGGTGCTGCTTTCTTGATGCCGGCCACCGCTTCGAGTGCAGCCAAAAAGTCCGCATCGCCGGCCGATCCCGAGGTGTCGAAGTTGAGGCCCTCGCAGCCGACTTCAGCCAGCCTGGTGCCCACGTATACGAGATCATCCCTGAGCATCGCCGCTGCCTGTTCCTGGGCAGCCAGGGCGGCTTGTATTTCGCCCAGCGGCAAAAGTTCGGACGGGTTGGGGCAGGGGCCGTCCGGCTGAAAATAGAGTCCCATGTTGGGTTGGGCGCCGTAGAACAGGGGAGCCGTTGTGACCATGGAGGTGTTGTAGTAGTCGCCGGTTTCGAAATTGATGATGGGTTTGACCGGCTTGTAGCTGTAGTCGCTGTGGCCCATGGAGGTGGTGTCCGCTCCGCAGGCGCGTTCATAGGTCAGAATTGCCTGCATGCGGCTCATGGGGACGCCTACGCCGCCGCCGTCCTGGCCGGAATAGAAGCTCATGCTGCAGCCGTCGTCGGAAACAATCACTTCTTCGCCGGGCAGGACACTGACGATTCTGGCCGGGTCGGCCATGATGTCGAAAAGCTGGGCCTGTTCATCTTCGGTCAGGGCCGCCACCTGGCCCCTTTCCGCAGCATCGGCGGTGCCTTCGGCGATGTCCTCCCTGAGTTCAGATCCGTCAATCCACAGGCGTTCACCGTCGCCCATGCGTGTAAGAATTTTATCCTGCATATTTATTCCTT
>JBDLJD010000251.1:0-4832 GCA_039714495.1 Thermodesulfobacteriota bacterium
TCTCTGCGTGCTCTGCGAGAGATAATATTAAATGCTTTCTTCTAATACATTCAGAATTCAGATTGCCGCCGTCTTTCTCATATCGATCTCCTCGATCATGTTCGAAATCCTGCTTGCCCGTTTTTTTTCCATCAGCCAGTGGAACCATCTCAGTTTCATGATCATCAGCATGGCCCTCTTCGGGTTTGCCGCCAGCGGTACCCTTCTGAGCATACGCGGCATTAGCGGAAAATCATCACTCACAGAAAAGTCTGACAATCGCATCCGCCTGCACGTTCTGCTTTATTCCTCAAGCACGCTGGTCTCCTTTTTAATTCTTAACCGCATGCCGCTGGATTACATGGAACTTCCGGTGGATTCCTTTCAGATATTGCTTTTATTGGCGGCCTGCCTGCTGATTGCGGTCCCCTTTTTTTATGCAGGCATGGTTATATCCTGCGCCTATATGACCATGCCCGAACGAACCGGATCTATCTATTTTTTCAATATGGCCGGTTCCGGCCTCGGCGCTCTCGTGGTGCTTTTATTGCTGCCTTTCACCAACGAAGGAATCCTGATATCCATAGCCGTCATCCTTCCGCTTTTGACGACAATGCCATTATTCAAATCAATAAAAAATAAACGGCACAAACCCATTTTTACCGCCTTCTATATCCTGACCGGAGGTATTGCCCTGGCGATATTAATGGCGGCGCCTCAAATGTTGCAAATAAGACCGTCACCCTACAAGTCTCTGAGCCAACTGCTTCTATTTCCGGAAACAATTGCCGCGCATGAACAGACAAGCCTAAGGGGCCGCGTAGAAACGGTTGACAGTCCCTACATCCGTTTCGCGCCAGGTCTCAGTCTGAAATTCCACAACAGCCTGCCGAGGCAGAAAGCCGTGTTCATTGACGGTGACAATCGCTTAGTACTTCCCACATCTTCCTCCGGGAACAATTTCGTTTTTCAGCGACATACCCTCGCTTATGCCGGATACCTTATACCCGAAAAACTCCGCAACATTTTGGTTGTTCAGAACAGCGGCGGTTCTGCCATTGCCTGTGCCTTTTCCGCGGGTGCCGAAAAATTGCAGGCCTTGGAAAAAAATCCAATACTTGCCGATCTGCTGGCAGCCATCTATCCAATTCAGGTATCGTCAAAAAACCCGCGTACTTTTCTGAACAGCTGTATTGATCGTTTCGACGTCATCCACATCGAAAGCTGGGGAGCCTCCCTTCCCGGGGCATCGGCCCTTACCCAGGACTACAGCTTTACAAAAGACGCCTTCAAGCTTTACCTCTCATGTCTCAGTCAGGACGGGGTTGTGGTGGTGTCCCGAAGGCTCCTTCTGCCCCCGTCCAACATGCTCAGGTTGTGTGCCGCGGCCGGTGAAGCGCTCTTATCCTATAAAGCCGCCCCCCTGGAGCGTCACATAGCCATCGTTCGAAACTGGGACACCTTCACCATGATCGTTTCCCTGAAACCCATCCAGAATATCAAAACCGTGCGGGATTATGCTGAAAACTTAAATTTCGACCTGGTATGGCCGCAGAAAACTGACAGCCCTTCTCTGAACCGTTTCAATACATTCGAGAAACCATTTCATTATCTGAAAATCAAAGAATTGTTCGCAGCCTATAGGTCCAATCTGCAAAACCGCTTTTTCAACCAATATCCCCTGGATATCGCCCCTCAGACCGATGACCGCCCCTTTCCGGATAAATTTTTCAAGTGGCGAAAGGGGGCGGAAATTCACAAAATGACGGGCAGCCGGTTATACACGCTGCTGCTCTCGGGTGAAATTGTTGTAGTTGTCGTCTTGGGTGCGGCTATGTTGACCGCCCTTTTCCTGCTTTTCCTCCCGCGGTTTGCTGCAGGAGCCAGGCACGGGAACATCTCCTTTAACTTATCAGTCTATTTCCTTTCCGTGGGTGCGGGTTTCATTCTTGCAGAGCTCTTTTTCATCCACTACTACACGCTGATCTTCGGTGACCCTGTTTTAAGCTTTGCCGCAGTCCTCTCATCGCTGCTTGTGTTTTCCGGTGCGGGGGGCCTGGTGTCTCTTTATCTCAACCCGCGCCAGATCAAGACAGCGCTCCTCATCCTGGCAACAGTTCTCGGCATAATGTGCATCACCGCTGATCAAGCGCTGCACAGTATTGTCATGCTGCCATCGCCATTGCGTCAGTCCGTGGCCATTGTCGCACTAATGCCGGCAGGCCTGTTGCTGGGCATGCCCTTCCCTTTGGGCATGCGGTTCATGCTCAAACATCCCCGGCAGAGGGCCTATGCCTGGGCAGCCAACGGCTGCGCCTCGGTGGTGTCGTCTGTCATTGCCGTGCAGATCGCTCTGTCCATCGGTCTGACAGCCATCCTGTGGTGCGCGGTTGGTGCGTATGCACTCGCATGGTTAACGGCTAACCCCGCGAACACTTAATACTCACCGCAGACAGACGCAGACATGTGCAGACGGTATGAGAGCTATAAGAATGCAAGCAAGGGATTTTAATCTCTCGCCCGCTTCGCTCGAGTGCACAGAGTTCACAGAGATTTTTTTTCGCTTCGCGAAGGTCAAGTTCTGATTGAAAGCTGTCACTTCTGAACATTTCGTGCCTTTTGGATTTCGTGTTCTCGTGATAAATTTTTAGGCTTCTGGGATTCTGTCTTCTGTCCCGATTTAACAATTTAACGATTCCCGAAATCTCAACCTCTCATCCTCACAAGTTCCCAAGTTCAGATGTTTTTGGTTCCCAACCTCCCATCCTCACAAGTTCATGGTCTTCTACGATTTAACGATTTGACAAATTATCAATGTACCGTACACCTTGAACCTTACACCTTATACCGTTTTACCGTACACCTTATACCGTTTACCCTATACCGGATATTAGCAATTGACTTTACAGCCTGACAATCTATAGTCCGGACATGCGCATCCTGCTGATATACCCCTACTTTCTGGAAGAACGCATCCATGCCGAGGAGGTCAGCGTACCGCCCATGGGGATCTTTTACGTGGGCGCTATGCTCAAGGCCCATGGCTACCCAGTCGAGATTCTGAACTGGCATGCCGTTCATAAAACAGAGCATCTGATCGAGGAAACCCTTAAAAAGGTCCAACCGGACATCATCGGTTTCTCCATCCTACACGCCAATCGCTGGGGCGGCATTGACATCGCCCGCAAGGCCAAAACGTTGAACCCGAAAGTGAAAATCGTGTTTGGCGGCATAGGCGCGACATTTTTGTGGCGCCATTTGATGACCCATTTCAAGGAAATCGATTTTATCGTCCTCGGCGAGGGAGAGATTACCTTCCTCGACCTGGTTAAAATCATTGAAAACGGTGACAACCTCAATATCAAGAAAATAAAGGGTCTTGTCTTCAGGCAGGGAGAATTGCTGGAGCACACCGAACCGGGCCCTCAATTAACAGACCTCGACCAACTGCCTATGCCGGCCCGTTATTTCACCTACAATCACGTTGCTTTCACCAGGGGATGCCCTGGCAATTGCACCTTTTGTGGATCACCCCTTTTCTGGGGACACCGGGTAAGAAGCCATTCGCCAGGCTACTTCGTGGACCAGCTCGAACGCCTCCATCAAAAGGGGGTCAACCATTTTTTTTTCTCGGACGACACCTTTACATATCGAAAAGATGCGGTTATCGAAATTTGCCGCGACATCATCAAAAGGAAACTGAACATCACCTGGGTCGCCATTTCGCGCGTCAACCACATCAGCCGGGAAGTGCTGGTCTGGATGCGCAGGGCCGGCTGCACCCAGATCAGTTTTGGCGTGGAAAGCGGTTCCGAGGCCATCCGAAAAACCCTGAACAAGAAAATAAATACAAAACAGGTCAAAAAGGCCTTCCGTCTCACCCAACAACACGGCATCATGGCCCGGGCTTATTTCATTTACGGCTCCCCCGGAGAGACCGACAAAACCATCCAGGCCACTATGGTTTTGGTGCACGCCTTAAAACCCCTGAGCACCATTTTTTATATCCTCGATCTGTTCCCCGGCACCCAATTGTATATCGAACTCATGGAACGGCTGGGCTTGACCGATGACATCTGGCTGGAACGTGTGGAGGACATCCTCTATTTCGAGAAGGACCCTTTGCTGACCCGGGAAATGATTCTGAGTTGGGGCAAACATCTGCGCGAGGATTTTTACAGACACCTCCCGGCCTTTGTGGATAATTTGGAACTGATTCAGGACCCCGGTTTCAACCGCCTGCATGCTGACTTTTATTCAAGACTGGCCATGACCTTCAGCCATGGTGATTATGCCCGGCCCGAAGCCATAGATGGACCGCTATCAACCGCGGAAGCATTATATAAAAAAGCCCTGCAGTACCATGTGGACCACAGGGCTTTTATGGGATTGGGCATGCTGTACCAACACCAGCACAAAATCGAGGATTCAAAGAAAATAATCGAACAGGGCTTGGCTGAATTCCCAGACAGTTTTGATCTTATTCTATGCCGGGCCGTCAACCACATGAACAGCGGCGACTTTCAAACTGCCCTCGAACTGCTGCAGCCCCATGAGGACCAGCCGGAAGCCAGAACTTACCTGGAGTATTGTTATGAGGCGCTCGACCTATCGGAGGACTAAAAACAGAGGACAGAACCCCAGAAGCAATTGTTAATTTTAAATGCTTAATTTTGAATGGTCTGGCTTTGAGCGATTAGCTGTTCAGCATCATTCAAAACTAAAAATTCAACATTAAACATTCAACATTAAATCCGTCTGCAATTGTCTGCGTGTGTCTGCGGTTGAATAAATTTCTCATTGTATTTTATCATAATTATGATATATTATGTAAACAATAAACAAATTCAATC
>JBDLJD010000252.1:0-4827 GCA_039714495.1 Thermodesulfobacteriota bacterium
AAAAGCATTGACAAAGCCATGAAGGACTTAGGGAAAAAGGTGGATTAGCATTCGGAAAAAAGGCCCTTTTACGTGGTTGATAGGAGGCATATGATTTCGATCAAGCGATGGGTAATTTTGGGCGCTGCTTTGGCATTTCTGGCTGGCAGCGCTGTCAGTGTACTGGCCGACACTGAAAAACAGAAAAGCAGGCAGGCCGAAATCAAGGAACAGACCACCGGCGAAGGAAAAACGAAGAGTGCAGAAGAAGCTGGTGAGGAGACCGGGGAAGCCATTAAGGAGACAGGCAAGGCCATAGGTAAGGGCGCTAAAAAGATGGGAAAGGATATCGGAGGATTTTTTAAGGGCTTAACCAAAGGGAAGGAAGAGAAAAAAGAATAAAGCTCAAAACAAATAAGGACACGGGCGCCATTTGATGGCGCCCGTGTCCTTTATTACTTTGAAGCGCTCACATCCGGTTATTTGTCTTGACATTTAGTTTGTATACGAAGGATATTGCCTGGGTCGTGCAAGATCCATGTACCACTTGGAGTTAATATGGATAAATTTCAGGATTGCATCATTTTTCAACTGGCCAAGGCCTACCAGAAGGCCCACGGCCTTTTCAAAAAACGCCTTTTGCCGTATGAACTTACGCCCATCCAGCATCTGATCCTGGAAGCATTGTGGATGGAGGACGGCATTTCACAAAAAGATATTGGCAATAGGCTTGTGCTGGACCGGGCGACCCTGTCGGGCGTTCTGGACAGAATGTCATCAGGGGGCTGGGTTACCAAGGAACAGGACCCCGAAGACAAGCGAACGCTGCGCATCTGTTTGACCGAAAAAGGCAGGGACATGAAAACCAGCCTGGCCCGTGAACGCAACCAGGCCAACGAGGAACTGCTGAGCGGTTTGAACCTTGAAGAAAAAGTGCTGTTGAAACGCCTGTTGAAAGATGTACAAAAATAAAAACGTGTTCCACGATTTTATGTATACAAAATAAAAACGCTTAACGGTTACCTTTGACAGAAATATAATTCTTAAAATTTATAACGCTCGTTTTAGGTGAGAGGAGATACCAGTGCAGGACCCTATTTTCAATCCCATCAACATCAACAAACTGGAAGTTAAAAACCGCATTTATCTGCCTGCCATGCATCTGAACATGGCCGAAAACTATGCCATAACAGACAGATTGGTTGAGTTTTATGCCGAAAGGGCGCGTGGGGGCGCAGGCATGATCAGTGTGGGTTATGCCACCGTGGACGAACGTTCAGGATCGCCTTTAAACATCGGTGCCCACGAGGATGAATACATTCCCGGGCTGGCCAAACTGGCCGCCGGCATCAAAGACAACGGCGCCCGCAGCGTCGTGCAGATTAATCATGCCGGCCGTTATAATTTTTCCTTTTTGATGGGGGGCAAAAAGCCTGTGGCGCCGTCACCCATTGCTTCACGATTGACCAAGGAGGTACCGCGGGAGCTCGAGCCGGATGAGATCGAAGAGATCATTGACCATTTTGCAGCGGCCGCGACCAGGGTCAAGCAGGCTGGGTTCGATGCAGTGGAAGTTTTAAGCGGGACCGGCTACCTGATTTCAGAGTTTCTATCGCCGCTGACCAATCAGCGCACTGATGAATACGGGGGGTCCTATGAAAACAGAATGCGTTTCGGACTGTCGATCATGCGCAAAATCAAAGCAGCCACGGGCGATGATTTTCCCCTGGTCGTGCGTATGAACGGCAACGATTTCATGCCGGGGGGCCAGGGGCGCAAGGAATTGCAGGAATATGCCCAGGCTTTGGAACAAAATGGTGTGGATGCGCTCTGTATCAACGTGGGATGGCACGAGGCCCGGGTGCCGCAGATCGTTACCTCTGTTCCCAGGGGTGTTTTCGGTTATCTGGCCAGGGGTATCAAGGATCTGGTTGATATCCCCGTGATCGCCAGCCACCGGATAAATGATCCAGCAACGGTCAGGGAAATGATCGGCGACGGAGTGTGCGACATGGTGGCCATGGGCCGCCCCCTGATTGCCGACCCCTTTCTGCCGGAAAAGGCCAGGACCGGCCGTGAAGATGAAATCGTGCACTGCATTGCATGTGCCCAGGGCTGTTTTGATCATATTTTCAAGGGCAAGGCCGTGGAGTGTCTGTGCAATCCCAAAGCCGGCCATGAAGCGGAATGCCACGCGGAAGCCGTTGAATCCCCCAAAAAAGTGATGGTCGTCGGCGGCGGCGCAGCAGGAATGAGCGCTGCCTTAGCAGCGCGCGAATGCGGCAATGATGTGACCATATATGAACAGGCTGACTGCCTGGGGGGACAGCTCTATCTGGCAGCTGCCCCTCCGGGAAGGGATGAATTCGGAGAACTGGCCAAGGACCTGGCCAGTCAAGTGGCGGTCAACAACGTAAAAGTGATGCTCAACACAACAGTGGACAGGCAGCTCATAGAAACCGAAAATCCGGACAGCATTGTTCTGGCCACGGGTGCACGGCCCATTGCACCGCCCATAAAGGGCGCGGATCTGCACCATGTGGTACAGGCCTGGGACGTTCTGCAGGACAAGGTCTACACCGGAAAGAAAGTGGCTATCATCGGCGGCGGCGCAGTGGGGGTGGAAACAGCCCTCTTTCTTGCAGAAAAGGGAACCCTGTCCGGTGATGCCGTCAAGTTCCTGTTGGTGAACAAGGCAGAATCGCCCGAAGACCTGCTGGAACTGGCGACACAGGGCACCAAGGAGATTGTGCTCATAGAGATGATAAAAAAAATCGGCAAGGACATTGGTCTGTCCACCCGCTGGGGTATGCTCCAGGAGATATCCCGCATCGGTGTCAAGACCAGCGTTTCCACCAAGGCCCTGGAGATCACCGAGCACGGCGTTCTCGTGGAAATTGACGGTAAATCAGAAAAAATCGAAGCGGATTCCGTTGTCATGGCCGTGGGGTCAACCTCCTGCAACCCGCTTCAGGAAATCGTGGAAGAGATGGGTATTCCCTGTCAGGTGGCCGGTGATGCCGGAAAAATCGCATTGGCCTTTGATGCGGTGCACGGCGGATTTGCAGCCGGTAGAAATGTATAGGGGAGGGAACCGCTGTCGGTAAATGAATGAAAAAATCAAATCACGAAAGCACGAAAGCACGAAATCAGAAAAGCACGAAAATGTACGAGTAAGGTAGTGAAAATAATAAAGGTGTAATGACCATGATGGATGAGAACAACGAATGCGGCATCTGGGCCAAAAAAGACATCTGCCTGGTGCCTCTGGAGAGGATAGAGGTGCTCCCGCTGTACCACCGGGAAATTATACCTCTTGAGTATCTGGACGCCATGGGACACATGAACGTGCGCTGGTACATGGCGCTTTTCGACGCTGCCATATGGCAATTTTTCAAGTCCTATGGTTTGGATCGTGACTATTTTACAAAAGAGCGGTCGGGTGTTTTCGCGTTAAAGCATTTTATCCAATATTTTGCAGAGGTCAACGTGAAAGAGACGGTGGGGCTGAGGATCCGGCTGCTGGGCCGCAGCGACAAGCGGTTTCAGTTCATGGTCTTCATGATCAATGAAACCACCGGCAAAATGGCATCGACCCTGGAGGTACTGGGGACCCATGCCGATCTGCAAAGCCGCAAGTCATCTCCGCTGCCGCCGGCCATCACCAAAAAATTCGATGATCAGCTGGCCGAAGATGCGGCCCTGGACTGGGAAGCGCCGCTGAGTGGGGCGATCAAGCTGTAGCAGAAGAAAATACTTTTGAGGGAAGTGAAGCTTTCGCGCTATCCAGAAAGCGGTGAGCCCTAAGCCCTGGATACCCGCCTGCGCGGGCATGACGTAAAAACACCACGATGCATGAGCTAATTAAAGCTCACAAACGTTATAGAGTAAATTTTACAAAGGGGAGGTTAAAAAAATGATAAAAACCAGGATTACAGAATTCTTCGGAATCGAACGCCCCATCGTTCAGGGCGGACTCATGTGGGTGGCACGGTCGGAGCTGGCATCGGCTGTGGGCAACGCCGGTGGGATCGGCTTCATGACCGCGCTGACCTTTCCGGATCCCGAGGACTTCCGGGCTGAGATTAAAAAGTGCCGTGAACTCACCGATAAACCCTTTGGCGTCAACCTCACCTTTTTGCCGACCATGCGGCCGCCCGACTATCCAGCCTATATTCGGGTCTGTGCGGAAGAGGGGGTGCAGTTTATCGAAACGGCCGGCAGAAATCCGGAACCTTACATGGATCAGATCAAGGCGGCCGGCATCAAGGTTATTCACAAGTGCACGTCGGTGCGGCATGCCATTAAAGCGGAAAAGGTCGGCTGTGACGGTGTCAGCATCGACGGGTTCGAGGCCGCCGGCCATCCGGGTGAGGACGATGTGACCACCATGATCCTGGTGCCGCTGACCCGTGACGCCATCAGTCTGCCGATTATCGCATCAGGCGGCCTGGGGGATGGCCGTGGCCTGGTGGGGGCACTGGGCCTGGGGGCCGACGGCATCAACATGGGAACCCGGTTTGTGGCCACCCAGGAGGCGCCGGTGCATCCCAATGTGAAGCAGGCCCTCGTGGATCACAGTGAGCGCGACACACGCCTGATCATGCGGACCCTCAGAAATACGGAACGGGTCATGCACAACCCGGTGGTGGACAAGGTTCTGGAAATTGAAAGCCGGGGCAACACCCAGATCGAGGATATTGTTCCCTATGTTTCCGGGCTGGTGGGCAAGGAGATGCTCGAGGAGGGGCAGATGGAAAAAGGTATTCTGGCTGCCGGTCAGACCATGGGGTTTGTGCGCGACATCCCCACCTGCCAGGAGCTGCTGGACCGGATCATGGACCAGGC
>JBDLJD010000253.1:0-4804 GCA_039714495.1 Thermodesulfobacteriota bacterium
CTCCAACCAATCAACAGGTTAGGGCAGCCTGTGATACCATCGTTTCACAGGCTGCGAATCCTATTTCAAAAAATTTGTGTTTTCGAGTTATCAGCCCTTCGGAATTGACCAGAAATTGAAATGACCGCCTATTAGGATTATCGGAAGAAATCTCCTTAATTCGAACACTACCGAAATAGTGGTGATTACACCATCCCCGGAGAGACGCTCCAGATGAAGATTAACAGAGTAAAATATAAATGCAATAACAGGTAGTTGGCATAATCAAGGTGTAACCTATGTTATGAACTTAGGGTTGGTTTACATGGATTCAATTTGTTAATCATTGGACTATACGGACAGGCGATCGGACTTGAGCGCGTAGGCCAAAGCAAGGCCCACCAGAAAGGCTACTGCCAGATTGGTGGCCAAGGTGATACCCAGCATGACCAGAGCCACGAAAAGATCCTTGCGGGACATGAGATCGATGATCGTCATGCAGAGTTGGCTGCCGGCGTAGAGGAGCAGCACGCCCAGAATTGCCAAAGGAATCAGGTAGACAATGGCCAGGATGCCGGTGCCCAGGAAAAGGGCCAGCAAAAGAAAGATGACCCCGATGACCAGGTTGGATCCGGCCGTGCGCGCACCAAAGCGATAGTGGGCGGCCAGACCGCCGGCACCGTGGCAGAGCGGCATTCCGCCCAATAGGAAAGAAAGGACATTGCCGACCGCCATGCTCAGGCACACATTTTTATAGGTTACCTTTTTAGATGCCTCGCCAAAATACTCCTTTGACAGGTCGGCATAGGCCACCACCGCGTTGCCGACGGTCATGGGGATCTGGGGCAGGACCACGAGCAAAAGGACCAGGGAAAAATCATGCATGGAAGGCAGCCCGAAAGGGAATAGACCGGGCAGGTGGATATTGACGGCCAGGAGATCAAACCCTTCGCGTGTGCCGACAAACAGTCCTAGGGCTATGCCGCTGCCCACGACGATCAGGCCGGCGGGAAAGCGTTTGTTTTCCAGCAGCAGCAGGGTGAGGGCGATGCCGGCCGCACCGAGGATGATCCCGATGGGGATGGGCCCCAGGTGCTGGATGACAAGGTAGGGTTCGGCAGCACTTTTGAGGGTTTGGAAGGACGACGTGCCCCACATGAGCTTTATGCCCTGGGTCATCAGGAGGCTGCCTGTGGAGAGCTGAACGCCCCGGATGACTGCTTTGGGGGTGTGCCTGCCGATGAGGTCGATCAGGCCCGTGATGCCGGCAACCAGCAGAATCAATGCCAGCCAGGCGCCGGAAGCTGAAATTTGCTGGGCTGTGAGGCCGGTGGCGATGGCGTAGGCACCCACCACTTTCATGGGCTGCACCGGCACCGGGAGGCCGTAGAAATACCCGGTCCAGATATAGAAAAGTCCGATGGACAGAAAAAGTCCCTGGGGATTCAATCCGTTGATCATGATCATGCCCACGGCCAGGGGCAGCAGTGTGCCCAGGTCGCCGAGGGACCCGGCAAATTCCACACGGTTGAATGAATATTTTTGGCTCATATCATCTTTCTTTGTAGCCGCATGCGGGCATGAATGTGCCCGCTTACCCATTGTGATTATGTAGACAGCTCATAGCTTGTAACTCGTAGCTGATAGGCGGCTGTCAGCTAGGAGCTAATTCCTATCTCCCTTGAATCCCGGAACCCTGGTTTTCTCCTGGAAAAAATAAAGAAGAGCAGTGTTCCGACACAGATAATGCCCGACCCTAACCAGAATGCGTGTCTGAGCTGAAAGAGATCCATCATCACGCCGGCCAGGGTGGATCCTGCCAGCATTCCCAGACTGTGAGCCATGGTCATGAGCCCCATTAGGGATCCCATGGCATCGCTTTCGCTGCCCTTGAATACCGCTATGGCCATGTGGGCGGGCATGGAGATGCCGCCGCCGAAGCCAAAAAAAATGCTGGCGACGATCAGGTCGTGAACCGAGCCGGCCCGGGCAAACCCGATCATGGCTACGGTAACCAGCATACCGCCGATCATAATCATCCTTTTCCGGTTGAGACGGTCCGCCAGGTACCCCATGGGCATGTGAATGGCGCCGCTGATAAAGACCCCCATCATGACCAGCATCCCTATGGTCGAACTGGAAAGCGACAGTTCGTCGTCGGCCAGCACCGGGAGAAATCCCCAAATGATACCGATGCAGGCCGTGTAGCCGACCCTGAACAGAAAAAGCCCGATCACTTCACGGTCCTGCACGATCCTGCGCCATTTGACGGGGGGGCGGTTGCGCTGCCGGACTTGTTCCCGGTTGATGGGCGGCAGCAGAAAGAGGCTCAGAAAAAATCCAATCAGCGATAGGGCGCCCATGCAGATGAAAGAGGCTTCCAGGCCAAAGCTGTCCGTGATGCCGCCCCCCATGAGCGGCCCCAGGCTCAGCCCCATAAAAAGAGACATATTGAAAAGCCCCATGGTGAAACCTTCCCGGCCTTTGGGGGTGATGTCACCCACATAGGCCTGGATGGCCGGCATCATCATAGAGGAAGCAATGCCCTGTAAAAAGCGTATGGCAATCAGGGTTTCTACATTGCTGGAGAAAATAAAGGCGATGGAAATGAGTGTGTAGCCGGCCAGCCCGGTGACGATCAGGTGCTTGCGTCCGCTTTTATCGGATTTTCGGCCGAAATAGGGCAGAAAAAAGGTTCTGGAAAGAGAAAAGGAGCCGAAAATAAGGCCGATGTACAGCCCGCTGGCACCCAGGCTATGGGCATACACCGGCAGCAGGGGGACGACAATGCCCACGCCGGTGATCGCCGCAAAGATGGAAAAAAACAGCGTCCCGAAAATTTTCTTGTCAATCATGGAACTTTTTCTGGATATCCCGCAGTACGCTTTCCACCGCTTCCTGTATTTCCGTCAACCTTTCCGGAGACATGGCTTCAAACCGCAGGACCAGGGCCGGCTGGGTGTTGGAGGCCCTTACCAGCCCCCATCCGTCGGGGAACAGGACCCGCACACCGTCGATGTCGATCACATCGTTCCGCTCCCTGAAATAGTCGGTTACCTCTTTTACCACGTCAAATTTGATATGATCCGGGCACTCCACGCGAATTTCGGGGGTGGAAAAGGTTTCCGGAATATCGGCCAGCAGTTCGGACACCTTTTTCCCGGTGGCCGACAGAATCTCCAGCAGCCGGCACGATGCGTAAGTTGCGTCGTCAAACCCGAAGTAGCGGTCGGCAAAGAAAATATGCCCGCTCATTTCACCAGCCAGGGCAGCCTCCTCTTCCTTCATTTTCTGTTTGATCAGGGAATGGCCGGTTTTCCACATGATGGCCCGGCCTCCGTGCTTTTCAATATCATCGTACATGGTTTTGGAGCATTTCACTTCCGAAATAAACGTGGCGCCGGGTTCGCGCGACAGAATCTCCCGGGCAAAGATAATCATCAGTTTGTCGCCATATACCAGGTTGCCGTTTTCATCCACCACACCTATCCTGTCGCCATCCCCATCGTACCCAAAGCCCACATCCAGGTTGTTCTCCTTCACAAGGGCGATGAGATCGGTCATGTTTTCCAGCACCGTGGGGTCGGCTTCGTGATTGGGAAAGGTGCCGTCCATGTCACAATAAATATCAGTTACATAGCATCCGAGATTATTTATGATGGGCCGCGCGGTGAGGCCGGCTGTGCCGTTTCCGGCGTCGATGCCCACCTTCAGGTGTTTGCGCACAGTGACATTCTCCAACAGGTGGGCCTTGTAGTAGGGGGTCACGTCAAAGAATTCCACACTTCCCTGGCCTGATTCGAAATCGTTGGCCTGGATATATTTCAGGATCTCTTGAATCTGTTCGCCATATACGGAATCAACTCCGCTGCATATTTTAAAGCCATTGTATTCAGGGGGGTTGTGGCTGGCCGTCACCATGACATTGCCCTGCTTTCTCAGTTTGCGAATGGAATAATAGGCCACCGGCGTAGGACAGACGCCGATGTCCACCACATCACATCCTGTTGCCGTAAGCCCCTGGATCAGTTTCTCCGAATACAAGGCTGAGGTGGTGCGGCAGTCTTGTCCCACGGTGAGATTGTGGTTGCCGTGGCGTAATAAAAAGGTACCGATCCCTTTGCCGATGGTCACCACGTCCTCCGCGTCCATATCCTTGCCGGCAATTCCCCTTATATCGTATTCCCTGAACATTTCCGGATTGATCATGTTTGCTCCTTTCATTTTCACTGACCTGTTTTCTTGCGCTCACTTTAGCCCCAAGCCCTCTGTCGTGTCAATTGTCAAATGCCTAAGGCTGCATGGAAAAACGGCCCAGGGTGCACGATGGTTGCATCAGGCCTTTATATAATACTAAGACGAGCATAAGTAGCTATTAATTCACGGCTATTAAATTAAATCTTTCCATACGTTCCTTTATGTTCGTGTATAAACAATTTCGCTCGTCTTACAATATTTTATCTGATACATAAGCCGTACCAGAGTGCCGGGGGGCAGAGCCCCAGAGGCCAGAACTCCAGAGCGACAGAAACCAGAGGCATGTAGGGGCGAACCTGTGTGTTCGCCCATCAGAAGACAGAAGACGGCCGAAACCCACGGCAACCCGACATGGATTACGCGGACTGCACAGATTCAATTAGCGCTACGCCTGCTATTTGCTTCGCGTCATTAGGGCGTTGCCCGATATTAGCGCTGACGCGCGTTATTATGCTTCGCTGATATTTATTGTTGCAGGCAGTTTGAGGCCGATATCGGCGATAAATTACGCTCGAAGAAAAATTGCATCAAATTACAGCGGAGCGTAGTTACCATACTTGTATAAAAT
>JBDLJD010000254.1:0-4794 GCA_039714495.1 Thermodesulfobacteriota bacterium
GTCTTGAGCGAAGCGGGCGGTAAAATTTCTTAATCAGGAATACAGAATCCCAACATAGCCCACAAAACTGTCGTTGGGTTGTTTATCGTAGCTGGTGGCGTACGCCACTTCCTCTGCACGGGTGGCGCCCATCGCCCTGCTGGCGGCTATGGCCGCGGCTGCAGCGCCGGCACAACAGGCATTCTGGTTGGCCAGCCCTTCCCGGATCACTGACCTGGAATCCATGGACAGCATCGCATCCACTGCACGGCGATCGTTTTCTGCTTTCACCCACTCCACCGCGGAAGCGCCCGACCCCATGGGGGTGTAGCCGTAGTTGAAGCCGTAGTGGGTAAGGTCGGTGGAACCGATGATCCGGGCCTTCAGGCCGAGGTCGGATAGTATTTCCGCCACAGTCACGCCGATTTTAAGGGACGATTCCACAGGCGGAAGGCCCAGGGGAACGATTTTGGTATCTTGAAAGAAGTACTTGATAAAGGGAAGCTGCAGCTCGATGGTATTGTCCTGGGTGTGGTGCAGGGCGGTTTCCACTTGAAAGTTGAAGGCCTCCAACAGTTGACGGGCCACATCGGTTTCAATGGAAAGTTTGCCAAAAGGTGTTTCCCACGCCCCTTCGGCCATGATGTAGCAGGGGGATTCCGGATGGAGATGCATGCCAAAAAGAACCACAACATCCGGGGGAGGGCCGCTTTTTAACCCGTGAATGACCCGGCAGGCGATCTCCCCTGAAAAATACCAGCCGGCGTGCGGGACGATTCCACCGATACAAGACAATTCCGACGGGCTCGCTTTTTCGATGTAGCGCCTTATGTCGGCTTCGCATTCAGCCGCACTGTCCGGGTACCAGCTTCCGGCAAATGCCGCTCTCCTAACGTCCATGGGAAATCCCTCCTCATACCTGTTTTGGAGTTTTCCGCAGTCGGATCAGCAGGGATAAATCCCTGCGCTACATTACAGGGCTTTAAAACTTGATCATTGGACATTGAATATTGGATATTTAAAAATAGATAAATGTCCAATATCCAACACTGGCTGACCATTGTCCACGTTGGTGCATGCAGACCAGCACTTCCGTCCTGACAAAATCATGGCATCGCTGCTAATCAAGCAGTGGTGGACAACCGCACTAGCCCTGTTGGCGTTTGTCTCTGACCTGCCCCTTCAGCCACTCCAGCCAGGGCCCCATGCCTTCTTCGGTTTTGGAAGACATTTCAAACACCGGCATGTCAGGGTGGACACTGCGGATGCTGTTGATTGCATCCTGCACATCATAGTCCAGGTAGGGCAGCAGATCCGTCTTGTTCAGGATGGCGATGTCGCTCTCGCGAAACATCAGGGGGTACTTCAAAGGTTTGTCCTCACCCTCGGTTACGCTGAGAATGACGGCGCGTGCATCCTCGCCGATGTCGAACTCCGCCGGGCAGACCAGATTGCCCACATTCTCCACAATCAAGAGATCGATATCGTCCAAATCGATGCTGCGGGCGGCTTTTTCAATCACATGGGCGGCCAGGTGGCAATCGCCTCCAAACTCGTCGGTGTTGATCTGGACCACCGGCGCCCCGGACACGGCCAGGCGGTCGGCATCGTTGGTGGTGCAGATATCACCCACAATCACGGCGCATTTTATTTCAGGCATGATGGTTGCCAGGGATTTTTCCAGAGTGGTGGTTTTCCCCGAACCCGGCGAACTCATCATGTTGAGGACGAAAATGCCGTGCCGGTTGAAAAGTTCCCGGTTTTCATCGGCCATTTTTTCATTGACATCAAGCACGCGCCTGACGACCTTGATCTCCCGCCGGCCCGACTTGACGCTGTGAACCTTTGTGTCACCCCGGGGGTGGGGATGGGAATGGCTGTGGCCGTCCTGGTGGTGCCGGGCCAGTTGTGTTGTATGGTTTTGTATCAGCATGTTGGTGATCCTTTTTCTTCGGCGATTTCAATGGATTCAATGTTCAGTTCCCGGCCGGAGAGAAGTTCGATTTGACCGCTGTCGCACTTTTCGCAGTTGAACGCCGGCCCCTCGATGGTCCACTCCGTATCGCACGCCTTGCACCTGGCCCTGACCGGTATCTCTTCAATACCTAGCTCAGCGCCTTCCAGCGGGGTTTCCTTGGCAGCTATCTCGAAGCAGAAGCGCAGGCTGTCTGCGACCACGGCGGCCAGCTTGCCCACCTTGAGGTTCACCCGTGCAACCGCCACATTCCCTTCATCCCTGGGAATAGAAGCCGTGGCGATTTCAATGATCTGCATGGCTATGCCCATCTCATGCATTATTTAAATACCTCGGCACACAGCTCGCCCAGCGTACCCAGGTTCTCGCAAATGTGGATGCCGCTTTTTCGCATGGCATCCAGTTTGCCTTGGGCAGTTCCGCTTTTCCCGCTGATAATGGCACCGGCGTGCCCCATGCGCCTGCCCGGAGGAGCGGTCAGCCCCGCAATAAAGCCCACCACCGGTTTGGTCAGATTTTTTTCGATGAAGTCTGCGGCCTCTTCCTCGGCCGTACCGCCGATTTCACCCACCATCACGATGCCTTCTGTGCTGCCGTCTTTTTCAAACGCTTCCAGGCAATCGATAAAATTGGTGCCGTTGACCGGGTCTCCGCCGATGCCCAGGCAGGTGGTCTGCCCGATGCCCTGCATGGTCAATTGGTGGACGACCTCGTAGGTGAGGGTGCCCGAACGGGACACCACACCGATGGGACCGCCCGGTTTGTGGATGGGGCCCGGCATAATGCCGATCTTACATTCGCCCGGTGTGATAATACCCGGGCAGTTGGGGCCGATCAGGCGCGACGGTTTCCCCTTGAGATAGTTTTTGACCTTCATCATGTCCATCACCGGAATACCTTCGGTAATGGCCACGATGGTGTCCATGCCGGCATCTGCAGCCTCCATGATGGCGTCGGCCGCGAACGGCGGCGGCACAAAAATCATACTGCAGTTGGCCCCGGTGGCGGCGGCCGCCGCTTTCACCGTGTTGAACACCGGTACCTCATCCATCTTCTGGCCGCCCTTACCCGGCGTAACGCCTGCCACGACCTGCGTTCCATAGGCTACGCACTGCTGCGTGTGAAACTGTCCTTCCTTGCCCGTGATACCCTGCACCAGAAGGCGTGTTTCCTTATTTATGAAAATACTCACGATGCTTCCCCCGCGATGTCTATCAACAATTCAAATCACCTTTGTGAAATCCGCTGCGCTCCTCATTGCCATGAATTTCACTTGGTAAACAAAGGCACAAAGACCACAAAGGATATACCCACGCTCCCCTGCTATGTCTTTGTGCTGGAAATAATTTCGAAAAAACAATTACCTAACACTAACTTACCAGTCCAGCCACCTTTTGGGCGGCATCTTTCAGGTCCACGGCCGTGGTGAGGTTCAACCCTGAATCAGCCAGAATTCTGCGGCCCTCCTCAACATTGGTCCCCTCCATGCGCACCACCACGGGAACGTTGATGCCGGTTTTCCGGGCAGCCTGAACCACGCCTTCCGCCAGCACGTCACACCGCAGTATTCCGCCGAATATGTTGATCAAAATACCCTTTACATTTGCGTCGCTCAGGATGATGCGGAATCCGTTTTCCACCATTTCCGCACTGGCGCCGCCCCCGACATCCAGAAAGTTGGCCGGCTCGGCACCGGCCAATTTGATGATGTCCATGGTGGCCATGGCCAGGCCGGCGCCATTGACCATGTTGCCCACATTGCCGTCAAGATTGATGTAATTGAGATTGAATGTGGAGGCCTCGATCTCCAGCGGATCCTCCTCGTTGAGATCCCGGTATTCCAGGATATCCTTGTGCCGGAACAGGGCATTATCATCGATGTTGACCTTGGCATCCAGGGCGACCATGGTCTCTTCGGCCGTGATCACCAAAGGATTGATTTCCACCAGGGAACAGTCATAATCCACGGCCATGTTATACAGTTTAACCAACATCTGGTTGAAGGGCTTGATCACGGAAGCCGGCAGATTGAGACCAAAAGCCGCTTCCCGGCAGTGGTAGGGGTTGATACCCGCCAAGGGATCCACATACACCTTGATGATTTTTTCCGGTGTTTCCTCGGCCACTGTCTCGATATCCATCCCTCCGGCCTCGCTGGCCATAATCACCATCATGGCCGTGGCCCTGTCCGGAATGACGCTCAGGTAGAGCTCCTTGGCTATATTGAGACCCTGCTCCACGAGAACTTTTTTTACCTCGCGCCCCTGGGGCCCTGTTTGGTGGGTGACAAGATTCATGCCTATAATCTCATAGGCAACGGATTGGACCTCCTCGGCGCTTCCGGCCAGCTTAACGCCGCCGCCCTTGCCGCGTCCGCCTGCATGAATCTGGGCCTTGACCACCACGGGGTAGCTGCCCAGCGCCTCTGCCGCCGTGACGGCTTCATCCGGGTCAAAGGCCACCCGCCCCTCGGGTACGGGCACGCCATATTTACGGAACAGTTCTTTTGCCTGGTATTCATGGATCTTCATGATCCTGTCGCTCCTTTTTTGTGTTGGCTTGGCGCTCTAAATGATGTTCGCCAGATCTTATATTTCTGACCTGATCTGGATAAGCCGAAAATTCTAAAGCCCAATCCGGATGAACCGGAAATTCTAATATCGAATATCAAAATACTAAACAATTTCAAATGATTCAATACCAAACACATAAACGGCAATAGGGCCAAACGCTATGCGCAAATTGCACGGCTGTTACGTTTTGCATATTTGAACATTTGGATTTGGTATTTGTTTAGAATTTCGGTATTTCGATATTAGGATTTTTTCCTCTCGCGTTTT
>JBDLJD010000255.1:0-4773 GCA_039714495.1 Thermodesulfobacteriota bacterium
CGCGATCTAAAGGTAACGCCGATTTTTGCCGGCACCAATGAGATAATGCGCGGTATCATCGCCAAGCGGATGGGACTGTAGCCGTCCGTCAGGCAGGCGGGAAAAGGCAGCCATTGGAAATGGAGCTTAAAGCAATATGCAGATCATAAACTATAGTGAAGCGCACGTCGCTTTCCGGGAAAACATGCGGCATTTCCTGGCTCAGGAAATTATTCCCAACGTGACCCAATGGGAAGCCGATCACATGGTTCCCGCGTCCTTTTGGCGCAAGATGGGCGAGAACGGGTTTTTATGCACTGCCGTTTCTACCGAGTACGGTGGCATGGGGGGCGATTTTCTCTATTCCGTCATCGCAACGGAAGAAATGATGCGTACCAATCACACCGGGCTCATCTCACCGCTGCACAGCGACATTGTGGTTCCCTACATTGCGTCATACGGTTCGGAAAATCAGAAAAAGAAATACCTTCCGGGCTGTGTCAGCGGCGAAATTATCAGCGCTGTGGCCATGACCGAACCGGATGCAGGCAGCGATCTGGCCTCCATGACCACCACGGCTGTGGAGGAAGGGGATGAGGTGCTGATCAATGGCTCGAAGACCTTTATATCCAACGGGATAAACTGCGGCCTGGTCATCATAGCAGCCAAAGACCCGGCCGCGGCAGTACCCCATAAATCCCTTTCCTTATATTTGGTCGAGGACGGAACGCCGGGTTTCAAAAGAGGAGTGCAGCTGGAAAAAATGGGTATGCACAGCCAGGACACAGCCGAGCTTTTCTTTACCAATTGCCGGATCCCCGTGGTCAACCGTCTCGGTGAAAAGGGCGAAGGGTTTATCATGCTCATGCAAAAGCTGCAGCAGGAACGTTTGATTTCTGCCCTAATGTGCCAGGCGCGAACAGAATGGATGCTGGAGTGGACCACGGAATACTGCCGCAAAACAGAGCACGGCAACCAAAAGCCGCTTTCCAAGTACCAGGCCAACCAATTCGCCCTGGTGGAGATGGCCACGGAAACACGAATCTCAAGGTCTTTCGTGGAAAAACTGGTGGTCGACCACATGGAGAAAAAGGATGTGGTGGTGGAAACATCCATGGCCAAGTACTGGACGTCTGATCTGGCCAAACGGGTCATCGGCCGCTGCATGGACCTTGTCGGGATGTTTGCCCTGGATGAAAAGTGCCCGTTGGAGCGGGCCTTCCGTGACCTTCAAGTCACATCCATCTTTGCCGGAACCAATGAGATCATGAAAAGAATTATCAGCCAATCCATGGGCTTTTAGCAAAAGATCATGGGATTGCCTGAGAAAAAATCACCCCAAAAAGTAGGTAGTAAGGAGTATGGAGTAGGGAGAACCTCAGCGCCACAGACGACGTTGGATGTTGGACGTTGAATGTTCGATGTTCATTTTTAAATCAAGAGATGGAAGACAGGCCATTTGAAACCGATAAAAGTGACAACTTTTGACCAGGACTTGACCGAACTGCAGGGCTAAAGCCCTGAACTACATGGCCTTGAACTTTTAGCAGTGTAGCGCAGGGATTTATCCCTGCCGGAAGCCTGATGCTGGATGCATAGATCAACCAGCAACCAGGATCAAGCACCAAAAAATAACGACCGGTCAAGAGCCAAATGATATATTTTAGGATGTAACAACTTTAAAACCATAAGGGGGAGAAATGTCGGGAATTTGTTCTTATAGCGGTTATGTGCCGCGCTATCGTTTGAACCGTATGCTGGTTTATCAGGCCATGGGCTGGATGAATCCGGCAAACATAGCCAACGCCAAGGGGGAGAAGGCGGTGGCCAATTTTGACGAGGACAGCATCACCATGGCAGTGGCTGCCGGGCGGAAAGCCCTCAACGGCATGGACCCTGCCGTCGTTGACGGGGCCTTCATGGCCTCGACCACCATGCCCTACAAGGAACGGCTCAATGCCGGTATCGTGGCCACAGCATTGGGATTGGGCGACGACATCCGCGCGGCGGATTTTTCCGGCGGATTGAAAGCCGGGACCAGCGCCCTTTTGTCAGCCATGGACGCGGTGGAAGCCGGAAGGATGGACAATGTCGTGGTCACCGCCGCAGAAAGCAGACTGGGCAAGCCGGCCTCGCCCCAGGAACTGATTTTTGGCGATGCTGCCGCAGCCTTCATGATCGGCAATGACAAGGTCATCGCCGAGTTCAAAGGGTCCTTTTCCCTGTCCTACGATTTTGCCGACCACTACCGGGGCAAGGATACTACTTACGACCGCCAGTGGGAGGACCGCTGGATCAGGGACTTGGGATTTGACCAGTTCATTCCCCAGGCGGTGAACGGGCTGCTTGAAAAACTAAATATGAAAATTGAGGATTTCGCCAAGGTGATCTACGATTGTCACTACGTGGCTGCCAGAAGAAAACTGAACAAGGTCCTGGGCATATCCGCAGAAGCCGACCAGAACAACTTCCAGGTGGAGATCGGGCAGAGCGGTACGGCTCAGTCCATGGTAATGCTGGCCAATGCCCTGGAAACGGCCCAACCCGGTGACAAGCTGATGGTGATCAGTTTCGGAAGCGGTTGCGACGCCCTCTGTTTCGAGGCGACCGAAAAGATCACGGCCTTTCAGAACAACGGCTCGGTGTCGGCCGCTCTGGCCAACAAGGCCGAACTGGACAACTACACCAAATACCTGGTGTGGCGGGACATCCTGCCCGGTGATGGTGGCCTGCGCTCGGAAGAGGATGTGTGGACGCGCTGGTCGGCCATGTGGCGCTCCCGCAAAATGGTCCTGGGGCTCTGGGGTTCCAAGTGTAAAAAGTGCGGCACGCTGCAGCTGCCGCCCCAGGCGGTATGTGTGAATGCGGAATGTGGGGCCGTGGGCGAGATGGAAGATCACCGTTTTGCCGACAAGATCGGGCATGTGGCCAGCTTTACCGGCGATATGCTGGCGGCTTCCATTAATCCGCCGGCAGTGTACGGCCAGGTGGAATTCGAAGGCGGCGGCAAGATGATGTTCGACTTTACGGACTGCAGCCTGGACGAACTGGAAACCGGCATAGCCGTTACTTTAAGTTTCCGCAGAAAATACTATGACGCCAAAAGAGATATTTCCGGATATTTCTGGAAGGCTGTTCCAATAAAGGAGGTGAAGTAAATGGCTGACGGCATCAAAGATAAAGTCACAATTTTAGGAATGGGATGTACGCACTTTGGCGAGCGCTGGGAGTCGTATGCCGAGGACCTGGCAGCCGAAGCCCTGGTGGAGTGCCTGGAAGACGCAGGTATCGAGAAAAAAGAGATCCAGGCGGCCTACGTGGGCACGCACATCGACGAGATCAATGTGGGCAAGGCGGCCGTGCCTCTGGGGGTGGCCCTGAAGCTGCCCTACATACCGGTCACCCGAACGGAAAACTATTGTGCCACGGCTACAGAGGCTTTTCGGGCCGCCTGTTATGCGGTGGCAGCCGGAGCTTATGATATTGTACTGGCCCTGGGGGTGGAGAAACTCAAGGACACGGGGTACGGCGGACTTCCTGCCAGCACCGGTATGAGCGTTCAAGCCTCCATGATGGGCGCCAATATGAGTGCGCCCGGCATGTTCGCCCAATTGGCCACGGCCTACAGCGCCAAGTGGGGGGTGCCCATGGAACAGATCAAGGATGCCATGGCCCATATCTCTGCCAAAAGCCATGCCAACGGTGCCCTGAACCCCAGGGCGCATTTGCGCAAGGCCGTGTCCGAGGACATCATCAAGAAGGCGCCCATGATCGCCTATCCCCTGGGGCTGTTCGACTGCTGCGGGGTGAGCGACGGGTCTGCCTGCGCCATCGTGACCACCCCGGAGATCGCCAAGAGCCTGAAGAAGAACCAGGACCTGGTCAAGGTCAAGGCGCTGTCCGTGTCGGTTAGCTCGGGCGAAGAAGCTATCGGCAACTCCTGGGACGGCTCCCATTTCGTGACCACCCGCATTGCCGCCACCAACGCCTATAAGGAAGCCGGCATCAAGGACCCCAGGGAGGAGATCAGCATGTGCGAAGTGCACGACTGTTTTTCCATCACCGAGATGGTTACCATGGAGGACCTGCACATATCCCCCAAGGGCGGGGTATACGAAGATATCATGAACGGGTACTACGACCTTGACGGCGGCACCCCCTGCCAGGTGGACGGCGGGCTGAAGTGCTTCGGCCATCCCATCGGCGCCTCTGGGCTGCGCATGATTTATGCCATGTACGAACAGCTCCTGGAAAGGGTGCCCGAGGAACGGCAGGTCAAGAATGCGAGGCTAGGCCTGACGCACAACCTGGGGGGCATGCCGCACTCCAATGTGGCGGCGATTTCCATATTAGGGCTGGACTAGGTCAGAGCCCGAGAGGACAGAAGACAGAGGCCGGAACACCAGGGGACGGAAGCCAGAGTGCCAGAGGACAGAATGCCAGAGGACAGATCCCGGGAGTAGGGAGTAGGCTGTAGGGAGAAGTCAGAGGCCCGAAGACAAAACCCGGAGCCGTAGGCAAGTAGGCAGTAGGGAGTAGGGAGAAGACAGAGGCCAGAACACCGGAGGACGGAAGCCAGAGGACAGAAAAGACAGAGACAAGAGTGCCGGACGATGCAGGGCTGAAGCCCTGGCCTACATGCTCATTCCTCGAATCAACCATGTAGCGCAGGGATTTATCCCTGCTTCGGAATGCGGAATTACAACAAACTAAGGGGTTGAGCGTTATTAGAAAAGAGTTAAGCGTGAGCTGGTTGCGCAAAGCTTAGAGCCAACAATATAATGTAGGGTTTAG
>JBDLJD010000256.1:0-4727 GCA_039714495.1 Thermodesulfobacteriota bacterium
TGTCCGGCTGCATGTTACCATTGATCTTAAGAAATTTCATACTGTGGACGCTATCCTGCCATTGCATTAGCTGAAAATGTGTTTTGAGGAAGGACTTGATTGATCAGATCGTTTCAGATAGCCGTTGCGGAGAGTAGATCCCGGCAAGCCCCTGGATGGGATTGGGTTTTTTCGTTTTTCGGCTTCATTCTAATGGATGGTCTTCATGCCAACGATAAGTACAAAGGAGACCAAAAGAAGTAAACTGCCTGGGAAAACGAGCAATGCCTTCGCCCAATCCCACCAGAATGGGGGTCCGACGTCTACCTTTTTTATCAAGGTTTCATCGAGGTGTTCGTGGTTTTTTCTGACAAAATCCCGTGTATAATATGGCAGGACCTGATCCACCATATATCTCTTGAAATCCTCGTCAATTCTGTCGCCGCTAACCGACCAGCCTTCTGCAGATTTACAAAACAATTCGTATTCGGTCCGGCCGGTTGCCAGGGAAAGATTGAAAAGGGAACCCTCCATGGCAGACAGATCCGCCTGGATTTCTTTTTTAGACTTCAGGTAAAAGGACCAAAACAAGTATCCCACAAGCAGCAAGGCACAGATTCCTGCGATTAAATGCACTGCAAAAGGATATCCAGGGTCCTGGTCGACGCCGGGAAAGACACTGGCCGGTTGGAGCGGAGCAATTCTGCTGTGGAAGAAAAAAACCTGCGGTTTGACATGAATACTCAGAAGGACAGCCATGCCCAAAACCATCAGCGTGATAATGCAAATATAAACCAATGTGTTTTTATTCATATCATCACCGTTCCTTAAATGGTCAAAAAATGAATATCTTGCCCATACTCTTCATATAATATGCATCAGATTGCATTTTTCAATTAGAAGCTATTAAACCTGCGATTAAATATGCTGACAACATTCAAGAAAACACAGCCATAAGTGAATATAGAAGGTTTTTCATTAACGCATTAACTTGCCGGTTTAATTGCTTAAAATGGCTTTGATCAGGTTTGGAAACCATAGTCGGCATTGATTGTAATTTTGTTTTCGGCTTTCCTTTGCATACCATGGTATCATTTGCGGGGATCGTCTTCAACAAAGAGTGCCAGCACCGGCCCGTGGCCATGGCCAGGGGCATGCCGTCCAGAAAACCGCTCAGGGTTGTTTCCGGTGTATTGAATTCGCCGTCCGTGGGCATCAAACCAGACCACACCCGTCTTTTTTGGGCCGATGCCGCCTCCACGGGAATGACAAATTAAGGTATTACGCCACAAGATTTATTGTACACCCCAAGCTTTGTGTCCTTTGTGTCTTTGTGGTTCATATGATTTAAAAACAGATTGCCAATAGCTGTTGCCCGCACATTAACCTAAAGCCCAATTGCAGACAAACACAAATTCCGGTATGCTGGACGAAAACATTCATTAAGGAGTGCGCCATGCCTCAATTGAGCATTAAGGAATACCAGCAAACCGTGGACGAATGGGTCACAACCTACGGCGTCAGATACTTTTCGGAACTGACCAACCTCGGCATCCTCATGGAGGAGGTCGGCGAAGTTGCCAGAATCATGACCCGCACCTATGGCGAGCAGAGCTTCAAAAAAGGAAAAGAAAATGCCGACCTGGCAGATGAACTGGCAGACGTGCTTTTCGTGGCCGTATGCATTGCCAACCAGACCGGCATCGACCTGAGCGCGGCCCTTGAAAAAAACCTCGAGAAAAAACGCCTGCGGGACAAGGAACGGCACTGGAACAACCCCAAGCTTACCGGAAGTTCTGAAAACAACACCCCCGCAAAAGATCGTACAAAACCCTGAACACGGGTAGTGCTTGCCAGTAACCGGCAATCAGTGCTCTGTTCTTACTAAATATTTTGAACCACGAAGGCACAAAGGACACAAAGAAGATGCATTTATTTCGTGGTTTTCAACTTTCGTGCTTTCGTGATTAAGCATTTTTTTGCGTACTTGGCTTGAGCGCAGCTGGCGGTTAAAATGTCCGACATGGGAGGATTGCCATGGATTATGAAGCCACTAAAATAGAAATAAAACAGACCTTCAAGGAGTGCCCCGCTTGCCAGTACAGCGACGGAATTAGAACCGAGCAAGGCACTTTGAGCCGGTCAGCCGGCTTTGATGTCCAAAGATTCGGCAAATATCAGGCCCCTCAAAACTTGCTGGTGTGCGAAAATAATCACAACCAGCCAAATCTTGCATTCATGAACCCCTTCATGGTACCGTGGAGATGACCATATGGATAGTTATCTAAAAATGATGAAACATATAACCGATCTGTATCGACAATATGAGACAGAGATGACTGATATTGCAGCAGACACAGCAGATTTTGCTTCGTTTATTGAAGATCTGGACGAATCACGATTTCATCAGATGATGACCGGCATCCCTAAATTGTTCAGTAGTGATATAGATCCTCATTTCAGGTATAAATTTGAGCTAAAGGATTTGAAGCGGCTCACAGAGGTTGACAGCCGATGGCTTCAAGTTTTGGAAGTCACAACCGACATGCCGCCTTATATGGACCTGACAGACCCGGCACATGAAAAGCAAGCATTTACTACCGCCGATTTGTTGTTGGAACTTTACCCGAATGAGGTCGAACTGAAGGCGTTTGATACCCATATAACAACCGAACAACTTAAACATCCTGTGATTCTCCATTTAGCTTCAAAGCTTGCTCTTTCAAAAAAGTCTCTAAAATCATTATCGGTTCCAATTTTCACCAGTTTTGTGGTGGCTATGTACAAAGAACACAACCGAATTCGCACTCAGGCAGAGCATTCTGCAGGAGAAGATTTTTTACGACGGAAAGTGTCACAATTGAAATGGCTCTTCGAAGAAGAGATTGACAAAAAATGGGAGCTCGTTTTTGTAGATGATGGTTGCCCCGAAAAAAGTGGTGAAATTGCGGAAAGAATTATACAGCAGGAGGGTTACGACAGTGTAAGGGTGCTGTACCTTGCTGATTCGATAGGAAAGAGTTTACCCATAGCAAAAGGCCTTACCTCTACTGACGACAGCCAAAAGGGAGGTGCCATTCAGTACGGTATGTGGTCGGTCATTGAAGAGCAGCATGACAATGTCCGTCATATCGTTACTTACACAGATTCTGACTTATCAACAAATATTGCCCAAGCAGGTTTGTTGTTGTCACAGCTTGAAAACAAAGACCGGATGTGCGCCATTGGAACCCGCTATGATACGGGTGGCGTGTATTGCACTCCAACAGGCGCACAGGGACTGACCAACTACGATTACAAGATGCTTGTATTCCGTCATTTTATTCGAACCAAGCTTTTGCCACAGATAGGAGAAGTTGTCGACACCCAATGTGGATTCAAGGCATTCAAAGCAGAGGTGCTAAAACAAGTGTTAGAATTGATGACTGACAAGCGTTTCTCATTTGATATGGAGTTACTGTTGCTGACAGCAATTTGCTGCAGCCGGGGAAGAAATGCCGTGGGAAAAGCACCGATAGTCTGGATAGAAAGCAATGAGGAGTCAAACTTCTACATCGCACAATTAGAAGACAGGGCATCAATAAATTAAACTTTATTTGCCGTGTTGTTTATGCAACCTTGGGGATTAGTGAGGTGGGTACTGCCCCGGCGTAGGCGAAGAATAGCGGATATCGTCTGCTGCCTTGCCGACTTTGCCGGTGGCCAGGTTTTCCCCGGCTATGATTTGTTGACATTCCTCCCGGGTAATGCTGCCGGTATAATACCCGTAAGCGGATGCTATCATGGTTTTTCCCCGCTCCACGGCCGTTTGAGCCAGTTGGTCGATCGTGGCTTCCCTGTTTTCGCCTGAGATAACGTCCCTGTATGGGATCACTTCCGGAAGTGATACACGTTCATACTTCAAATTTTCATAAAAACCCGCCACGATCTTCGGTTCTGTAAGCCGCAACAGGCGCAGCAGGCAAAACACACGGTAATAAAACGGACTTTGAATCATGCTGAAATATCTACGCTGCCTGTTGAAGGCACTGACCATCTTACCACGATCGATAGCCAACACCTGGGGTGCGACCAAATCATCGAAAAGGGAAGGATAAAGCACCTCGTGTAGATTAAACCTGTCGTTTAAATAGTTGTCGATCAAGGTTTCGTAGTGCCAGTGCAGATAGGAGGTTCTTTGAGCTTCCTGTTTGCTTCTGTTCGCCCGGTGCCCGGAAATATAGTACACCATTGTATGAAAGGTTATGTCGGCAGCACAATGGGTCAGATAGCCGGCAATGAAAGCAAAATTGAGCGAATCCTCTACGCCCTTCAAAAGGTCCAATACCCCGAAGATCAGCTCATTGGTCGGTGACCTGTGGGTGCCGTGAAGCCGGTAAGCTCTCTGCTTGAGACTCTCATCTTTGCTGTAGAACATAATGTCCGGAAAGACAGACCCCAGGCGGTAGTGATCCAGATTTTCATTCAATAAAACGCTCCAGGCCTCATCGTTCAAAGCCTGTTTCACCTGCTCGGCCAGATATAGATGGGTGTTTTCAAAAGGCATACAAATAAATTTCCACAGATTTAATAGCGGCAAAGCCGCGTTTCATAATAGCGCGAAGCGATATTATTATTTGTTCATTTCGTAAGCCCCATTCAACGGTGCGACATATTTCTCCCAGATGCGGTTGAACTGTTCCGGATTCTGGACCGGCTTTTTGATCATCTGCATGCAGATGTCCATCTGGGTGTCCGTGCTGCTGGTC
>JBDLJD010000257.1:0-4715 GCA_039714495.1 Thermodesulfobacteriota bacterium
AATACGATAAACGGATACCTATCCTAATAAGCCATCGGGACGATTATAGATCCCGATGGCTTATTACACATAATTGCCGATGTCCAACTTATTCCCAGGTGCCACAACAATGTGATTATCTATTATGGTATCACCGCCCTTCAATGTCATAAGAACACCTTGGATTGATATGATTTATTTACCCACTAATTTCAAAAGCTAAATCATGGCCTATGGCCGGGGTTGACCTTTTGGAATTAACAAAAAATACCAGCGCCGCAAAATATCTTGACAAGCAAGGTCATACTATCGTTTAATAATATAAAATATTTGAGGCTAGTCGGGAGCTCGTGTTGATCGGGCTGAGAGGGATCCTGGGAATATACTCGGATCCGACCGCTGAACCTGATCCGGATAATGCCGGTGGAGGAAAGAAGCCGTAACCACGCCGCCCTCCGCTGAGGGCTTTTTTTTTGCCCTCCGCCCCATTCCGGACCATTCCTGGCGTCCCTCAGACGCCTTGACTCTGAAGCCCTCCGAATTTTGCACTGGGGTAAAGTGTATCAAGTGTTCAAGGTTTGACGTTATGAGGAGTACGTCATGAGATTAAAAGTTTTCGCCATTGTGTTAACCCTGGTCGGTCTGGTCACCCACGGGCAGGCCGCAGAAAAAAAGCCTGTTTTGACCCTGATGACCCATGACAGTTTTGCCGTGGGAAAAGATGTTCTTGCCCAATTTGAACAGCAGCAAGGGGTCACCTTGAAAATAATCAAAAGCGGTGATGCCGGGGCTGCCCTGAACCAGGCCATTCTTTCCAAAGCCAATCCCCTGGCCGATGTTTTTTACGGTGTTGACAACACCTTCATGAGCCGTGCCCTCAAGGCGGACATTTTTGTCGCTTATGCATCCCCACAGCTTGCGCGAATTCCGGACGAACTGAAACTGGATCCTGAAAACCGGCTTTTGCCGGTTAGCTATGGTGATGTGTGTCTGAACTACGATCGGCAATGGTTTGCCGATAAGGGCATTCAGCCGCCCCAAGATTTGGACGACCTCTTGAAACCGGCCTACAAAAGCCTGACCGTCGTTCAAAACCCGGCCACATCTTCACCCGGTATGGCCTTTCTGCTGACCACGGTGGGTCGTTATGGGCAAACAGGATACGTGGATTTCTGGCGGCAATTGAGGGCCAATGATGCCTATATAGCCAACGGGTGGACCGATGCATATTATGGGCAGTTCACCCGGGCAAAGGGCGGTACGCGGCCCATTGTTGTCAGCTACGCCTCGAGCCCGCCGGCGGAGGTCTATTACAGCGAAACCAAATTGGATGATGCGCCCACTGCAGCGGTACTGGCGCCCCAAACCGCCTTCAGGCAAATCGAGTTCGTGGGCATCTTAAAAGGTACCCGTCAGAAGGAACTTGCGGCAAAATTAGTGGATTTTATGCTGGATTCCAGCTTTCAGCAGGACATCCCTTTACATATGTGGGTGTTTCCGGCCGACCCGCAAATCCCTTTGCCGGATGTTTTTATCAAATATACCCGTAAGGCGGACAATCCCGTGATGCTGACCCCTGAAGCCATTGAGGCGGGTCGCGAAAAATGGCTGGAAAAATGGACGGAGATTGTATTGCGGTGAAGCTGCAGTCGCGCTACCTCCTGATTGTGCCACCCCTCATTTTCATGGGGTTGTTCTATTTCTATCCCCTGGCCAGCATTTTCTCGCTTAGTTTTGCACCCCAGGACGGAACACCATTCAAAGGTGTGGAAAAGCTGTTCAGCAGTAGCTATTATGTACGGGTGCTCTGGTTCACCACCTGGCAGGCGACCCTTTCCACCGTGTTGACCCTGGTGCTGGCCCTTCCTGCGGCGTATGTTTTTTCCCGGTATATGTTCAGAGGCAAGGACCTTCTGCTGAGTTTGACCACCATACCCTTTGTGCTGCCAACCGTCGTAACGGCCGCAGCCTTCAGCGCTCTTCTAGGGCGGGGCGGTTTGGTCAATGCTGTATTGATGCCGGTGTTTGGGCTCGAGGAGCCGGTCATCCGGCTGGAACACTCGGTCTGGTTTTTCTTGATGGCCCACGTGTTCTACAACTTCACGGTTGTGCTGCGCCTCGTAGGTGGTTTCTGGGCCCGCCTGCCCAGACAGGTCTATGATGCGGCTCGTATGCTGGGAGCCAACGGCAGAGTTATTTTTTTCAAGATAACCCTACCCCTCTTGGCCCCGGCCATCATGGCGGCGAGTCTGCTGGTTTTCATCTTTTGTTTTACCAGTTTCGGCGTGGTGCTCATCCTCGGTGGCCCGCGTCTGGCAACCATTGAAGTGGAAATATTCAGGCAGGCCGTCCATTTGTTCAACCTGCCCGTGGCTGCCGCCTTATCGCTGGTGCAAATCCTTTTCACCTTTGGTCTCATGGCCACATATACCCGTCTGGAAAGACGTACATCGGTCGCCCTGCTGCCAGAGGCTGCCCCCCAAACGACCACCCAGGCTAAACGACCCAAAGACCACCTACTAATCAACATGTGTCTGTTTGGCATGGCCGTCCTTCTGGGAGCACCCATCCTGGCCCTGTTTATCCGTTCGATCCTCACCGAAACAGGGGTGGGGTTCACATACTATCTGGCCCTGTTTGAAAACCGTGCCCAGTCCATACTTTATGTTGCCCCGGCTGCCGCCATACTCAACTCCATTGGTTTTGCCCTGGCGGCGACGCTGATAGCCCTGATCCTGGGCTGCCTGTCAAGTGCCTTTCTGGCGGGCGCGAAAACCCGATCCGCGGTTCTGTTGGATCCCTTATTGATGCTGCCCTTATCCACATCGGCAGTTACCCTGGGGTTTGGCTTTGTTGTCGCCCTGGATGAACCGCCTCTCAATCTGCGTTCATCCTGGGTGCTGCCTGCCATCGCCCACGCCCTGGTGGCGTTGCCGTTCGTCATACGCAGCGTGCTGCCTGCCTGGCGCAGCATTCCCCAGTTCTTAAGAGAAGCTGCCGCCATGCTGGGCGCCTCTCCGCGCAGGACGTGGTTTGCCGTGGACTGGCCAATTTTGAGCCGGGCCCTGATGGTGGCGGCAGTCTTTGCCTTTGCCATCAGCATGGGTGAGTTCGGGGCCACGGTATTTGTGGCTCGGCCCCAGACGCCGACCCTGCCGCTGGCTATCTACCGTTATTTGAGTCATCCGGGAAGTCTGAACTATGGACAGGCCATGGCCATGAGCTGCCTTTTGATGCTGACCACAGCCGCCGGCTTTGGTTTGCTTGAAAAACTGAACCCCAAGGTTGCATAAACAACATGGTGACTATAAGCTAATGACCTGTAACCATAGACAATACAATAACAATAACAGCTTATCCTGGATACCTCTCTCGGTGATATCCAAGGATGTTTTCTATTACACCATGTTGTTCACCCTTCGGGAAAGCCTGAGGACTTCAGGTCCTGTGTTGCTGAGGGTTCGAAGTAAAAAACTACGACTTCACCCTCAGGCGCCTTGACTCTGAAGCCCTCAGGCTTTTGCAACCTTGGGGTGAAACCCGCTTCGGGAAAATTTTAAATGGCCCTTTTGGAAATCAAAAACCTGGAAAAATCCTTTGATCAGCCTGCGGTTCGGGATATATCCTTGAACCTCGAACAGGGACGCATACTCTGTCTGCTGGGGCCATCTGGATGCGGTAAAACGACCCTCTTGCGTTTGATTGCCGGACTGGAGCAGCCTGATCAAGGGAAAATATGCTTTGAAGGTCGAGATGTAAGCCATAAGCCGGCCCATTTGCGTCAATTTGGCATGATGTTCCAGGAGTTTGCCCTTTTTCCCCATAAAAACGTGTTCGAGAATGTGGCCTTTGGTCTTCAGATGCTTAATCTCGATGCCGCCCGGGTTGAAAAGCAGACCATGGCCATGCTGGATTTGACCGGTTTGGCAGAGCTAAAGCAGCGCAATGTAGCCGAGCTCTCCGGCGGTGAGCGCCAACGGGTTGCCCTGGCCCGCAGTCTGGCGCCCAGTCCCCGGCTGCTGATGCTGGACGAGCCCCTGGGCTCTCTTGATCGTGCGTTGCGGGAAAGACTGCTCATAGACATTCGATCCATCCTAAAAGAGCTCCAGATGACGGCCATTTTCGTCACCCACGATCAGTCCGAAGCCTTCAGAGTGGCTGATACGATAGCTGTCATGAATAACGGTCGGGTGGTTCAGACGGGCACTCCTGAATCGCTCTACATGCGCCCTAAATCCTTGTTTGTGGCCCGGTTCCTGGGTTTTAAAAACCTGCTGCCGGGCATGGTCGTGGAGGGGGGCGGCATCAAAACAGCCCTGGGCACCTTATACCCCGCCAATGCTGATGTTGCAGAGGGCCATAAGGTTACCCTGCTGATACGACCGGAGAGTGCCGGATTGGCACAGAGCAGGGAACCGGATGTGGCCGCGGGCATCATTGCCGGCCGGGTGACCGGCTCTCTCTTTATCGGCCAGAGCTACCGGGTAAGGGTGGCCATTGAAGAAGATACAGAGCTGACCTTTGATCTGCCCAACCTTCAGCCGCCGCCATTGGGCCGGGAAGTCGTACTGCAGATCAACCCTGAAATGATGCGTTTAATACCTGAACTTGAATGAAATTTGACACAAAATTCAAGTACCCAATCCGGATGAACCGGAAATTCTAATATCGAATATCAAAATACTAAACAATTTCAAATGATCCAATACCAAACACATAAACGGTAATAGGGCCAA
>JBDLJD010000258.1:0-4712 GCA_039714495.1 Thermodesulfobacteriota bacterium
TCAGGGCAGCTGCTGATTTGCGGCGGCGGGTTCTCCATGTAAAATAGATTTCCCCCGGGCATGCTCGGGGGAAATCTATTTTTCCACGCGGCTTCCGTCTTCGCTCTTCGAGCTACGCCGAGACAGGTCGCCGCTATTATTATAGGAGGAATATTTATGTCCCTCAACCTTGATATCATCGGTAAAAAGCTGGAGGCCGAACCGTTCACCTACGACCGGGACACGGTGATCCTTTATGCCCTGGGCATAGGGGCTGGTGTGGAGGAGCTGGATTTTATCTACGAAAAGGACCTGAAGGTTTTACCCACCTTTGCGGTGGTGCCGTTCATTCCCACCTTTCTGTCCGTGTTCGTGCCCAAGGCCGGCTTGAATCTTTTCAAGGTCCTGCATGGGGAGCAGACCATCATCCTGCACAAACCCATTGCCCCGGCCGGCACCATTCACACCAGCATGATGTGTGAATCCATCTATGACAAGGGCGACAGCGGAGCGGTCGTCAACGTGCACCTGGAAAGCCGCGATGATGACGGTGACATCGTGTTTGAAAACCGGGCTGTAATCGTGGACCGCGGGGCCGGCGGTTTTGGCGGCGCCCGCGGGCCCAAGACGGAGAAGATCCTGCCGCCGGAGGGAAAAGAACCGGACTTTGTTGTGGAATACGCCATTCCAAAGGACCAGGCGGCTCTCTACCGTTTAAGCGGGGACAAGAACCCCCTGCACATCGATCCGGAATTTGCCCAAAAGGGCGGCTTTGAAAAGCCGATCCTCCACGGCCTCTGTACTTACGGCTATGCCGGTCGGGCCATCGTTCAGGCGGCCTGCAACGGCGATGCCGCAAAATTGAAATCATTTTCAGCCCGGTTCATGAATGTGGTTTTCCCGGGCGAGACCCTTGTGGTGTCGGGGTGGCAACGCGAAGACGGCCATTACATCGTCCAGGTAAAGGCCGGGGACGGACGCATCGTCCTGGGCAATGCCCTGGCCGCACTGTCCTGATTCCAGCGTAAAAAATTGCTTGTTAAAACAATAAAAGTTTTATGATGTGTGCCTACGTGGCACATAATTACTATCGGATTTAATTAAATCTTCACTCACAATTTGAATTTGCCCCGCGTTTTTAACGCGGGGCAAATTCAAATTAAAGGGAGGGAAAATGGATTTCAGGTTGACCAGGGAAGAGGAGCTGAAAAAAAAGGAGTTTGAAACCTTTTTTGAAAGCGAAATGAAAAATGCACCACCGGCATATGGCAACGGTGGCCTGGAAGGAGTTTACGACACCGAAGAGGGCTTTGAGTTCCACAAATACATGGCCGGAAAACTTGCGGAAAAAGGATGGCTTTCCATGGGCTGGCCCAAACAGTACGGCGGGCAGGACGCCTCCATCATGGAGCAGGTCATCTTTGACGAGGTCAGGGGGTACTACAGTGCCCCGGGGGTGGATGGATTTGCTGTGGGCATGTTCGCGCCTACACTCATGGCCGGTGCCAGCGATGAGCAGAAAGAACGTCTGCTGCCCCCCATCCGGGATGGCAAGGCTTTTTACTGCCAAGGGTGGAGTGAGCCGGATGCAGGGTCTGACCTGGCTTCCTTGACGACTACTGCTGTTCGAGAAGGCGACTACTATGTGGTCAACGGTCAGAAAACATGGACCACCGGGGCCCACCGGGCGGAATACATGTTCCTGTTGGCCCGCACCGATCAGGACTCCAAACGCGGCAAAGGGCTTTCGGTTTTTCACCTGCGCATGGACCTGCCGGGTGTCCAGGTCCGCCCGCTGCTCTACATGAACGGCAAGCACGTTTACAACGAGGTCTTTTTCAACGACGTGAAGATCCCGGCCGAGGACTTGATCGGCGTGGAAGGCGAAGGCTGGGCGCTGACACGGCAGACCATGAATTTCGAACGCAGCGGCGCCGGTGGTTTTTCAGGCGCCAAACGCTACCTCGAACAGATGATCGAGTATGCTAAAAACACCTCCCGCAACGGTCGCCCGCTCTCCCAGGACCCCAATACCAGACGCAAGCTGGCAGAGGTGTTTATCGGTGCGGAAGTAGGCAAATCTTTGGCCTACAAGATTGCCTGGATGCACCAGAAGGGTGATTTTGCCGGCCTCATCACCGCAGCTTCCGCTTCCAAGCTGTTTTCAACTGAACTGGCCCAGACGCTGGCCAACTACTCCACCGAAATAATGGGACTCTACGGTCAACTGGAGGAGGATCCCCATGCACCCATGGGCGGCTTTATGGTCGACCTCTACCAGATGTGCAAGGGAGCAACCATTTTTGCCGGAACCAACGAAATTCAGCGCAACCTGATCGCCTGGGTGGGCTTGGGGTTGCCGAGGCTCAAGTTTAAATAAAGCCTTTCTTGAAATTGAGGCCTTTTGCTTAGCCTCGATTGATTGCAGGTTCAGCTGGAAAAACAACTATCGTAAAAAATACCGAACAGGTAAAGAGGAAAAAGATATGGATCTGGATTTCAGTAAAGAACAGGACATGCTGCGCAAGTCAGTGGCGGAATTCCTGGCCAAGGAATGCCCTTTTGATACCGTCAGGGAAATAGAGGACAGTGCCGAGGGCTTTGACAAAAAAATGTGGAAGAAGATGGCCAAGCTGGGGTGGATGGAAATCCATTTCCCGGAAGAATATGGCGGCCTGGGCGACCCTTTTGTGGACGTGACCGTTATCATGGAAGAGATGGGGAAAAAAGCGTGTCCCAGCCCGTATTTTTCCACGGTTGTCCTTTGTGCGGAAGTTTTGTTGAAAGGGGCCTCGGCAGAGCAAAAAGAAGCATTCCTGCCCAAGATTGCTGCAGGGAAAAAGATCATGGCCCTGGCCCAATACGAGGAAGAGGCCAGTTATCTCGAGTCCGGGATACAACTGACTGCCGAATCAGATGGCGATGACTACCTCCTGAACGGGAAAAAGATGTTTGTGCTGGATGCCAATATCGCCAACGACCTCATCGTGGCTGCCAGAACAACCCAAGGCGTCACGCTTTTCCTGGTGGATGCCAAGGCATCCGGGGTATCCATCGAGAAAATGCAGACCATTGGCAAGGACAACAATTGTGTGGTCCTGCTTGACAATGTCAGGGTGTCAAAAGACGCCATGGTAGGGGGACCGGGTGAAGGATGGGCCATTCTGGATCAGGCGGCGCCCAGGGCCACGGTGGCCAAGTGTTCTGAAATGCTGGGGGCCTGCGAAGAAGCCATCGCTATGACCACGGCATATGCCAAGCAAAGGGTGCAGTACAGCACGCCTATCGGCGGGTTCCAGGCCATTCAGCATTACATGGCCGACATGCGCGTGGCCTACGACACCAGCATTTATTACCTGCACAAGGTGGTCTGGATGTTGGATCAGGGCATGGACGCAGCCAAAGAAGTATCGGCCCTCAAGGCGCAGGTGAACGAGCAGTACAAGTTCATCACCGAGCGTGCCGTGCAGATCCACGGCGGCATCGGCACCACGCGGGAATTCAATATCGGCTTGTTTTACAGAAGGGCCAAGGCCTTCGAGTACATTCTCGGTGATACGGATTATCATATGAATAAACTGGCGGATGCTTTGGGGATGTAATAATTCAAAATTATTTTCTGTATTCAGCCGGTGAAAGTCCCGAATATTTTTTGAACACTTTTCGGAACGAACTGCTGTTTTCGTATCCAATCTGGAACGTGATCTCTTCCATAGAGAAAATGCTGTTCGCAAGGTTCCATCTCCTCCAAAATATGCAATAAAGAAATAAACTAAAAATAGTTGACAACGGTATAGCAGGTATGTAAGAGATACTTAGTTGTGCTAGTACAAACAAATCTCCTTTTAAAAAAATCATAAAATTAATGAGATAGAATAAGTATGTAGGCCTTACCTAAATCAGGTGGATCGCTTAGCTCTATGGATAAGCCAACGGCAAAGGATGATAGTAGACCCAAGGTGAGGCCACAACCTCCAGGGCGGATCAAGATTATGAACGCCCTAAGGTCCCTTCTAGAGGAGAAGGAATTCGGCGCCATTACCTGGACGGAGATAGCCCAGACTGCCGGCGTGAATGAAGGGCTGATTTATAAATATTTCAAGGATAAGCGCAACCTGCTTCATCAGGTCCTGACGGAATATCTTGAAGACTATTTCGAACCTTTGAAATTTGAGTTGAAGGGAATTGAAGGAGCTCTTAACAAAATCCGAAAACTCATCTGGGCCAACATTAATATGTATAGCTCAAATCGCGTTTTTGCCAAAATTCTGCTCTTAGAAGTTCGGAACTTTCCAGGCTATTTCCATAGCGAAACCTACCAGTTAGTACAAGAGTACGCCAATATGCTCTTGGAGATCATCGAAGAAGGGATCCAGGCAGGTGAAATTCGTGATGATATTCCTCCAAAGCAGTTGCGGCAGATTGTTTTGGGAATGATAGAGCATCTTTGCCTTCCTGGTCTGGTTTTTAACCAAGAAATCTCCCCTGATACCTTAACGCAAGATATGTGTATGGTTCTGTACAAGGGTATAGAGAAAGCAAGAAAATAGAATGGAAGATAGAAAAGTACGCCTTATTTTGTTTACACATCAGGTTTGATTACAGAGGGAACATTGGAATTTCTACAGGTTTTGATTACCGGATTGGGACAGGGGTGCCTTTATGGCCTTATCGCCCTGGGGTTTGTATTGATCTATAAGGCCACGGAGATCGTCAATTTCGCCCAGGGAGAT
>JBDLJD010000259.1:0-4706 GCA_039714495.1 Thermodesulfobacteriota bacterium
CGACCTCCCGAGCCATCGGAAAAATATGAGACCCTGGGACAAAAAAGGTCTGTTGTGTCCATGAATGGCGGCATGTATCATAGTTCCTTCGGCTGGATCGGTCGCATCGAGCGCAGTATAGACCATATAAATCTTGACGGCTTCATCTACTCCTACCAATTTAGCTGTAGGCCCCTGACCTGCAACAGCAAGCTGATGAAAGAATATTTTGAAAAGGAAGTCAAATTACCTACACTGCTGCTGGATATTGACATGTATGATGACCGCAACTACTCGTTGGGAGCCCTGCAGACCCGGCTTGAAGCTTTTGCCGAAATGTTGAAAGCACAGAAAATATAGGCTTAGCAAAAGAGAGGATCTTATGACATCAAACCAATCGATTACCGCCGGGGTCGACATCGGTGCTGCAACAGCCAAGGCAGTTATATTGAAAGGCGGACAGATTTTATCTGCCTTGGTCATTCCGACCGGAAGCAGTGTCAAGGAAGCCGGCCAGGAGGTAATGAACAAGGCCCTCAAGGAAGCGAAAATGACGATGGATGACATCGCCTTCATTGTGGCAACCGGATACGGCAGAAAATCAGTGGATTTTGCCAACGACGTCATCACCGAAATTTCCTGCCATGCCAAAGGCGTTAATCTACTGATTCCGACCGCTCGTTCGGTGATCGATATCGGCGGCCAGGATAGCAAAGTGATTGAAATTAACGAGCAGGGCAAAGTCGCCAACTTCGTCATGAACGACAAGTGTGCGGCTGGTACGGGCCGGTTCCTGGAAGTAATGGCAAACGTTCTCGGAACGGATATTGCAAAAATTGGTTCCATCTCTCTTCAGGGTGAGAAACCGTGCCAGATCAGCAATACCTGCACAGTTTTTGCGGAGTCTGAAATGGTGAGCTTACGGGCGGAAGGCGAAAGCCGGGAAAACTTGCTGGCAGGAATCCACTTGGCCATGGCGCACCGGGTCGCTATCATGGGCCATACGGTCGGGCTTAAGGAAGAGATTGTTTTTACCGGCGGTGTTGCTCAAAATATTGGCATGAAGATAGCTCTGCATAAGCGAATCGACAAGGAGAACAGGGTGCCCGAGCAACCACAGATAATCGGGGCACTAGGTGCAGCCTTCATCGGGGCGGAGCGGCTTTAATACCTTAACTGACTCTCAAGAGCCAGGTACGGATAGATTTAAAAACTTAAAAGGAGAATTTTATTATGGCTAAAATGAATAATCGGGTTAGAGAATTACTGACCCAGCAGAGAACCGTTATATTGGCTACATCCACCGCCGATGGGGTGCCGAATGTTGTTCCGATCCATTCCACCAGTATTATTGATGACGAAAATATCCTTATTTCCGATCAGTTTATGAGGAAAACACTTGAAAATCTGAAGGCAAATCCTAAAGTTGCCATTACCTTCTGGGATAAAATCGAAGGGTACCAGATTAAGGGCGACTGTACCTATGAGACTTCCGGGAAATTGTATGAAGAAACCACTTCGCTCGTGGAAGCCTATGGCAAAAGTATTAATTTTCCCTTGCGTTCTAAAGGAATACTTCTCATCAAGATTACCGATATTTACAATGTCTCACCGGGACCCCATGCGGGGGAAAAAATAGCCTAAATTGATAAGGGCAATGTGAACAATTCCTGCGTGCCCGGAGATCAACAAGAACATCAAAAAACAATCGGTGCCCAAGGAAGATCTTTTAAAATTGATAGATCTTGCCAGATACGCACCAACCGGACAAAATACTCAAAGTGTTGAGTGGCTTGTTATGGCGGACAGAAATGAATTAAAACATTTAGCCGGGATTACAGTTGATTGGATACGTTGGATGCTTGACAACATGTCGGAAATTGCACTGTCTCTGCATATGGACAGGACAATTCGCCACTGGGAGGAGGGGAGAGATATCATCCTTCGGGGTGCACCTGTCGTAATAGTGGCGCATGGGGGAAAAGAAGACCTTCTGGCACAGACATCAAGCATAATCGCATTGTCATATCTTGAATTGGCGGCTACCCGTATGGGCTTAGGGTGCTGCTGGGCAGGCTATTTCAATGCAGCTGCAACGAATTTTCCCGCTATGATAGAGGCTTTACCACTTCCAGTTGGACATCAATGCATGGGCACCATGATGGTGGGTTATCCAAAATATAACTACCACAGACTGCCGTTACGAAAGCGGCCTGAGATTACATGGCGCTTGTAATAAAAAAAATTCTTGTTGAAGTGGGACGCCAATGAAGAACGCGTACTGGAAATAGCGTGTATCAAGATGCCGAAGTCATGTATTTCGTCGAACACCGTTACCATGATTTTATCATTTTTGATGGAAATATCAATGATTGTTCAGGGTAATCATTCCATCCAGTTTAGAGAAAACAGGTGCTTCAAAGCACAATGACGGATTCTGATATAAATTCCGATATTACCAGTTGGCAGATTTTTCTTTTCTGGTCCCCTCTGGCATTGTCATGGCTTATGTTGTCGATTGAGGGATCCTTTGTGGCTGCAGTGATAGCTAGGTTGGCAGAAGCCAAATACAATCTGGCTGCCCATGGCGTATCTTTTTCCTTGGCCATGATATTTGAAGCCCCTATCATCAGCATCACACCTGCAACAACGGCTTTGTGCAGTGACAATCATTCCCTCCGGATGCTCAATCGATTCACACTCGTCCTGAACCTGATGATTACCGCCCTGATGCTCCTGATGCTGATATCACCTGTTTTTTCATTTTTTATTCAGGATCTGATCGGGCTGCCGGACAAAATTGCAGATCTGACCCATACAGCGCTAATCATCCTGCTTCCTTGGCCGATGTCAATCGGTTTCCGCAGGTTTTACCAGGGGGTGTTGATTTCCCGGGGACTGACACGCCGCATCACTTATGGCACCATTGTCCGGCTATCAACCATGATCATAACTGGCCTGTTCCTCTATTTTTTAAATACGACAGGGGCTTATGCAGGAGCTGCCGCCTTATCGATGGGAGTTTTCGTGGAATTGATTGCCGTCCGGCTCATGGCCGGGAGTTCAATTTCTGCCTTCAAACAGATTAAAGCAGGACCGAAGCACAATCATCGGAAATTGACATATGGATATATTATCAGGTTCTATTATCCACTGGCACTTATGACCGTCATGAGTCTTGGGGTTTACCCCATGGTGATTTTCTTCATGGGAAGAAGCCGGTTTCCCATCGAATCCCTGGCCGTACTACCGGTAGTCAACTCCCTTATTTTTATTTTCAGAGCAATCGGCTTTTCATACCAGGAAGCGATTATAGCCCTTCTCAACAAAAATATTTCCTATCTCCGAAATATCAGAAGTTTCGCAATCGGATTGGGAATCACGTTGGTGGTCTCCCTAATACTGGTCGCCTTTACTCCGCTTTCTAGTCTCTGGTTCCATTCTATTTCGGGATTAAGCCTGCATCTGACAGAGTTTGCTACCCTTCCGGTAAAAATAATGGCCTTTATGCCCGGAGCGGCCGCAATGATAACTTTTCAATGGGGGATTCTTGTGCACGGCGGAAAAACATCTCCCATATCAATCGCCACTGTTATTGAGATTTGCACCATTTTGGCCTCACTTTTTGTTCTAATCGGACTGGTAGACATGGTTGGAATCAATGCGGCAGCCATAGCTTTTATGATGGGAATCGTTCTGGGAAATCTCTATCTGCTGCCATTCACAAAACGCCTGATGGCAAAATTGACATGAATGTTTTCATGAAGTTTGTAATGAATCGGTGCATGGACATAGCTGATTGATTAATTCGGTGGAGGACAAAACCCGGAATAGGGGATAAAGCGGGTTTCGGCGGTAGAGGTCGAGGGTATGCTGGTGCTGTTCCATGGAGGATGCTGCGGCGCAGTCGTCCAGCAGCACGACTTTGAAATCATGGCAGAGTGCGTCCATGGCGGTGGTCAGGACGCAGAAGTTCGTGGCGATGCCGGCCACCGCACAGAGCGTGACTTTGCGTTCACGCAGCCAGTTTTCGAGGCCGGTATTGAAGAAAGCGGAAAAGCGGGGCTTGGGCAGCCAAAAGTCCCCTTCATGACGCTTCAGGTTCTCCACGACTTCGGCGCCTTCGGTGCCTGCCAGTGAATGGGGATGCATGCGGCCGCTGAAGATGAAATCATCTTCGTGGAAGGCGTCCGTGGAAAAGACCACCGGCCAGCCGTTTTGCCTGAAAAATTCGGACAAATGGTTGATGGGGTCGATGATTTCCCGGCCAAGGGGAGTGATGGGAAGCTTTTTTTCTTCCTTGAAATTGTCCTTGACCATGTCGATGATCAGCAGGGCTGGTAATTCCATTAATAACACCCAACGTGGATTGACGGATAAAGAAAAAGATCTTTTATCACGAAATCACGAAAAAGAAATAAAATACGAAACAACAGTCATATTTCATGCTTTCAATCTCTCGTGTTTTCGTGATTATTCGTTTATTCCTAATACGTTAGTACGTTAAGCCAACGGCCGAGTGTAGATTGTTTTATATCTTTCCGGCGATACCCGCATACATTCAGTGCAGCCCTGCTCGTTTTCAGGATCGAAGGGCTCGAGATGGACTTCCAAATCCATTTCCTCATACGCCTCCACCACATCAGACAGACGGGGTTCATCATGGGTGGACTGTTTGGTCCACCCGGCTCGGATAAGTTCGAATTCTCTGGACATATCGAAAAATC
>JBDLJD010000260.1:0-4702 GCA_039714495.1 Thermodesulfobacteriota bacterium
AGATTATAGCTTTTGTAAACCACGAACGTTTCCACGGACTGTACATCCAAAAGCGCCGCTACTTCTTCGGTGTAGAACTCCAGCAGGCCAAAGCCCTCTTTCAGCATCACCATCAGGATCAGGTCAAAGCGGCCGGTAACCACGCTGACCGACACCACGCCTTTCAGCCGGCTGAACTCCTCGCCTTTTTTGACCAGGTTCATGGTGGAGAGTTTGACGCCCACCATCACCAGCCGGTGCCCGGGCAGGGCTTCCGGGCTGACTACGCCGGCAATCTCCAGGATGCCTTCCTGTTTGAGCTGGTTGACCCGGGAACGGACGGTGTTTTCAGACAGCCCGAGGTCGCCGGCGATTTTTTTCAATGATTTGCGCCCGTCCCGCAGGTGTTTGATCAGGTCGATGACGGATTGATCAATTTTCATAAAAGGCCCCGTAACAGCGTTTCTGTATTCACGACAGTATAGGATTAAATTAGTAGCTATTGATGATAAAGTCAATATTCTTTATAAAAACTAAGAAATAAATCAAATAATGATTATATAATTATGGAAAAAATCAATTAGGAATTAGAATTTCGTGCCTGTATAACGTTTTGTCTTTGTGGTTCATAAAAAGCTAAGGCAGCAGGCGGCAGGTGGTCTGGCGGCAGCAGGCGGCGATCTCCGTGCCGTCGTTCTGGTGATCCTTCTTAAGATGGAAGTTGAGCCAGGAGGAGGTGTTGTTCAGTTCCCACATGCGCGGTGGCACGCATCCATTGCACATTTCCCCGGTCCTTTTTTTAGATGCCAGGCGATTGTGGGCGCGGAACCAGACGCATGGGCGGTCCGGATTCACTTCGCACATCCCCTGAGAGCTGCCGCCGCAGGCGCCGTTGCGGGTGTGCTTGGGACAGCCGGATTCTGGGCACAAGAACCCCACGTGCTGAATGGCGCAGTCCCCGCATTGCTGGCACCCGAGCAGCAGTTTTTTGACAGGGTGCTCGGCCAGATGCATAAACCCCTGCCCGGTTCTGCTGCTGTCCAGTGCCCGGCAGATGGAACGGTAGACCGGCGCCAGGCGGGCGTCGGCATCAAAAAACAGATTGTGGGCCTGTTTCAGCAGGGAATAGTGTATTTTTTCGAGGAAGGCCAGGGGCTTCGGGTTCCGGCCGAAGACAGGCGATGTCACCGGGTGGGGCGTTGGTTCCTGAAAGGCGTAAAATCCACCAGGCTGTGGGTAATTAAATTCAGGCAGAAAGGCTTCCCAGTCGTCTTTGATCGCTTCCATACGGTCCAGGATCTGACCTACGGGTTCGAAATCGCGGTGAATGCCGCCGAGGTGCACACCCCGGTATCCCAGCCCCCTCAAGACCGCACCCAGTCGGGCTGCGCGTTCGATGGCCATCCTCTGGCCGTCCTCTTTGTCCAGCCACTCCTTACGCACGGTTTTGAGCAGATTGTCGGTCACCACCGCACCTGGCACGCGCCGCTTGTTCATGATGGCCGCAGCTCCCGGGGAGAGCACATACACTGAACCCAGGGTGGGGATGTCGATCCCCATGTGCTCTTGTACATGGATCAGCTCGTGGAATTTAGCGGCATCGTACCCCAGCTGGGTAATGATGAACCGGGCGCCGGCAGCCACCTTGCGGCTCATTTTAGCGTACTGGGCCACACTTTCGCCTTCTGTGGCTTTAAAGGGCGAGACGGCACAGCCTGTAAAAAAACCGTCAGGGTCGCCGGACTTCTTTATGCGTTCATTGAGCAGCTTGAACAGGATGTGCAGGTTGACCGAGTCCAGGTCAAACACCGGTGCGCCCTGGCCGCCGAAGCCCATCCCGGAATAATCACCGGTGAGGGCCAGAATATTTTTCATGCCGATCATGGCCAGCTGCAGGGCCCGGCTTTCCATGCCCACGCGATTCGTGTCCCGGCAGGTAAAGTGCACGATGACGTCCATACCCAGGGAAAAAATCCGATAGCCGATGGCATCGGGGCTCAATGATGGATTGCCGCCGGGGTTGTCGGTAATGGAAACCGCGGAGATGCGGCCGTCACTGAAAGCGTCCCTGGCAATGCCCATGACGGTGTCCACTGACCTGCCCGTGGACTCCCTCCCGGGCACCAACTCCAGGGTTACGACAAATTGAGCCGGGTCTATAATATCGGTTCGAAAAACACGCAGCATGCAGGAATCTCCGGTTCATTAGAAACAGTCAGTCACATTTTAGAACAGTTTAACGTTTCATTGTCAAATGCTATGAGCTGACACAGTCCAACAAGCGTCCTGCCCTATCCAGATTGCTGTTTTTTACTTGACTCAGAGGGGTGCTTCTCTATAGTCTTTGCGATTAAACAAAGGTATTTATCACAAAGGAGATTGAAAAATGACGACAAGCGAAGCAACCGAGAAAAAACCTCTCTGGCTGTTGATCGAGGAAAAGATCCTCGCGGCCGATGCACAGGAACTGACAGGCGGTAACCTGGAAGCATCGATCAAACGGATTGCAGGGGAGCTGGATGATTCAGGATACAAGGTATCGGGCTACGGCGGCAATCTGCTGAAACTGCGCTGGGCCATCGACGATATGGCCAAAGCCGGCAAGCCCCTTTTGCAGGATGTCAACGGTGCCGTCGGAGCGCTCACCCTGGAGGATGCGACCGATGCATATGCGGCAACCACGAAGATTCTGGGTGACCTCGGGGACACCTGGCCCAAGCTCAGAAGCCCTGAATGCAGGGCGGATGTGATTCAGATGGTCGAGCAGGCGCGATTGGATCTCTTGATTGCCAAGGCAAAAGAGATTGCCGGTGACGAAGGCATCCGCTACCTCATTGGCGAAAAAGTGGCTGACGAAGTGATTGTTACGGCCCTTGAACTCACCGATGAGCAACTGGCGGAAGTACATGCTGCCATCGCTGCGGAAAAGGCTGAAAGGGACAGGGTGGCCGGGCTGCTGGAGAAGGTGGCCGACAAGTCCAAGGATGAACAGGTCAAGCATCTCTTCGAAAATAATGTTGCCGAAGCACTGATCATGGAGATGGCTGAGGTTGACCAGGGTGTGATCGATGGCGTTAAGAAGGCCATGGAAGAGGAGCTCAAGGAAAAGCAGCGGCTGGCCGAAGAGGAAGCTGCACGCAAGAAAGCCGAGGCCGAAGGGCCTTCTCTGGATGCTATACCAGCGGACGAACTGATTGATTTCATCGATTCTGTTCGCGAAATCATGGAATTCAGCGATGTGGAGAAGGAAATCAGGACGATGTGTGAGCAGAGCGCCATACCCAAGGCCCTTGTGGACATTGCCGTCTCAGATCCTGACAAGCTGGACGAGCTTGAAAAACAGGCCGAGGGTTAAACCGCGACCAGTAAGCTGAAAATAAAAATACCTTTTGTCACGAAATCACGAAAGGATGAAAACACGAAACAGGCGACACGCCTTCGTGCTTTCTGAACCACAATAGCGAGCGCATCTAAATAGATAGAATACCTTTCGGCCGAAGATTCCTCGCGGTGTACCGCGAGGAATTTTCAATTTTGTGTCGTCGTGATTTTTTTTCGAACGTCCATAATGGAACATTGAATGGTCGTCAGAAAATTATCAAAACAACTTTCCGAATGCCTCCCTTTCCGATGTTGAATCGGAACATATGGATTGAATAGACGATTTTGGCTTGGGACTCGAAATAGGCAATGCCTTGAAATTGTGTATTAGGGCACGAAACCCCTTGTTTTTAAGTAAGCCATCAATCATTACTAAATTTTCATGAATTCGCGTAAAATGAACATACGAATAATTTGGTGATAGTGGAGGTTTCATGCTTCGTTGTGCGCGATAGGGCATGAAAATTTATGGGATAAAAACACAAAAGAAACCCAGGATGCTATTCGGATAGAGCTTGGCGATCACTATATACGGTGCTATGGGTAGAAATAATAAGGCTGTTTAACCTTGAATAGAAATCTCTTTTGATAACTTGAGAAGTTTTTTTATAATATCGTTTACAAAAGTGTTGTTGTCAACAAAATCAAGGGGAAAGGAGACCCCCATAGACGCTTCAACCACATTTCCATGAAATATTGGAACTGCATAGTTAGCCCAGCCGAGCGCAACTTCCTGCATGTTGATCGCATATCCTCTTTGCTTTGTTTTATTTATCTCATCAATTAATGCTGATTTATCAAGAATAGTATGAGGGGTTAGGGGAGCCGGTTTTATCTTTTTAATGAGCTTTTTCTTTTCATTGTCATCAAGGTATGCCAAAATGGCCCTGCCCAAGGCGGTGCAAAAGGCAGGAAGTTTAGAACCGATAGGATGATCAAGACCCACCAAGAAATCCCCTTTGATGCGTTCTAAATAAAGAATATTCAATCCATCAAGTACGGCGAGTTGTGAATTCACATTATGCTTATGTGCTAATTCTGCTAAAAAAGGATGCGTTCTGGTGCGGATGTCCATTTTGTTTAGCGCAGAAAATCCCAAGGATAGAAATTTAGGAGAGAGGCTATATTTTTTGGTATCGGTATCAAACAGCAGATAGCCTAAATCACGCAAAGTTTTTAAATATCTATTGACTGTTGGCAGACTCAGATCGGTCAGGTTAGCAAGCTCACTGAGTCCGATTGGTTTGCCACGATCTGCAAACTTCGTTAAAATAATTAGTCCTCTCTCAAGAGAGTTAATGAAATATCTTGGGGACATATTTTTGTGTAACTCCACTATATA
>JBDLJD010000261.1:0-4700 GCA_039714495.1 Thermodesulfobacteriota bacterium
AAGGAACGCCAGGGCCGACAGGGGATCGAGGTAAAAAGTTACCGGCACCAGCATGGCAATCGCCGCAGACGCGGTCAGCCCCGGGATGGCGCCGAAGACGATGCCGACAAGTGCACCAATGGCGACGAACACAAGCGTCATTGGATGAGCAAAGAGAAAGGCAAAACCGCTGAGAATATCCATGTCAACCTGTTTCCTTTAGAGACCCAGTATCTTAAGATTGATGAGTGTGCCGGGGGGATCGTAAATACCAATCAACCAAATAAAAATGAAGTAATACACGGCTGTCCCGCCAATAGTAATAAGCGCAACTTTAGTAGGATTTCGGGTACCAAAAAGGACTAGAAGCAAGGCCATGGTTATCGCCGTGGCAATTAGATAGCCGGTGGCCGAGAACAACCAGATATAGGCGAAACCAATGACGATAACGGCCAGCGTCCTGAAAACCGGTGCGGTGCACACAAGAGTGGAAACCCCAGCAGCAGTAGGAGAGGTCTCGGAATCAGAGGTCCCGGAATCACAATCTTTGACGTTTTCGGCACGGCTCACCCAGATGACGATAAACTGCAGAACGCCAAGACCGATGATCATTCCGGCTATTTCCATGGGCACCAGGCGAGGGCCGATCAAGGCTCTCTGGACGGTTTCAACTTGATATGCCTGCAACAGAAAAAAGATGCCCAGGCAGATAACTACTACAGCCGTAAAAAGCTCAGCTTTGTCGCGCGCCATAGATGTTACTCTCCTTCTCGGATTCAACGAAAATTCAGCCAAAAACCCCAGCAAAGAGTCCCGGAAGAGATCTCTCCCGGGACTCGGCAGGCTCTACTGTTTTTTATGAAACATTTCCTTGGTGAGCGGTGTCGTCAGCTTGTCTATTACCGCCATTTTCTCGTTCGCCTCATCAGGTGTGAAGTAGAAGCCGGTGACCCCGGTCTTTCTTATCATCTTCTGAAAGCCCTCAGAGGAGGCAACACTTTTGATCGCCATTTCGAGCTTGGAGACCACGTCCTTGGGCAGGTCCTTGTGGCCCCAGATGATCTCTGGATTAGTGATGCCCAACAGAGGCAGGCCCTGCTCGCCGAAAGTGGGAACATCCTTGTAAATCAAGTCACGCTCATTACTGCCGACACCAAGGGCGCGAAGTTTAGTCTCGAAGCCAGCCAGGAGTTGTATACCTATTGCGGAGAAATCCACTTGTTTTCCGGCCACCGCGTTGCGGGCTTTGGAGCCGCCCTTGAATGGTACGTCCTGGGCCTCGATACCGCTTTGTTTGAGAAACACCATGCCGGCCAGGGTGTGTATGCTGCCGCGGCCCGAATGCGAATAACGCAGCCGCTTGTCAGGGTTGGCCTTGGCCCAATCGACCAGATCCTTGGCTGACTTGAAGGGGCTGTCCATGGGCACGATCAACGACGTCACCAGTTGCCCGACGCCACCGAGTGCCTTTAGTTCCCGCGTCGGCACCACCGGTGCCTTGTCGCCGTCGATGGTCGACTTGATGAACAAGGTGCCACCACCGGCGAGCAACAGAGTGTAACCGTCGGCAGGCGCATCGTAGACTGCTTTGGCAGCAATCATCCCAGAGGCGCCAGGCTTGTTGACCACGATCATGGGCATGTCCAGATACTCGTGGACGAAGCTGGCAAAGGAGCGGGCGTATACGTCGGTACCGCCGCCGGCCGAGAAGCCAACCATCAGGGTAATAGGTTTTTCCGGGTATTCAGCCTTAACCACGGTTGGTGTACCTGCGATAGATGCCAACGCCATGATGCCGAGAAGCGTGAATACCATAAAGTGCTTGATTGAAAGGGAACTCATTTCCAGCTTGGACATAACAGACTCCTTTTGTAGAATGATTAAACTTTGTGTTTTGGAAGCGGATAAGTCAAAAAAAACAGCTTGTAAACGGAAACGAAGTTACTCGCAACATGTGGCAGTTTCCAGTTTTTGCTTCCCATTTCAAGGACTGGGTACTGCATACTTCATACACAGCTATGGCTATATCGTTGATCTGCTAATTGCCCAATTCGTGTATCTTCGAAACGATGCCAACACTGTTCTTTTTCTACCCATGATCCTCAGCCACTTTAAGGGTTCGGGTGTCTATTTTCAGCCGGAAACCAGGCAGACAAGCCCCGGAAGAGTGCTCTTCCGGGACTCAAAAGGTCCTATTTTTTCTTGGTATTTTCCTCGATGAACGGTGTCATCAGCTTGTCTATTTCCGCAATCATAGCGTTCGCCTCTTCGGGCGAGTAATAGCGGCCGGTGAGCCCCATCTTTTTTGTCATCTTCGTATAGCCCTCGGAGGAGACAAGATCTTTGATCACCATTTCCAATTTGGCAACCACGTCCTTGGGCAGGTTCTTGTGGCCCCAGATGATCATCGGAGCGGTGATGCCCAATGCCGGCAGACCCTGCTCGCCCAAGGTGGGAATATCCTTGTATATCAAGTCACGCTCATCGCTCATGACGCCGAGGGCGCGCAGTTTGCTCTCGAAGCCGGCCAGAAGCTGCACGGCTACGAAGGAGAAGTCCACCTGTTTTGAGGCCGCCGCGTTGCGGGCCTTGGAGCCGCCCTTGAACGGTACGTCCTGGGCTTTGATACCGTTTTGTTTGAGAAACAGCATGCCCAACAGACCCTTCATGCTGCCGCGGCCCGGATGCGACCAGCGCATCTGCTTGTCGGGGTGGGCCTTGGCGTAATCGACCAGATCCTTGGCCGACTTGAAAGGGCTGTCCATGGGCACGACCAGCGCCGTCACCGCTTGCCCGATACCACCGAGCGCCTTTAGGTCCCGCATCGGCACCACCGGTGCCTTGTCGCCGTCGATGGTTGCCTTGATGAAAAAACCGCCACCGCTGTAGAGCAACAGCGTGTGGCCATCAGGCCGGGCGTTGTAGGCCGCCTTGGCAGCTATCATCCCGGTAGCGCCAGGCTTGTTGACCACGACCATGGGCATGCCCAGGTAATCGTGGGTGAAGCTCGCAAAAGCGCGGCCATACATATCGGTGCTGCCGCCCGGCGAGAAGCCAACCATCAGGGTGACGGGGCCCGTTGGGTATTCAGCCTTCACTGCGGTTGGCGCACCGGTGATAACTGCCAGGCTCAGGGCGACGAGAGCAGCGAGTACCGAACTGCACTTGATCGAAAGGGTACTAATTTTAAAATGTGGCATAACGGACTCCTTTTTCCTCTTATGGAATGAAATGATTAATGGTTTTATGGTTTGCTTTTCAACCACGGTAGGTCGGTAATCAATTCCCAGGAGTAACGGGTAACGGGCGAGGCGCGGAATTCGTGTTGTAATCCAGTCGGTGCCAAGGTGTTCCAGAAGATTCACCAGAGATTTTTGAAACACTAACAAAAGTGGTTTATTCATGGCATAAATCAGTTATCTTCTTCAGCGAAAAGGTAAGACCGGTGGAAAACGAAACATGAGATATCAGTAGAAGTCGGGTTATAGATGATATCATCTGTAGTTCCCCAGCACACATCAATCTTTAGTTACATCTTTATTAATAATACCAGCAGCCTTGACATAAGTAAAACGAATTTTTATTATAATTAAAATTAGAATATCTAATACACCCAGGGGGGGAAGGATTTGGATATTAGGCACCTCAAAACTCTTATTGCCATTGCTGACCATGGAACCTTTGGGGCTGCAGGAAAGGCGGTAGGACTGACACAGTCCGCGATAAGTCAACAAATAAAAATAATCGAGGAACACCTAAATATCAAAGTGTTTGATCGTACAGTTCGACCTCCGGCATTGACTGTACACGGTATCGCAGTTTTAGAGGGAGCACACAAAATAGTCACAGAATATGATCATATCTCAAGTATAGTGACTACTGGCCAGCTAACTGGAAATCTAATTTTAGGTGCTATACGGACCAGTTTTGCAGGCATACTTCCGATAGCTTTATCGACACTAAGAGCTCGTTACCCACAATTGCGTATTCGCGTAAACACGGCTGATTCAGCAGGTCTAGCATCAATGGTTTCGACTGTTCGTTTAGATGCAGCGATTATTCCTGATAAAACAAGGATGAAAGGGAGACTCCGTTGGATGCCATTTGCCGTTGAGCCTCTTAAAGTGATTGCATTAGAAGACTTGAAAGGTGACACAGATAAAGAACTCCTTGAAAATCATCCTTATATACGATTTAAGCGAGATGCTCCTGTGTCACATCTCATAGACAACGAAGTACGGCACAGGAAAATTAGAGTAACAGAGGAAATCCAGACCGATACTTTTGCCGCTATCATCCGAATGGTCTCATATGGTTTAGGGGTTGGTGTTGTGCCTGAACAGGCAATGGAAAATCCATTTCCTTCAAATATAAGAGCAGTGCCTTTTGGGAATCCCCCAATTCGGCGGAAGATGGGGGTAATATGTTTGGAAGATACTACCAAGCTACAGATAGTTGAGGCGTTACATCGAGAATTATGGATGCTAAGTGGGTCGCAGGAAATTAGCTAATTTGAGTCGAATGTTGGGATTTTTTCAGTTTACAAAAGAAGAATAATTTTCTTTGTAATCTCTAATACGGTAATGAACCTTCCCAATACTTTACGATTCAGGGCAAGAGAGCAACTCTAACGAAGAAAAAGGAACCTCCCCATATGATTGACAAGATTATTAAAAGCAGCCATTCATGGGAGTTCTTGATTTTACTTCGGGGTTCATGTG
>JBDLJD010000262.1:0-4531 GCA_039714495.1 Thermodesulfobacteriota bacterium
ACGGCATAAGAAAGCACAAAAAAACCGATGATAAATAAGCGTCCCTTGAGGATCTTGACCGGGTCGGCCAGGTATTCGAACGCCGCCCCCTTCAGGCGGGTGTTGCCGTAGAGATACTGCTTGCGCCGGACTTTGGCCCATGCGGAATAGATCCCCAGGGTGATGATGGAGAGCAAAATATTGACGATCCATATCTTGAAATATTCCCTTCCCGAGCCGGTGAACTCAAAGGGAATCTCGGACGGTTTCCACACACTGACCGGTTCCCTGGGAAGCGTGTCTTCCCGCATGCCGCCGCCGCTGCCCCCCTGATTCCCCTCCGCGGATTCTGCCTCGGCTTGCTTTTCGTCAGAAGGTGCCGTCGGAAAGGGCTCCGGGCTTTCCGAGTCCGATGCAGCCGGGATCCTGGTGAGCGCAATGTCCATACCGGCGCGCTTCAGCGCCATGCCCAACCGTTTGGCGGTCGCCTCGTCGGCATTCTTCTTGAGCACCACCCGTTTGCCCTTCAGAATCGCCTCCACCTGTTTTTCATTGAGGGGAAAGGTGGCCATGAGCTTTGATTTTACAGCTGAGACATCAACACCCGGCAAAAGTTTCCCGCGATAAACGACACTGTAGCGGTGATCGGACATGGCATTCTCCTTTTATCCGGCAATTACAATTTATCGAACATTGGCCAGCACCTTGACTTTCAATTATAGGGCCATATGATGTAGTTGTCTTATGCTTATACCTAAGCTGAGCGTTTCAAATTTTAAGAATATTTAATTGTTATTTATTTTCAAAGGATTGCATCTAATTCTATTCTTAAAGTTTGAAACCCTTCGGGATTGCCGATCTTACCGCATCTACAGCGTCAGATGCCATCCCGCATAGACCACTATAGCGAAACAGCATCTTCCTTGTATATGCGGCAACCTCGACAATCGCACAACTTTGGTTATAGCAACTTAGATTCCGGAACGTTATTTTGCCAAACGTTATAAGGGTATATGTTGGGTACTCCTATATCACAAATTTAAACATATTTCATTCCTGGCAGCGCTAATTCACCATCAAAATAAGAACAAATAGACCGCATACCGGCATCTTAACCACAACGTTGCAAAAGGACCTGGGGAGGAACATACGAAATGAAAAAGATCGGAGCCCACGTGAGCGCTTCTGGCGGGGTGCAAAACGCCCCGCTCAATGCCGCCCGGATTGGGGCCAGGGCGTTTGCCCTGTTCACTAAAAACCAGCGCCAATGGAAAGCCAAGCCCTTGACGCCCAAAAGTATTCAGCTGTTTCAAGAAAACTGTGCAAAGCAAGGCTATGGCCCTGAACAGATACTGCCCCACGACAGCTATCTCATCAACCTGGGCCACCCGGATGCCGAGGGGCTGGCCAAATCCCGGGCAGCGTTCCTGGACGAGTTCCGGCGCTGCGAACAGCTCGGGCTAGTGCTTCTCAATTTTCACCCGGGAAGCCACCTCAAAAAGATTTCTGAAGACGCGTGTTTAAGACGTATTGCCGAATCCATCAACATCACCCTGGACAAAACCCGGAACGTTATTGCCGTGATCGAGAACACGGCCGGCCAGGGCAGCAACATGGGGTATCGGTTTGAGCACCTGGCCGCCATCATCGACCAGGTGGAGGATAAAAGCCGGGTGGGCGTTTGCCTGGACACCTGCCACACCTTTACCGCCGGGTATGATTTAAAAACCGAAGAGGGGTATCAAAAGACCCTGGCAGCCTTCGATGCCGTGGTGGGGTTCAACTACCTCAAAGGCATGCACCTCAACGACTCGAAAAAGGATTTTGCCAGCCGCGTGGACCGCCATGCAAATATCGGCCAAGGTCTTATGGGCCTGGACACCTTCCGGTTCATCATGGCCGACCCCCGCCTGGAGGAGATTCCGCTGATTCTCGAAACACCGGACGAAACCCTGTGGGCACATGAGATAGAACTGCTCTACGAAATGACAATGGAATAATAGCGGCATAAATGCTATTAATTAAACAGATTCCCGTATAATCAAAGGGAACAGCGATATAATATTAGAGGCAATTGAATGACCGACCAACTCAGGGAAATCGTCATTGAAAAAGAGGACGCCGTGTTTCGCCTGGATGCCAACGGCCGCTGGCACAACCAGCATGGACGATTCCAGCACAAAAAGGTGATCGACTACTTTCACACCTGTATCAAAAAGGATTCACATGGCTTCTACCTGACCCAAGAGAGGGACGGCTGCCTTGAAAAGGTGTACTTTCCTTATGAAGAGACCGCCTATTTCGTGTTCAATGTGATAGTGGGCGACGACATCGTGCTTGTCTTGAACACAAAGCAGCGCCTGAACCTGGATCCCGGACAACTGTGCATAAAAGAGGACAACCTGTACCTGCGCCATGGAGAGGATATCATCAAATTCACGGACCGCTGCATGATGAAAATCGCGGCCTTCATGGAAGACAGGGACAATGGCTATGCCTTTGTGTTTCAGGGGAAAACATCCCCAATAAAAATGGTGGATTCCTTTTAAGAACTATTATAATACTTATGGAGAAAATATATGTTGAACAGTATCAAACGGTTCTTCGAAAAAACCGGTAAGGGAAGCAGGTCCGATGAAGAAACAAGGGGGCATGACATTCGCGTGGCCACTTGCGCGCTTCTGGTGGAGCTCGCCCGCATCGATGAAAAATTCACCCAGGCAGAAATGGATGCCATCCTTTCCATCCTGAAAGAAAAATACGGCCTGGCCGGTGAGCATGCCGACGCCCTGGTCGCCGAAGCGGAAAAGGAATTGGACGACAGTGTCGACCTGTGGCAGTTTGCCAGCCTGATCAACCAGAACTATTCCAACCAGGAAAAGATCGAGATCATTGAAACCCTGTGGCAGGTGGTCTATGTGGACGGCAAGATGGACCAGCATGAACACTACCTCATGAGCAAACTTAAAAACCTGCTGCGCCTCTCGCATGATCAGGTGATCGACGCCAAGCTGAAGGTGCTGCACGCCCACAAATAAAATATGCCCCTTTTAAACGAAATACCCAAAAAATGCCTTGAATGCAGGAAATATTCAAGACCGACAATTCACAGCAAATGTAATATTTGCCAAGACTTAGGATTACATGAAGGACTATTATGTGATTTAAATCGGCAAGTGCAGAATATCCAGGATTTTAATTGTTCCGCTTTTACGCCTTCCCTTAAATTGGTAAAATCATCTTTACAAAAAGCTGCAAAATTATCCACCGACTCTATTGATAACTTTCCCCCAAAAAGCCTTCAACAAATACTTGACTCCGATAATCTTAAATACCAAAGGGCACTTGCGGCTCAAAAATTGGGTAATGACCCAGATGTGATATCTATGGATATAAAATACCATTTCGCTTGGAATGTCACCCATAGAAAGACATTTTTTTCTAATCCTACCGAATCATTTGAACTTGTAAGCAAGATTTTCTTAAACTGTAGTGAGGTGGTTGATTCTTTTGTCAGGTTGATGTGGTTGGCTCCAGATCATGTTCATATATATGTGGAATCTGATGGCGATAAATCAGTCGATACATTAGCCCAGGAATTAAAAAAGATATCTGCATCTTCGATTGCGGTTAAAGATCTCGGTCTGATGACAAGATCTGATGCAAGTTTCAATTTGTGGGACAAAGCATACTTCGTAGAAACATTAGGCTGATCAACCTTTTCCATTCAGAAGGCAGTCTGAATTAAATGTGTCCAGGAGTCCCTGAATCCTATCATACCGTTGCCGCCTTGAGCCGCCTCACTGTATCACCTATGATGGTAACCAAGTCCGGTTTTTCCAGGTTGTCCTCGATAATCTGTTCAAAGGCGGTGCCGACCACCACCCCGTCTGCGGAGGTGGCAATGGCCGCCACATCTTCGGGGGTGGAAATGCCGAACCCTACGCAAACCGGCAGGCTGGAGATGGATTTCAATGCTGCCGTGTTGGCCGTAACCGCTGCCAGGTCCAGTCCGTCGCTGCCGGTGACACCTGTTTTTGACACCAGGTAAAGAAATCCCGCCGCGGTTTGGGCAATGTAGGCCATGCGTTCCCGGGGGGTGGTCGGGGCCACCAGCCGGATCAGGGAAAGGTTTTCTCCGGGCCACAGACCGGTCATCTCATTGGACTCCTCAGGGGGAAGGTCCACCACCAGCAAACCGTCAGCGCCTGCAGCCACTGCTTCTTCATAAAAAGCGACCGGTCCGTACGCCAGAATGGGGTTGTAGTAGCTGAACAGAATGATGGGGATATCCGTCATCTTGCGCAACTCGCGGGTCATGGCCATGACGAACGTCAGGTTCATCCCGTTCTGAAGGGACCTTGCCGAAGAGCGTTGGATGACGGGCCCGTCCGCCGTCGGGTCGGAAAAGGGGATGCCCAGTTCCAGGACATCCAGACCTGACGTGCACATGGCTTTGACAATGTCTAAGGATATGGAATAATCAGGGTCGCCAGCCGTGACAAACCCCACCAGCGCGCTCTCGTCTCTTTCTTTTAACTTTTTGAATGTC
>JBDLJD010000263.1:0-4476 GCA_039714495.1 Thermodesulfobacteriota bacterium
GGGCCACGGAATACCCTTATATGCTGGTACAGATACCATTTTTATTACAATTTTGCAAAAAAGGGAGAATCGGTTTGATCGACGTTCCCTCTGATAACATGAATATGCAGGTGGGCTAAAATATCTGTCGGTGGTGATATCCTAAAAAACCTGTAAACATCAAGGAACTGCCATAAGTTGGTATCGGCAATTATAACGGTAAATATTTTATGCGATCGAAGACAGAAACCATGGATTTATCTGTGGGAATCTATGGTAATATATAATATAGCAAACTTACCATGGGTTTAAATTGCATTCAGCTTTTTAAGATAAACCGGCAATAAAACATCCCACTTCATGACTTTCGGCTGAAACAGTACTCAGGGATCGACTGACATTGTCAGGATATTTTACCTCGTTGGAATTAGAGCTTTCAATCCCCTCCAAGTTAAAGGCGCGCACGACGAAAAAATATGTCGCTTCCCCATCATCTATAAAAATTGAACAATTGGTGTCTTCTCCTTGCCAATCAGGATTATTGTAGTCATATTCCTCTCCTCCCATTCGGCTGAAAAGACGATAGCCATAGATATCCGGGTCATTAACGGGATCCCACTCTAAACTAAGTTGTTTACCAGCATATGCGCATACGTGATGAAATAACAAAAGAACAGTTACAAGATATATCCATTTACGCCCTGGCTCTTTGAACATATGGTTTTTTTCCCTGTTTGGTTTTGCAGCACCCACGTTATCGGTGTTTTGGGTTGAACCTTTTTTTAAATTGAGCACAGGAACTTAGTAGAAATTAATTTTTAGTTCTTGTCTATTTGCGCCAATCTCTTAGCATAAAACGCCAATTGCCTGCTTAATCTATCATCCAGTTTAGCGAAAAGACTTATAGGGTGTGCATCGCCAAAAGGAATAACTATATATTTGTTAATTGGATTTGGTAGGGTAGGATTGGGATTGAAGAAAAATATTTTGATTAGGCTAAGGAGGGTTAGCTGTCTTAACGCCTATGGTGATAAATGGAGATCATCGTGCCTTTTCGCACGTGAAAATAACTGTTTTCGATGTATGTTATCACCACCGGCACCGAATCTGACATGTTCCTGATAACATAATTTGATGTGGAACATCAATATTGTATGTATTACCCATATTCCCTCCGTATTCCATCCCCATCTTTTCAGCCTTGGTGTTGTAGGCCGTTATATAAGCCGATTGGGGAGAGATGGAGACTTGCCCCATGCCCAAGCTATGGACTTGTCCACGAAACTGATTATCAGCAATGTTACGCTTCCTCAGGGCTGTCCGTGATGTTGAGCCAATCCACAGAGATATAGCCATATTGAAGCGCATTTTTATGCTATATGGTGGGTATAGTGGTGGGTATTGAAAATTATGCAAATAGAACAGGCACCCAGAATTGCTTCTAAGTGCCTGTTTTTATTATGGCGGGAGCGACGAGACTCGAACTCGCGACCTCCGGCGTGACAGGCCGGCGTTCTAACCAGAACTGAACTACGCCCCCGGAAAACCTTCGGTTTTACACGTAGCTATTTAGCTTATAGCTCTTAGCTAAGTGGTATGAATTCATTTTTCAAGCCATCGGCAATCGGCCGGCCGTACACAGCAAAGCTCAATTCGCCGGCTACGGGCTACAAGCTACCTGCTATGAGTGAATGGCGCCAGCCATTCTTGGTAGGCGGAACAGGGCTTGAACCTGTGACCCTCGGCTTGTAAGGCCGATGCTCTCCCAACTGAGCTACCCGCCCGTTTTTAAGACGCTTGCCTGACAACAAAAGAAACGTATGGTTACCAATTGAAAATCCTGTTGTCAAGATAAAATTTATCGTAAATACGACATGCGATGCTGCAAATGACTGATCTTTTTACACGCGTCAGGAATTAATTGAGCGGCACCCGCTCTTCGCTTGCTTCCGAAGCCATTTGAAAAGCCATATCGCTGTTCTGAAACAGCTTTTCCCCCTCATTGACAATCAGGGCATGCGTCAGGACTTCATCCATGTGCTCCACCGGCACAATTTCTATATTTTTTGATATGCCCGTGGGTATGTCCTTCAGATCCTTCGTATTTTCCTTGGGAATGAGCACCTTCTTGATCCCCCCCCGGTGCGCAGCGAGGATTTTCTCCTTCAAACCACCGATGGGCAAAATACGTCCGCGCAGGGTGATCTCGCCGGTCATGGCGATATCCCTGTGAACCGGCCGTTTGGTAAGGGTCGATACAATGGCTGTGCACATGGTTATCCCGGCGGAAGGCCCGTCCTTGGGGATGGCCCCCTCGGGGATATGGATGTGCAGGTCGTATTTTTTGTAAAAATCCTCTTCGATCATCAATTGGCTCGCCCTGGAGCGGACATAGCTCACAGCTGCCTGGGCAGACTCTTTCATGACATCACCCAGTTTGCCGGTAACGAGGTTCTTGCCCTTGCCCGGCATGATCAAAGATTCCACGGCAAGCAGTTCCCCGCCAACCTGCGTCCAGGCAAGGCCGGTAACCAGGCCCACCTGGTCTTTCTCCTCTATCTGGCTGTGCCTGAACGGCGGGGGACCGAGGAGTTTCTGGACAGACCTGGCCGTGATTTTGTACGCTTTGTCCTTATCCTTTTTAAGCATTTCACGGGCAACCTTCCTGCAGATGGATGAAATCTCCCTTTCGAGGTTCCTGACCCCCGACTCCCGCGTATATCGTTGCACAATGGTCAAAAGCGCACTTTTTGAAAAAGTGATATCCTTGTCTGCCAGGCCGTTTATTTTGATCTGCTTGGGAACGAGGAAGTCTTTGGCAATATGATATTTTTCGTATTCCGTATAACCCGGCAGACGAATAATCTCCATCCTGTCCTGCAGGGGCAGTGGAATATCCGGCAGCGTATTTGCCGTGGTGATGAAAAGAATGTCGGTAAGATCGTAATCCACATCCAGATAATGGTCGTTGAAGCTGAAGTTCTGCTCCGGATCCAACACTTCAAGGAGAGCAGCCGAAGGATCACCCCTGAAGTCCATGCTCATTTTATCCACTTCATCGAGGCAGAATACCGGGTTGTTCACACCGACCTTCTTCAGGGACTGAATGATCTTGCCGGGCATAGCGCCTATATAGGTCCGCCGATGCCCGCGGATTTCGGCTTCATCCCTGACACCTCCCAGGGAAAGCCTCACAAACTTTCTGCCCGTCGCCCTGGACACGGACTTGGCCAGCGATGTCTTCCCTACGCCGGGAGGGCCTACTAAACAAAGAATCGGGCCCCTTATTTTTTTGACCAGGGTCTGGACCGCCAGGTATTCCAGAATGCGCTCCTTTGGCTTGGCCAGTCCATAATGATCTTCATTCAATATCACTTCGGCCTGCTCGATGTCGTTGTTGACCTTGCTGCGTCTGAACCACGGCAGGCTGATGAGCCAGTCAATGTAATTGCGGACAACCGTTGCTTCGGCGGACATGGGCGTCATTAGCTTGAGCTTGCGGAACTCCTGACGTACCTTGCCGGCAGCTTCTTTGGACATCCGCTTGCGCTTGATCCGTTTTTCCAATTCATTGAGCTCGTCACTTGGATCCTCTTCCGCACCCATCTCCTTTTTAATGGCCCGCATCTGCTCGTTCAGATAGTAGTTTTTCTGGGTTTGCTCCATCTGCTTTTTGACCCGGCCCTTGATCCGCTGGTCCATCTGAAAGACTTCTATCTCGACCTTCGTCAAGGTAACCAGCAGGGAGAGCCTGTCCGCCAGCGACACACTGTTCAGCAGACGCTGCTTGTCTTCTATCTTGAACGAGAAATGGGCCGCCACCGTATCGGCAAGCTGGGACGGATTGGATATGGCAGCTATATTGCTCGACAGCTCCTTGGAGATATTCTTGTTGAGCCTGGCATATTCTTCGAAATTTTCTTCAACGGCCCGCTCCAGCGCTAGGATTTCCGCCTCCGGTTCTTGGGGCTCCGCCAGTTCCTCGACCTCCACCTGGAAAAATTCATCCTGCCTGATGAAACGGGTGATCCGGGCTCTCTGCTTGCCTTCCACCAGGGCCTTGACCGTACCGTCGGGCAGACGCAGAAGCTGCAGCACATTACCAATGACGCCGATGGGCGCAATATCCTTTTCGTTGGGATTGTCGGTGTCTGCTTTTTTCTGTGTAGACAGAAATACCCGTTTATCATTACTCATGGCATTTGAAAGGGCGCTCACCGATTTGTCCCGACCGACAAATAGGGGCGCGACCATGTGGGGAAAAACCACAATGTCCCTCAGCGGCAGCAAAGGGAGCAGTTCTGTGCCGGAAAAGTCGCTGTCATTTTTAAATATTTTGGGCATGTTTACCATCTGCTTCTCCCAGGCATGCTTTTAGTGCCTATTTATTGAAATCGTATCATGTTTGCATAGGATCTTGGTTCCGGATTCACCGGGTTGGATGTAAAAAATACTAAATTCTAATTCACCAAACTCTAAACAAATACCAAATCCAAA
>JBDLJD010000264.1:0-4399 GCA_039714495.1 Thermodesulfobacteriota bacterium
GAATTAGGGACCTTGGAAGGAATACTGGGATTTGTTGCTTCTGGCATGGGTGTAACACTATTCCCAATTTCGGTTGTTGAAAAGCTCCAACGGAAAAAAACGATTCGAACCCACGCCATTTCTGAAGAATATGGTCAGGCTTCAACCGTTTTTATTCGCAGGAAAAACAGCCTCCTCACGAAGGCCGTGCAGGCACTGATCAATTCATTGGCTGCTTGATCTCATATAATGGACTTCAATGTCTCCTTAATAGTGTAACGACCATTATTATTCAGTGACGGGAATACCCCCCCAGGTATAATAGCCAACGAACTCACCGCACCGATCATTGAAAAATTCCATCGCTTCATCAACAGTGTCAAAAATAATCCAGTCATGCCGTATAGTATTTTCACCTTTTTTGTGTATTCTTTCAATTTCAGTATTCCCGAAATATTCAAAATGGTTATGATAATCTCATACATTCTTGATTGTTTTCTCCTTCCTGGCAGACCGGCTTTCTCCTAAAAAGCTTTATCTGGGATCCATGACAGCCTGTGCTATTTTTGCGTTGTTGTTTGCCGGTGGGGCACGGAATTATGTCTCAGGACTGGTGCTGTACATGCTGGTCGCCCTCTCCATGGGCGGCAACTACACCACTGGCCTCATCATCCTGGCCCACCGTTATCCAATAGAAAAGCGTGGCAGGGCCATGGGCTTTTTCATTGCCAGCACCTCTTTGGGGTATGCTCTCTCGCTGATGTTTAGTGGAGCTGCCATACCTGTAGGAGGTTACCGGCTCGCTTTTTGGGTTACGTGCTCGGGCCCTGCCATGGGGGCAATATTGGCGTGGTTAACGCTCCGTCGGACAATTGTGGGCAGACCTGCGCGCACAGCGGGGCAGCGTTTCAGCCGCGAAGTTTTGCGGAACCGCCCGGTTATGGCACTGATCGGCGGGTACACCGGACACAGCTGGGAGCTTTTGGGTATGTGGGCCTGGACCCCAGCTTTCCTGGCAGTCGTCTTTATGACTGCCGGATATGAAGGGATTCAGGCAGCAGGCATAGGCGTGTATCTTGCGGCCGGTTTTCATGTGACCGGTTTAGTAGCATCTTTCAGCATGGGATGGCTTTCAGACCGGCTGGGAAGAGCCCCTTTGTTGGTGGGGTTGGCTGGTGTCAGCACCTTGTGTTCCTTTTCCTTTGGCTGGACCTTGGGTCTGCCCCTGACCATTGTTTTCCTGGTAGGAATGGTGTACTCGTTCTCAGGGCTGGGGGATTCGCCCATCTTATCGACTTCGCTTACGGAATCGGTGAGTGTATCCTATATGGGGGCGGCATTCGGGCTGCGCTCCATGTTGGGTTTCAGCGCCGGCGCCATATCACCGGTGGTGCTGGGCGCGGTTCTGGATTTGACCAATCCGGGGGTTGTTGAATACGGTGTCTACACCAGCTGGGGGTGGGCCTTCAGCATTCTGGGCATCGGCGGGCTGGGTGCCTGGTTGGCAGCCCTCTATTACAGCCGTACGCAGAAGCGTTAAACACTCTAGGTTGTTATGTCTTCCATTGCCATTATTCTTTTGCTTTTATCCGCCCTAACGCATGCCGGATGGAATTTTATCAGTAAGCGGGAGCACCCGACCCTCTCCTTTTATCTGGTGGCCAATCTTTTCGGGACCTTGTGCGTCCTGCCGGTTCTGTTTTATTTTCGTTCCTATCTTGGAATGGTCCCATCAGCTGTGTGGGGTTATGTAACTATTTCCGGTTTCTGTCTGGCTGTCTATATGGCCATGTTGGCAGGGGCTTATCGATACGGAGATCTCTCCATAGCCTATCCGATCGCCCGTTCCTTGCCTGTGGTGATGGTAACCGCAGGTGCAATCATCATCGGCAGAGATGAAGTCCCAGGATGGCCCTACTTTATTGGCATGTTCTTTGTAGTAACCGGATGTATTCTCTTACCCCTTTCGTCCATGAAGACGCTCAGTATTAAAAAGTTCATCAATCTTTCCTGCCTGCTGGCCTTCTTGGCTGCCATGTTCATTTCAGGATACACCATCATCGACCATGAGGCGTTAAGACACCTCAGGGAGCGAACAGGCGGCTTTTTCAGCCCGATAAGCGCAACCCTGGTTTATATGGTGCTGGAGGCAATCACCTCTTCCATATGGAAAGGAGTTCTAGTGTTCATAAGTCCCTCTGAAAGGAAGGACCTCAGGGTTGTCCTGCATGAGTTCAAAGGCCCGGCCGTTTTAACGGGAATGGGAATTTATGTGACGTACGGCCTTGTGCTCACTTCCATGAATTATGTTACAAATATCGGGTACGTGGCAGTCTTCCGCCAGCTCAGCATTCCCCTGGGCGCGATATTCGGTATCCTGCTTCTCAAGGAATCCAGGCATCTGCCTAAAATTTTAGGCATTGCCATGATATTTGTGGGACTCATTTTGGTGGGGTTTGGTTAAGCTTCGAACTTATTATTTCTCTTGCCTCTTGCTTTTTAAGATTTATTACCCGTAATCCTGCTGAGTGATCCCGGAATAAACGGATGGGCCTGTACCTCTGAGAACCCTTCATTTCCCCTCCTATTAAATGCGCTACCCCCATATTATTTCATATACATCCAAGGTTCTCACGTTCTTACCTTCTGATCTCAGACCTCCGACCTCCCGGTCTAGGGTTTCCACTCCTGTGCTTCTGCACTCTCGGACTTGAGCATTTCTTGGACGTCTTTTAAGTAGCAATCCCAATCAAAAGGTTGATTCCACTGAAAGGGCAGGTCCGCGAATTCCCCGGGGGTTTTGGCATTTTTCAGATACTCGAGGGCGGCTTTTAAAATGTTTGTCTGCATGTTTCTGTCATTGGGTTTGCCGCATTGCCGCCCCAGGGGAAAATTGACAAACACATTTCTGGGTGCTTTGACCCTTTCCATCATGTCCCGACAGGATCCCAGATAGACAGTTGGTATGCCGGCTTCCTCAATGGTCCGTGCGATCAGTCCGACCGACTGATGATCCAGCGGTCAGGCGGCTACCAGTAGAACAGCATCTGCATTTTGTTTGCGGATGAGTTCAATTAATTCAGGAGTGGTTTGTTCCTGCAATGCCGTACGCTTATACAGGCGGCCCATGCCCAATGTAATTGCCTGGGGGGCGACGCTGCCAATGAATTCGGATTGGGCGAGTTCCTGGAGTCGGTGAACCGGAAAAACACAGTTCAAATCCGTAACAGCATCCCGGTGGTCAAAGTAATTGTGGTGCAGCTGCAGTTGCTCAAAAGGGGTTTCAATGGGAATTTCCCGATAGCTGAGGTCATTAACGGCCCAGGGGTCGAACGGTGCCTGATCATCTTTGAATATGCCGGCAGAGCTGATCAGCGCAATGCGTGCTTGATCCAAAGGTTTGTCAAACAATGTCCAGGGGCTGGAATCGAACTTTGACCATCGATAGGCAGGGAATCCCTGGCTCTGATACATGTTGTCAAGGCAGGAAACATAGTTAATGGGTTGCATAAATAACCTCCGTATTACATTCAAATTTACCGCCCGCTTTGCTCAAGACGCCAAGATTGAATAGATACAAAGTGATAAAGAAACAGAGAATCAAAGCGGAAGTTCACTACTCAGGTACTTTGTTTCTTTGGTGCTTTGTCTCTAAAAGTATATTCATTGTGATCTTTGTGTCTTTGTGGTTCAAGAACCTGTTTTTAATTTATTCTGATTGCTCTCGGCTTTTGGATTCCGTCCTCAGGGCTCTACATCTGCATTTCCTGTGCGACCAATTCCCGGTGAAAATCAGCGTCCCCGAGCATCTGTTCTGCGGCTTTGGCATGCTTAAAGTACAGTTGCAAATCATACTCCTCCATAAACCCCATGCCACCGACCACCTGATGGGCCAGGGCAACCAACCTGCGATAAGCATCGCTGCCCCAGGCTTTGCACATGGATGCCTCCTTTTCAAAGGGCAGACGCTCGCTGATGCGCCAGGCTGCCTGATAAGCCATGAACTTCAGCGTGTCGCTATAGGTCAGCATGTTGGCACAGTGGTGTTGAACTGCCTGGAAGGCGCCCACCGGGCGGCCGAACTGCTCCCGGCCTTTGGCATAGGGCACTGCCATGTCCATGGCCTTCTGCGCACCACCGATCATTTCTGCGCACTTGGCCACGGCTGCCATGAGCAGTACTTTTTTAAGCACCCCCCATCCCTGATCCAGTTGCCCCAGGAGGTTGTCCTTTGAAACCCGCACGTTTTTAAAATTGACCGCGCTTTGCTTGTCGCCGGCCATGGTGATCAACGGCTCGATGGAAATCCCGGGCTGCCCGGTATCCACCACAAACAGCGTGATGCCGCTGTGGTTATCGTCGGTTCGCTGTCCTGTCCGGGCGGCGCAGACCAAACGGTCGGCAACATGGGCATAGGGTA
>JBDLJD010000265.1:0-4322 GCA_039714495.1 Thermodesulfobacteriota bacterium
GCCAGGATGCTGTCCAGGGCCACGCCGTGGGCAATTTCGTCCAAATCGAAACGCCGATCCTTTACCCCTTCGATCCAGCGCTTTTTATTGACCGAAAGCGCCAGGCTGTCGGGCAGCAGGATATTGGTGCTGGTGAGGGCCACACTTCTTTCCAACAGGTTCTCCAACTCACGGATATTTCCTGGAAAATCATACTTTCGCAGGAGCTCGATGGCATAAGACGATATCTTGGTTACCTTTTTGCCCATCTCATTTGAATACTTGTCCAGAAAATGCTGGGCTAGCAGTTGGATGTCTGATTTACGTTCCCGCAAGGGTGGAATCTTGATTTCGATGACATTGAGGCGGTAAAAGAGATCTTCACGGAACCGCCCGCTGATGACCTCCTGGGTCAGGTTGCGGTTGGTGGCCGTGATAATGCGGATATCCACGGATATATCCCTGGTGTCGCCCACGGCCTTGAAGGATTTTTCCTGGACAGCCCGCAGGAGCTTGACCTGAAACTGCTGGTTGATCTCGCCGATCTCGTCCAGAAACACCGTGCCCTGGTGGGCGGTTTCCAGCAATCCCTTTTTATCCTGGGAGGCGCCTGTAAAAGAGCCTTTTTTATGCCCGAAAAACTCACTTTCCATTAGGGTTTCAGGTATTCCCCCACAGTTGATAATCACAAAGGGCTTGTCTTTGCGGTCGCTCTGTTCGTGAATGGCCCGGGCGATAAGCTCCTTGCCAGTGCCGCTCTCTCCGGTGACGAGCACATTGGTCCGGGTATTGGCCACCTGGCGGACCATGTCGTAGATGTACATCATGCGGGGACTATTGCCCACGATCTTGCCGAAATGGAGATCCCTGGAGACCGTTTCACCGTCCAGATCCCTTTTCTCCTGCTGGGCGGTATTGAGATCCAGGGCATTCTGAATGGTGAGTTTCAGCTCTGCATTGTCAAAGGGTTTGGGAACGTAATCATAGGCGCCTGCATTCATGGCTTCCACGGCGTTTTCTGCAGAAGAAAAGGCTGAAATCATGATGACAACCGCATGAGGATTTTCCTCCCTGGCGGTCTTGAGGACGTCGATCCCGCTGATGTCTCCAAGGCGGATGTCACAAAGCAGGAGATCAACCTTTTCTTGTTTCAGGAAATTAACGGCCTTGGTGCCGCTCTCTGCGCAGGAAACACGATAGCCCTCTTTTTTCAACATCATTTCAAGCAGCTCACGCATGCTGAGCTCGTCATCAACAACCAGAATGTGGCTTTTTTCGTTTGTCATAGCTGCTACTCCAACGGAGTTGGGTTTAAGGTAAACGGTATAAGGTATAAGGTCAAACCGTTACGCTCTGGCTGAAAGCCCTACTCCTCATTATCCATTAAATATTAACAATTGATTAATGTGAAAAAATCTATGCGACCTTTGCATCTTGCGGTTAAAGGCTTTTCGACTTCTGACCTCAGGCTGATCGCCTTACACCGTATACCTTACACCTTATACCTATCTCCTACTATACACAACCCTCCCCCCCACGATGGTCATCACTGCCCGGCCTTTGGTTTTCCAGCCGTGAAAGGGGGTGTTGCGGCTTTTGGACTGAAATTTTCCCGCATCGATCACATGGGGCAGGTCCGGATCTATTACTGTGATATCAGCAGGCATGCCGACTTTCAACCCATTGTACACATTGATAATCTTTGCAGGCTGCGTGGACATTTTGCGGATGAGGTCCATCATGGAGAGCAGGCCCTTGTGAACCAGGGCCAGGCTCATTGAAATGGCCGTTTCCAGCCCGATGATGCCGTTAGGCGTTTTTTCAAAAGCCATGTTTTTTTCCGTTTCGCTGTGAGGCGCATGGTCTGTGGCGATAGCGTCAAGTGTATTATCCTGTAATCCTTCAACAATTGCGTCTTTGTCGTCAGCACGACGCAATGGCGGATTCATCTTGGCATTGGCCCCGCAGTCCCGCACGGCATCGTCGGTCAGGGAAAAATAATGCGGGGCTGTTTCCGCCGTGACCTTTATCCCGCGTTTCTTGGCATCCCGTATGGCCTGAACGGATTGCCTGGTGCTCACATGGGCGAGGTGCAAAGGCATCCCTGTTAGTTCACACAGGGCAATGTCCCGCATGACCATGATACTCTCGGCCGCATTGGGAATACCCTTGTACCCCAACTCCAGGGCAACCCTGCCCTCGTTCATGCTCCCGCCGCGGGCCAGTTCAAGATCCTCGCTGTGCGACATCACCGGCATACCGAGTCCACCCGCTTTTTCCAAAGCCTCACGCATCATGCGACTGCCTGCCACCGGCATGCCGTCATCGGTTACCGCCACGGCCCCGGCATCCTGCAACGCTTTGAAATCACACATTTCTTTACCAGAAAGGCTTCGACTGACCGCTGCCGCGGGATAGACGCGCACCAGGTCGGCCTCCCTGGTCTTGTTCAGGATGAATTCAGTGACCGTGGGATCGTCATTGGCCGGAAGGGTGTTGGGCATGGTGCAGACCGCTGTGAATCCCCCGTGCGCCGCTGCCCGGCACCCGCTGGCAATGGTTTCTTTGTGTTCGAAACCCGGCTCGCGGAAATGGACGTGAATGTCTATGAAGCCAGGTGACACCACGCAGCCGCTGCAATCGATAACATTAATATTTTCAACGGGTTTGCCGGATGGTTCCGTAGTTGTTACGTGGGAATCGATATTGGCGATGATGCCGTCCCGGACCAGGATGTCCATGATCCCGTCATGACGGTCCGGATCCATTACGTGGCCGCCTTTGAGAAGCAAGTCCAATTTACCTCCTATTCGCTTTGACAAGATAAACAGGATTTCTTTGAAGAATCCTGCCCAGGATGAAAGGTGCGAATACGCGGTCTAAGGTATACGGTGCAAGGTATAAGGAGTGTTACGGGTTGCGAGTCTCTGGTCCACTGTGGGTAAGTAGCCTTGCGCGTATTGAAAATTACTACCGCCCCCCAACTTATTTTCAATCACTTACCTTAAACCTTTTACCTTATACCTTATACCTTATACCGTACACCTAACTTAATTTTGCCTTGAAATGAACAACAATGGCACTGAGATAACAGAGAATATAGGCACCCGTTAACACTTACCGAAGGATATCGCAGATGCGCCCCCATCTGACGTAATTGAAAACAGACCCTGAATTTTCTTTGTTCCAGGACCAGTAAATCATAAAGGCCTTGCCTTTCACGGCGTTGAGGTTGACGAATCCCCAGAATCGACTGTCCTTGCTGTTGTCCCGGTTGTCCCCCATCACAAAAAGGGAGTCCTTGGCCACGGTGATGGGGCCGAAATTATCCCGCTTATTGAAACCGCCCGGGAATACATAAGAATCTTTAAACACGGCGTAATTGCGATCATAGGGTTCATGGTTGACATAAAGGCGTTTGTCCCGGATTTCAATGACATCCCCTTCCACCCCGACAACGCGCTTGATAAAATCCAGTTTGGGGTTCTCCGGGTACTTAAACACGACAATGTCATCCCGCTGCGGCTTTTTAATGGGGATCAGGGTTGCCCCCGCGATAGGTATTTTGACGCCGTAGATGAACTTGTTGACCAGGATGTGGTCGCCGATCTGCAGGGTCTCTTTCATGGAACCCGAAGGTATTTTAAAGGCCTGAACCACGAAGGTGCGAATAAAAAGAGCCAGAACCACAGCAATGACGATCGCTTCGATATTTTCCCGCAGTCCGCTTTTCTTGTTCTTTGCTTTGGGTTCCCCAGGTTCGATGGGAGCAGGTTTATTTTTTTTATTTGCCATTGGTTTCCTTATCGTTAATACCTTTAGCCTTATACCTTAAATACCCTATACCTATGATCTTACACCTTACACCTTACACCTTTTACCCTATACCCATTTTTATTTATATTCCAACAATATACAGTATGATCCTTAAAGTAATATTTGCGATAATTCCGGCCACGACATCATCGATTACAATGCCGGTACCACCTGGTATTTTCCGTTCCAGTGTGCGGATGGGAAACGGTTTTACAATATCCAATATTCTGAAGAGAACAAATCCCGTGACAGCCGTAAAAAAAGTGAACGGAAGGCCTGCCATGGTGACCAGCATCCCTGCTATCTCATCGATGACAATGCAGCCGGGGTCTTTTCTGCCCAGCAGTTTTTCACTTGCGCCTGCCAGCCATACAGCCAGCACAATGACGGCTGCGATCATAACCATTCCGGCCACCGGGGAGCAAAACGATAAAAGATAGCACAGCGGCAGGGCCGTCAAGGTCCCAAACGTTCCCGGCGCAAACGGAATATAGCCGGAGTAAAACCCAGTGGAAAAAAACAAAACC
>JBDLJD010000266.1:0-4305 GCA_039714495.1 Thermodesulfobacteriota bacterium
CTTACTACTTACTCCCTACTGCAGATCTCCCGGGATGCCAGTTGTGCCAGGGCCTCGTCATAGGCTGCCGCCACATTCGGCCACAGGCATGATCTCATTTTTCTGGACAACCGGTCAACAGCGGATTCAAAACGCTGGAAATCGGCCACAAGGTCTGTCAGTTTTTCCACGAGGTCGTAGGTATGCTTGTATAAAAAAAGGTCATGATAGGCTTTTGGCAGTATTTCAGGGTAGGCCAGGCGGTTCGGCAAAAGCGGGGCGCAGCCCATGATCATGGCCTCCACTACTGACATGCCGTAATTTTCCTGAATGGCCGTGCTGACCATGATGGCTCCCTTCTGTAGCCAGCTTTCATATTCCCGCCGATCTTTTACGTAGCCATACTGCAGGATTTTGGTTTTGAACGTATGCCGCGCCTTTTCAAAGGCTTCTGGTATTTTGCCGAAGTTTTCCCCCATGAGGGCCAGGCGGAAATCAAGCCCCCCGGCTTCCAGGGCTTGGATGGCCTCTATAAACGTTTCACAGTTCTTGTCATACCCCCAGCGGTGGTTCCAGATAATCAGGGGCGGCCCGGCCGGCTTTTGCGCTTGCGGCGTCATTGCTTTATCCAGGGTAATGCCGGGGTAGAGCACATCTGATTTTGCCTGAATCTTTTCAGCAATGTTTTTGGGTCTGCAGTCGCGCCCCCGTGCGAGAAACGCCGGGACGGCCTTTAGAAAGGCATCCCGGTGGAAACGGGAATTGAAGAGCACCTGATCGGCAGCCAGGGCCGTGGATATGTTGATGATGCCGAGTTGAAACGCGCCCTTGTCACCCGGCGGCTGGGGATAAGTGATCTGATTTTCGTGAAAATAAACCATCACCGGCGGGCAGGGTTGGCCAACCAGTGCCTTGAAATCGCTCAGATTGAACAGGTCGCTGACGATGACCCCGTCATACGGTTCCAGGGAAGGAATGGCCTCAACCGCATGCAGGGCCGCGCCGAGCATGCGCCAGCGCCAGTTCTCCCCGGGCATTGACAAAATGTCGATTTCATGGGACGAGCATGCGGCAAGCCCTTCGGCAAAGAGCCGGTGCGATCCCTGGAAAAACGATTCTATGAAAAGAAACCTCATTAAGCGTACTTGCTCATGGTGATGGTTGGTAGAAGAAAATATTTTTCATCACGAAATCACGAAAGAATGAAACACCAAATGATTACTCAAATTTTCGTACTTTTAGATTTCGTGTTTTCGTGATTCATTATTAAATAGATAGCAACCAACGATTAATAACCTGTTAATTATGTCAATCGAGTCGTCCAGCCACTCACATCAGCTCTACATGGCCCCCATGAAGGGGTTTACAGACTGCGTGTTCCGGCAAGTGTTTGCTGAGCACTTCCACGGTTTCGACCTGGCTATTACCCCTTTTATCGCCAGCAAAAGGGATTGCCCTGTGCGGCGCAGGCACGTCCGGGATGCCTGGCCTGAAAACAACACCCGCCTGACAGTGGTGCCCCAGATACTCAGCAAGGTTGCCTCGGATTTTGCGGCAATGGCCAACTATCTCTACGATATGGGCTACGACACCGTCAACTGGAATCTGGGCTGCCCTTCACCCATGGTGGCTTCCAAAAAGCGGGGATCCGGCCTGCTGCCGCATACCAATAGAATCGACGCCTTCCTCGAAGATGCGCTTACGGCCATGAAGGGGAGACTCTCAGTGAAAGTAAGGTTGGGGTGGGAGACCCCTGCAGACATCTTCAGGCTGCTGCCGGTGCTGAACCGCTACCCCCTTGAGGAGGTGATCATCCATCCCAGAACAGGGCGGCAGGCCTACGAGGGGGGAGTGGATCTCGCAGCCTTTGAAGCGTGTCTGTCGTACACCAAACACACGGTTGTGTACAACGGGGATATACGCACCCTTGCAGATTTTCAGCATGTTTCCCGTAGCTTTGTTGATATAGACCGATGGATGATCGGCAGGGGCTTTCTGGCCGACCCTTTTCTGCCGGATACCATTAAAAACGGGCAGGATCGGATAGAGGGAAAAATCCAGAGGCTGCAGCAGTTTCACGAAGCCCTTTTCCATGCCTACGCGGCAAGGCTGAAAGGACCTTCCCACCTTTTGAAAAAGATGAAGGGGGTGTGGCGCTATCTCGCGCTTTCCTTTGAGCCGTTTGACAGAACCTTGAAAAAGATGAAAAAATCGACCCGGCCCGATCAGTATCTGGACCTGGTGAATCGTTTTTTCGAAACCGAGGCGACGCTAATTTGCAAAAAATAAATTGCACCACAAAGGCACAAAGAACACAAAGATTTTTATTTATTATTCAATCGGAAGACGCTGACTGCATGAAAGCAACTGTTCCTTAGGAATAAATAGTAATCATAATATTGACTAGCCGAATCTTAATCCTGATGAATATCTATCAAGGAGAAGGACCATTAAGAACCGACACTGTGAACTGATATCCATTCATATTGCGGTCATGCTGTTCGGTATGGCCGGACTGTTCGGCAAATTTTTACAGCTGCCGCCGGCGATGATCGTATTTGGCAGAACACTGTTTGCTAGTATCGCCCTTATGCTGGTGTTGGCAATTCTGAAAACGGACGTGCGCCTGAAGCGCAAAAAGGACCTCCTGGGATTTGTCTGCATGGGGGCGGTTCTCGCGCTGCACTGGGTGTCATTTTTTCATTCCATCCAGATTTCCACCGTGGCTATCGCCCTTTTGACCTTTTCGTCATTTCCCATTTTTGTAACCTTCCTGGAACCGCTCGTTTTAAATGAACGCTTGCATGCCATGGATATCGTCATTGCCGTGGTCGTATGCGGCGGTCTCGTTCTGGTGGTGCCTGAGTTTGACCTGTCCAACAACCTCACCCTTGGCGTTATCTGGGGGACTTTTTCCGGTTTTACCTTTGCGGTTCTCTCCATCATGAACCGCAAGTACGTTGCCAGCTACTCTGCTCTGGTGGTTACCCTGTTCCAGGATGTGGTTGCCTGCCTGATCCTACTCCCCTTTGTGGGGTCCGCGGTTTTGTCGCTGACCACCGGGAATTGGGGCGGCCTGATCCTGCTCGGGGTCGTTTTCACCGCCTTGGCACACGCGCTGTTCATCAGGGGAATGCGGGTCGTAACAGCCCAGTTGGCCAGTATAATTGCCTGCCTGGAACCGGTTTATGGGATTCTATTCGCCTTGGTGCTGCTGCAGGAAGTTCCATCATCCAGGGAAATCATAGGAGGGATGGTTATCATCGGCGCCATTGTCTATGCAAGCAAGAGGTCCACTGGGACGAATCTTGAGTGAATAGTACGATAACCACCAAATTTAGGGAACTTAGGGGACGTATATGATTTTATTCCTTTTGAGGCGATGGTTCTTAAAAGGAATAAAATCATATACGTCCCCTATTTTTATGCATGCGAAAGGCTGCATAGTTTATTCAGATACTTTTCTTAAATAGCGAAAAAGGGTTCTCGAAGCTTTTACCCCGGATTTGTTTTTGTATTCGGTCTGGGCATTGCGGGTAAGCTGGGCCAGGCGTTGTCGCTGGGCCGACGGGCAATTTCCCAGAATTTCCTCAATGAGTGCCGTGTTGCCTTCCCGGAGGTCGTCCCGCCACTTTTCCACCTGTTTGAAGATGGCAGCCTTTTGGAAGTCCCCATACTGTATATTGGCAAGGGCGTCCATGATCGGCTGGGGGTCGATCTCCCGGACAAGGGCGCCGACGTATTTGATTTGGCGGCGTCTGGCACCGTGGCTGGTCATTTCCCGGGCTTCCCAAACGGCCTCCCGCAGTTCACCCGGTAGGTCGATGGCGTTGAGCTGCTCATTGGTAAGGGACAGCAGCTGCTCACCCAATTTCTGAAGCATATGGGCTTCTTTTTTCTTCTGGGTGCGGCTTTTTTCAGTTTTTTCCATGTTGCTTCTTTTTCAGCAGCGCAGCGAGGTCGGCAAAGGGCTTGTGCGTATCGCCGGTGTCTTCGCTGCTGTTCCCATCCGAGCTGCCATATTCAGCTTCCTCGATGTGTCTTGAGTGCTCGTTGTCGTGGCAGTAGAGGCAAAGCAGTTCCCAGTTGCTGCCATCCGGCGGATTGTAATCATGGTTGTGGTCCCGGTGATGTACTGTGAGCATGCGCAGATTTTTACCTGAAAATTCGCGTCCGCACCTCCCGCAGACCCAGGGGTACATTTTGAGGGCTTTTTCGCGGTAGCCTTTTTCACGATCTTCCCTTAGACGTTTGGCTTCCTTGACCACCTTGCTGAGGCCTTCTCCCGTGGCCGGATCTTTATGTGAGGACATGGTCTTCTCCTTA
>JBDLJD010000267.1:0-4259 GCA_039714495.1 Thermodesulfobacteriota bacterium
GAATGCCATGAAAAGGCGGCTGCTGAGGAGCATGAAGATCTACCCCTGGTGGATTGCCGTCAATGCCATGCGCCTCATGATGAAAAGGTGATCCATGACGCTCACACGCGGGTGGCGTGTACGGCGTGCCATCAGAGAGACGGCATTGCGGTTGTGGACCCTGCATCGGGAGAGGTGATCTTCGGCGGGAAGATGCTTGCAGGGCAAAACCCGCTGCCCCACCAAATGGTTTTAGAAAAAGGCGATGCCCTCTGTCGAAACTGTCATTTCAAGGGGAATGACTTGGGGGCGTCCTCCATGATACTGCCTGCGAAAGGCATTCTGTGCATGCCCTGTCATGTGGCCACGTTTTCCATCGGAGACCGGGTCACCGTTTTCTCTTTGTTGATCTTTGCCGTGGGTATGAGCGGCCTTGGCGTTATTTGGCTCTCGGGAGCCAAAAGCGAATCGAGCGGCCACAGGTGTCGAAGCGGCTTACGGCCCTTGATGGTTGCAATGGTCACAGACGTGCTTTTCATCAAACGGCTTTACCGTTTGTCTCCATCCCGATGGGTCATCCACGCCCTGATCTATTATCCAATCCTGATTCGGCTGGCTTTCGGGATGATGGCGCTCGGCCTGTCACTGTTTCTTCCCGAAACCGAGTTGGCCGGTGCCATGCTGGATAAAAACCATCCGTTTCGAGCGCTGCTTTTCGATTTGACCGGCCTGATGATTCTTACGGGAGCTACGGCGGCACTTCTTCGTTCTAAAAAGGGACGAGGAATGGTGACCCATCTACCGGCACCGGGCCTGGCCATGACGGCGTTGCTTGGCCTCATTGCCTTGGTTGGGTTTCTGTTGGAAGGCCTGCGGATTGCCATGACCGGGTGGCCCGGCGGCGCGCACTATGCTTTCATGGGCTATGGTGTGAGCCTGCTGGTAAATGGTATGACCGGGATAACGAATATTTACGGCTATGTATGGTATGTTCATGCGGTTTTAGCAGGCACTTTTGGAGCGCTGATTCCATTTACTCGCATGATTCATATTATCACGGCACCGGTGGTTCTGATGGCCGATGCGCGATCAGCGGTTCAACAGAACCATTAACGCGGAGGAAGGATTGCATGAAAATTGATAAATACAGCCTGCCGGAAGATCTGTACTATGAAAAAAACCATTACTGGGTAAGAATCGAGGGCGACATGCTGGTCATGGGAATGGATGATTTTGCCCAGCAAATGGCCGGCGATATTGTTTTTGTACAGATTCCCTTTGAAGGCAAGAAGTTGAAGGTGGGCAAAAAATTTGCCCAGGTGGAATCGGGTAAATGGCTGGGAAAGGTCTATGCACCGGTCAATGGTGAGCTGATCGAAGGCAATGAAGCACTGGAATCCGAGCCATCACTCATCAACCAGGATTGCTATGGCCAGGGGTGGATGTTCAAGATCAAACCGGCCGACATGGGCGAGTTGAACAAGCTGCTCCATGACCCTGCAGATATCGAAAAATGGGTTTTGGAAGATATTGAGAAATATAAGCAGGAATAAAATCGCGAAACGATTTTATGCAACGCGGCGTTGTCGATCTCAAACAGAAGATTTAGCTGCTTCTAGCCTATAGGGCTAAAGTTTGAATTCATCCCACGCTCTCCCGATATGCCGGGATTTTAAACAAGCAGCAGGGAATTCCAATTGAAAATGTCAAACAGAAACTACAGTTTCAGGCAGCTTCTACAGATACAGGCTTGCACGAGCTGTCAGGCTTGCGCCGAAGCGTGCCCGGCGGTTGCGAGCAGCCTTGACGGTAAGTTGTCGGCACTCTATCGTCTCAAGACACTTGGCCGGATGGTCAAAAGGCGAACAGCGCTTTGGCGCAAACTTGGTTTTATCAAGGAGCCGACATCAGAAGAGCTGCACGCTTTCAGCGCTACGGTTTTTCGCTGTACCTTGTGCGGAAATTGCCGCCAGATTTGCCCGGTGGGGCTGGACCTGACACATCTGTGGCATTCTATTCGCCGGGACCTGGTGGAATCGGATGCGTATCCGGGGGAAATTGATATGATCCTGGAAAATTTGGATGAAAGCCACAATGTCTTTGGAGAAGACAATGAAGAACGGGCCGAATGGGTGGAAGATATGCCCGATGCGCCGGATCACGGCTATGTGAAGGAGCGGGCCGAGATCGTCTATTTCACCGGCTGCGTGTCCTCTTTTTTCCCGCTGGCCCAGCAGATTCCCTTGGCCCTGGCAAAAATCCTAGATGCCGCCAAGGTTGATTTCACCCTCCTGGGAGAAGATGAGTGGTGCTGCGGATTCCCTCTGCTCGGCGCCGGGCTGGGTGGACAGCTCAATGGCTTGGTGGCAAACAATGTTGATGCGGTAAAGGCCAAAGGGGCGAAGCAGGTGGTCTTTGCCTGTCCCTCCTGTTACCGTATGTGGCGGGAGCACTACCCGCGGGAATTTGAAATCGCCCATGTCACCGAATTTCTACACGGGTTGCTCGTAGGGGGGCGACTTGCACTCAAGGAGTTAGATTTAACGGTTACCTACCATGACCCTTGCGATCTTGGGAGGGGTACAGGGACCTATGACGCCCCGCGGGATATCATACGAACCGTTCCCGGGATACGATTGATCGAATTGTCCAACAATAGAGAGAATTGCAGTTGCTGCGGTGGCGGCGGCAACCTGGAGATGATCGACGCCAACCTGTCCGCGGATATCGCTGGAAACAAAATGAAAGAAATTACGGCGACCGGGGCACAGGCAGTGATAACGGCCTGTCAGCAGTGCGTGCGAACAATGACCACCTACGCCAGAAGAAACAAGGTTCCCGTCCAAATCATGGATATCGTCCAGCTGATTCAAAAAACGCTGGAAAAAGAATAGGATCAATGGTGATGGAGCTATATAATTTAGGCAAAGTTCCCTGGAAGGATTCCCAGCTCATGTATCACGCTCTGGCGGAACTGGGGCGGGAATCCCTGTGTTTACTTTCACCATCCACACCCTATGTATGTATTGGATTTCACCAGGACGCGGATCAGGAAGTTGATTTGGAGTTTTGCCGAACCCATGACATTCCGGTCTTCCGGCGGGAGGTCGGCGGTGGGGCGGTTTTTCTGGACGGCAACCAGCTCTTCTTCCAGATCATTCTCCATCGGGATAACTCTATTGCCCCGAAACGAATTGACGCATTCTATAAAAAATTTCTGCAGCCGGTGATTGAGGTTCATCACAGGATCGGTATTGCCGCTGAATACAAACCGGTTAATGATCTCATCGTAGCAAACCGAAAAATATCAGGCACGGGCGCTGCAGAAATCGGTGATAGTATCGTTTTTGTCGGCAATCTGATCTTGGATTTTGACTATAAGACCATGTCTCGGGTGTTGAAAATCCCGGATGAAAAGTTCCGTGACAAAGTAAAGAAAACCATTGAAGAGAATTTAAGCACTATCAGACGTGAACTGGGAGAGGAAAATTACCGGCAATGGGACGAGCCGACGTTGAACCAGATACTTGTTGAAGAGTTCGATAAGTTGTTAGGCCCACTGAGACCATCTAATAAAGATCAAGAGATTGCTACAAAAATGAAAGAATTGGAAACCTCGATGATCAATGATGCCTGGCTCTTTCAGAAAGGAAAGCGGGTTGAAGGACGTATAGTTAAAGTACGTTCGGGCCTGGAGGTCGTTCAGCGCATGCATAAAACCCCTGGCGGATTAATTCGAGCCGAATTCGCCGTTGAAAATGGTAAATACAAAGACGTGAATATTTCTGGAGATTTCTTTTGTTTCCCAAAGGATAGTGTTGATCGGTTGGCAGCTGTGGTCGAAGATTGTCCCGCCGATAATGTTTGCAGAGTCATTCAGGATTTTTATGAAACCAATGAAATTGATATCCTTGGGGTTACGCCTGATGACTGGATACAGGTTATTAAAATCTAATGGCCGTTCAAGCGAGTAAGCTATAAAAGAATAAAAAGAGAGTAGTTAACGTGTAAGATTCGTAGACATCCTTTCAATTTAGGGGTGAACGAATCACGGCATTAAATTAAGCTTCTATAACCTGTAAATTGAGGCATTTTATTTATCCGCCATCATACACGAGGCGAGGTGTAATCGGGTCATCACCTATGCTATTCATTAATGGACGAAACCGCTTCGCGGCAGCTTGGTATACCTAAACAAGCCTTGGCAAAATGATACACACGAATTTACTTTTTATCTTCGCTGCTCCTTTTAATATCTATTTCTGGATCATACGCTTCTC
>JBDLJD010000268.1:0-4246 GCA_039714495.1 Thermodesulfobacteriota bacterium
AAAGATGAATAGTGGTAAAAATTCATTCCATGGAAAAAATTATAACAATATCGGATAGCCTGCGGACATCAGATGTGTTTAAAAGGTTGACTGCTGATCAGCATGATGTGGTTGTCAAACACGGCCTGCGCAAAAAGCTTTCTCCTAAAAAGATATTGTTTCACCAGGGTGATTCAGCCCAATCCTGTTTCCTGGTCAACTGCGGTCGTCTGAAACTTACCAAGCTTAATGCGCAGGGCAGGGAAGTAATATTTCGCTATATCGGTGCCGGAGAAATGACCGCTGCCGTTGCGGTTCTCAAAAACCGGGACTATCCAACCACAGCCGAAGCGGTTGAGGAAACCGTTGTCACCGGTTGGGACAAACAGACAATGATGTATTTGATGCGACTATATCCAGATATCAGCATCAATCTTCTGGGCATTATTCTGGACCGGCTCGAAGACGTCCAGAATCGATACCTGGAACTCAGCACAGAGCGCGTTGAACGACGTATCGCCCTGACCCTGCTGCGCCTGATGCGCAGTGCGGGCTCGAAAACCCCCGAAGGCATATACATCGACATTCCGCTTGGCCGTCAGAATATTGCCGATTATTCCGGGACGACGCTGTACACGGTGAGTCGTACCCTCAGCACTTGGGAAAAAAAGGGCTGGATTAAATCCGGCCGTGAACGGATCGTCGTTACCGACCCCCATGCCCTGGTGACATTTTCAGAAGCTATCTGATCGACAGCCGCGTGTTCAAAACGCCTCCTCATTTCTCCCCATTCTCTAGCTCGTAAAAAAAAGATCATCTCCCAATTCGTCACAATATTAGATCGGTTGTTCTTTTTTTGGTTCTTTTCCAATAATTTTAGAGAAGAACCCAAAAAAACTATCCTTGTTTGCGCCAGCGCAAAGACGCAGGTGGCATTCATGCTTATGTTTGTTTTCAACAACGATCGACGGCCATAATTAATTTTTAAATGTGTTGTCATCAAATAGAAAGGAAAATGGCCGTGAATTTCACAATATCAAACGATATTACCATTAAAGAACTTTTGGATTCTTACCCACAGTTGCTGCAAATATTCATGGACATGGGGCTGAAGTGTGTGGGGTGTCCCACCGAGGCATTTCACACCCTGGAGGATGTTGCCCGGGAATACCACCTCGGCCTGGATCGTTTGTTTGAACGAATCGTCGATGCCATTGGGGACAATGTTCTACCAGAGGTCGATTAATCCATAACAACGGGATTAGGAATTCCTGAAGTCTGAAAGGGCTTTGCTATTGGTAATGGCCCACTTTTTTAAATACTTAATTTCAAACCAAAAAGGAGAATGATCATGTTTTGTTTTCAATGTCAGGAAACCGCCAAGAATACCGGCTGCACCGTAAAGGGAGTCTGCGGCAAGCCGGAGGAAACCGCCAACCTTCAGGATCTCTTGATCTTTGTACTCAGAGGAATTTCAGTCTACAATGAAAAGCTCAAGGAGCTTGGTGCTGCCGACCGCACCAACGACGATTTTGTCGCCCAGGGCCTTTTTGCCACCATTACCAACGCCAACTGGGATGATACCCGATTTGTCGCCATGATTACGGAAGGTCTGCAGCGTCGGGATCAGGTCCGCTCCAAGTTTCTGGCTGCCTACAAGGAAAAAAACGGGAATGATTTTAATGAAGCCCTGCCCGAAGCAGCCACCTGGAGTGCCGACGCCTCCGCATTTGCCGAAAAAGCAAAGGCCGTGGGCGTGCTGTCCACGGACAATGAAGATGTCCGTTCATTGCGCGAGCTGCTGGTCATCGGGCTGAAAGGGGTTGCGGCCTATGCCGACCACGCCGCCATCCTGGGATTTCAAAAAGATGAAATCAACGATTTCATTATGGAAGCCCTGGCCTCTACGACCAAGGACTTGACAGTCGATGAGATGATCGGGCTGGTCATGAAGGCCGGAGAAACATCGGTCAACACCATGGCCCTTTTGGATGAAGCCAATACCACGGCCTATGGAAACCCGGAAATCAGCGAAGTAAATATCGGCGTGGGTCAAAAATCCGGGATCCTGATCACCGGCCACGATATGAAGGACATGGAAGAACTGCTCAAGCAGACCGAAGGGTCTGGCGTAGATGTCTACACCCACGGCGAAATGCTGCCGGCCAACTACTACCCGGCTTTTAAAAAGTACGATCACTTTGTGGGCAACTACGGCGGTTCCTGGTGGCATCAGAACAAGGAATTCGAATCATTTAACGGTCCCATCCTGTTGACCACCAACTGCCTGGTGCCTTTGAAGAAGAACAACACCTATCTGGATCGGCTCTTTACCACTGGCGTGGTTGGTTATGAGGGCGCCGTACACATTGCCGACCGACCCGCAGGCGGTACCAAGGATTTTTCAGCCCTTATCGAAAAGGCCAAAGCCTGCCAGCCGCCAACCGAAATTGAGACCGGTACCATCGTCGGCGGATTTGCCCACAACCAGGTGCTGGCTCTGGCCGACAAGGTGGTTGATGCGGTAAAATCCGGCGCTATCAAACGATTCGTGGTCATGGCCGGGTGCGACGGCCGCCAGAAAGGTCGCAGCTACTACACGGACGTGGCCGAAAACCTGCCCAAGGACACGGTGATTCTCACCGCCGGTTGTGCCAAGTACCGTTACAATAAGTTGAATCTGGGCGACATCGGCGGCATACCCCGCGTTCTGGATGCCGGTCAGTGCAATGATTCCTATTCCCTGGCCGTGATTGCCTTAAAACTGAAAGAGGTCTTCGGCCTGGAGGATATCAACGATCTGCCGATTTCCTATGACATCGCCTGGTACGAACAAAAGGCGGTGGCCGTGCTCCTGGCCCTTCTGTTTCTCGGCGTCAAGGGCATTCGACTAGGGCCGACACTGCCGGCCTTCCTTTCCCCGAATGTGGCCAAGGTCCTTGTGGAAAAGTTTGACATCAAACCCATTGGCACGGTTGAAGAGGATATCGCGGCCATGATGGCTGGAAAGTAGGCTTTTGATGATATGGCTGACCGCCGTTTGTCGATCGTTAAAATGGCGGTTGGCCATAATCAAACAAAAATTATTAAACTCTCTGAGATCTCTGCGCCCTCTAACGAAGTGGGCGAGAGTAATTTATTTCACCAATACATCTTTCCAACAAGCGCTGTGCTGAACTGAAAGGACCCAATGTCTTCCATGGAAACCAGGATTCCCGGCAACTTATTGACCACTGCCATGGCGGTCATGCCGCATACAGATGCGGATCGCGCGCTTGAGATGGCGTTGTCCATGGATGTCCCTTTCTGGCCCCAGTTGCCGAATTACAGCTATTATGAAGATATGTATGTTCAGGCGGCTGAGCATTTCCCGGGCATCCTTCTGGATCTGGACAAACGGACGTTACGGTTTTCCATGGAGAAATTTATTCTGGAACTGGAAGAGACCCTTGGCCATTTTGAAGAGCCGTCATATTTCGACATCAGCACAGACTATTCCGTTGTGTATCATCGCTTTCTCGAAATGGACTTGTCCGAAAGACCTGCCATCAGGGGGCAGCTTGAGGGACCCATCAGTTTCGGTTTTAATGTGTTGGACCAGGATGAACGTCCCATTCTTTTCGATGACACGGTACGCCCATTTATGTTCGAATTCATGGCCAAAAGAATCAATGTGCAACTGGACAGGCTAAAAGCACTGAATGCCAATGCCTTTATGTTTGTGGACGAACCCGGGCTTCAGTATCTTTTTTCGGCCATGTCCGGGTATAATGAACTTTCAGCCAAGGGAGACCTTGACCAGTTTTTCTCGATGATCGATCAACCGCGCGGTATCCACCTCTGCGGCAACCCGGATTGGGATTTTTTACTGGGGTTGAACCTTGATATTCTTTCTATCGATATATACACGAACGCGGAAATTTTCTCTTCATACGGTCCTTCGATAAAGCGGTTTCTCGATAACGGCGGTGTTCTTGTCTGGGGAATCGTCCCCACCGGTTTTGAAGAGTTTGAGAAAGAGAACATGAACTCTCTAACCGCGCAATTGGAAAATGTGTGGCAGATTCTGGCTAAACGGGGCATTGATATGGAACAGATGCTAAGTAGAAGCATGCTTTCGCCGGCCACCTGCTGCCTGGTTAATCCTGACAAGGAAAAGACCGTGGAAAAATCTTTTTCAATTGTACAAAAACTTTCCAATATACTCCGTACTAAATATCACCTAACGTGAGCGTTTACACCACTTTCCGTAACTTCTCAATAACTG
>JBDLJD010000269.1:0-4217 GCA_039714495.1 Thermodesulfobacteriota bacterium
TTTCGTGATGAAAAGATTATTCTGTTTTTTGATATGAATTATGACGCAGTCTGAAAGGTGATCATTATGAACACAGACATCATGTTCGAAACCACAGAGATCAACGGCATGACCCTGGCCAACCGGTTTGTCAGGTCGGCAACTTGGGAGGGCATGGCCGGCGACGATGGTTCGGTGACACGCCGGTTGATCGATTTGATGGCGGAGCTCGCCCGGGGAGGCGTGGGGCTGATTATCAGCAGCCATGCTTATGTCAGTCGGGAAGGACAGGCCGGGCTCAAACAGCTCGGGATTTATGACGACACCCTTTTGCCGGGTCTTGCCGATATGACGGTGGCGGTGCACGACAATGGCGGCAAAATAGTGGCGCAGCTGGCCCATGCAGGGCTGCATGCTGCCGGAAAACTGACCGGCCAGGCATCCCTGGCGCCTTCACAGGTGGAGGGCCTTTCCAAGACCCCCTGTAAAGCGATGACCGAAGATGATATCCAGGGGCTTGTGGAGGCGTTTGCCGCGGCTGCCTCACGCGCCCGCCAGGCAGGATTCGACGGGGTCCAGATCCACTTGGCCCACGGATATCTGTTGAGCCAGTTTTTGTCTCCGGTGTACAATCAGCGGACCGATGCTTTTGGCGGTGACGTCGAAAATCGTGTAAAAGTGCCGCTCATGGTGCTGGAAGCTATACGTAAACAAGTGGGGGATGATTACCCTGTCCTGGTAAAAATGAACTGCGGGGATTTTATGGAAAAGGGCCTGACTACCCAGGACGCTGTCAGGGTGGCCGGGATACTGGCCCGGGGTGGCATCGATGCCATCGAGGTGAGCGGAGGTCTGTTTATCAACCCCAAGATGAGTCCTTCGAGAATGGGCATCAACACCGAAGAAAAGGAGGCCTATTTTCAGGACGAAGCCGGCAGGTTCAAAGAAAAGGTGGACGTGCCCCTAATCCTGGTGGGCGGCAACCGGTCATTGGCAGTGGCCGTACGCATTGTTGCTGATGGTACGGCCGATTATATATCCATGAGCCGTCCCTTCATCCGGGAGCCCGATCTGATCAACCGGTGGAAATCAGGGGACCGCAGCAAAGCCAAATGCTTGTCCGACAATAAATGTTTTTCCCCGGCCATGGCCGGGAAAGGTATTAGCTGCGTCATGGAAAGAGGCGGGGATGGCAACAGGTAATGAAAACCAGTCGGTCGACGGTGTTGATACCATGGGTGTAGGGGGGTGGCCCCTGATCAAACGCCTGGCCGAACCCTTCTATGCGTTGCAGGAAGGGGTTTTTCACCGGGTCAACAAGGCGCTGGCAGACCTCCTGGGATATGATAATCCCCAGGACCTGGTGGGCAAGCCCTTTATAGATGTGGTGTATGCCGCCGATCGCGAACAGATGCAGCCATTTGCCGGCACCGGCAAGGCCGGGGAGAGCCGCGATCCGAGGATTTTTCGCCTGGTCAGACGGGATGGCACGGTCTTGTGGGTAAGCGGGCATTGGCCTGTTTATCTATCCAATCAAAACGAGTCCATGTATCTCGGCTCTTTTCAGGACATTACCACCCTAAAAACCAGTGAAGCGGCGCTGCGTGAATCCGAAGAGAACTACAGAACCGTTCTGGATGACATCGAGGATGGTTACATTGAAAACGACCTGGCCGGCAATATGGTGTTCAGCAACCAGGCCGTTGCCCGTATTTTCGGCGTACCCAGGGCAAATATCATGGGCCGCAATTATCGTGAGATTACCGATCAAAGGACGGCGGAGGCGTGCTACCGGGCCTTTAATGAAGTGTATTCCACCGGTGTTCCCCGGAGCTCGTTCATATTTGAAAGCCGCATGGCTGGCGGGGAAAAAAAAATCCTCGAATACTCCATTTCCTTGAAAAAGGATTCACGGGGCATGCCCATCGGATTTCGCAGCATTGTACGCGACATCACCGAGAGCAGACAGGCCCAGGAGGATATCGCCCGGCAGCGAAGTCGTCTGACGGCTATTTTTCGAAGTGTCAAGGATGCCATCATCACCGTGGACACCAACCTCAAGGTCATCGAGGCCAATCAGGCCGCAGAAACGATCTGCGGGTTCAAATTGGACGGCATCATCGGCAATGTGTTCACGGACTGCCGCATCGGATGCGACAATGCCTGCCATGAAGTTCTTTATGAAACCCTGAAGCGCAAAACAACGGTAACCGGCTACCAGATTGAATGCGGGGGCGGCTCACGGTCCCTGCAGAAGGTGGACATTTCCAGTTCACCCCTCCTGGACCGGGAGGGGCGCTTCATAGGGGCTGTTTTGGTTATCCGGGATATCACCCGGCTCAACGCGCTGGAAAAGGAGCTGGAAGAGCGGCACCGCTTTCAAAAGATCATCGGTAAAAGCCGCAGGATGCGGGAAATCTACAAACTGCTCGAGGATCTGGCCGACCTGGAAACCACGGTTCTGGTGACCGGTGAGAGCGGAACCGGGAAGGAACTGGTGGCCAAGGCGTTGCACAACAGCGGGAACAGGGCGTTCAAACCGTTTGTGACGGTCAACTGTTCTGCGCTGGCGGAAAATCTCCTGGAAAGCGAGCTGTTCGGCCATGTCAAAGGGGCCTTCACCGGGGCGGTAAAAAATGCCCAGGGGCGCTTTCAGACAGCCAACCACGGCACGATCTTTCTGGACGAAATCGGAGATATATCTCCCCACATCCAATTGAAATTGCTCAGGTTTCTGCAGGAAAAAACCTTCGAGCGGGTGGGTGAATCCACGTCCATACGGGCGGATGTTCGCATTGTCGCCTGCACCAACAAGAATTTGAAAGAGGCGGTCACAACAGGATTGTTCAGGGAAGACCTCTACTACCGTTTGAAAGTCGTGGAAATTTCCCTGCCACCCTTAAGGGAGAGGCTCAGTGATATTCCTCTTTTGGTGGACCACTTCAGGGGTGGCTTCAACCGGGTCTTTCACAAGAATATCCAGTCCATCACCCACGAAGTGCTGGACATTTTCATGGGGTATCACTGGCCGGGAAACGTCCGGGAGCTGGAGCACACCGTGGAGCATGCCTTTGTATTGTGCCATGGCAATACCATAGAGGAAAGGCATTTGCCCAGGGACGTACGCAGCATTTTCCCGTCCCTGAAATCTGCAGCGGAACCAACGCCGGCCCAAGGCCGGCGCCAGATCGAAGATGCCCTTGTCGTCACCGATTGGAATGTGGCCAAGGCTGCCCGCAGGCTGGGCATCGGCCGGCGCACCATTTACCGTCGTATTAAAAAGTACAACCTCCAGCGTCCCGCCCGATAGTTTCACCCAATTACAACAATCCCTTTCATTAATATAAATAATACATTAGAAACACGTATAGGAACGGAAGCCGGATTTCCAGAACCACAGAACTCCAGAACCTCAGAGCCCAGGAAAGGAGTTAAGTAGGGAGTAAGGAGTAGGCGGTAGGGAGATAAAGTCAGAGCTACAGAACCACAGATCTCCAGAAGACGGAAGAGGGAAAACGGAGGGCGGAAGAGGAATAATTATTAGACAGGATTAACAGGATAAACAGGATGATAATAAATTGCTATTAGCTATCAGCCTATAGCTGTCTTGTACTTTATGCTTTTTGCATTATGCCCATTTTATCATGTAGATCCTGTTAATCCTGTCAGATATATACAACCAATAACACATGACTTGTAACCCGCAACCCGACACTGAAAGCCGATCGATGAAAATTTTGCTAAAAACAATATGTATTGTTGCCGTACTGTTGCTGACGACTGTGGCCTGGGCGGATGACACGCAGGAAGACCCTTCCGCAAAGACGTCAAAGACTTCCAAATGGTTCGGTACGCCCCTTGTCAGCAGCGACCCCAAGATATCCACTTCAGCCGGGGCCATGGTCGGTTATATGCATGCCTTTGACGAGGTGTCACCGCCCTCTATATTCGCCGTGGCCGGGACTTACAGCACAACGGATTCCTGGTTTGCCGGGGTATTCGCCAAAACGCATTTTGGAGAAGACCGTCACCGTTTAACTGCCGGCGCGTTTACAGGATTAATTCGCAATGATTATTCCGATTTTCTGGGTACTGGCCTTCCGGCACAAACCACAGATGACCTGGTCGCTTATGCTCTGCGCTATGTCATGCAGGTCCATGGACATTGGTATGTCGGCCCGCAGGCCATATCGACAAACTACATCATCTCAGGAGACGATGCCCTTTCTGCAGGGATT
>JBDLJD010000270.1:0-4162 GCA_039714495.1 Thermodesulfobacteriota bacterium
TCGTCGAATTCATTTTTGCGCTGCTCGATTTCCTGGGGAGTTGGCAACTTTTCAATCAGCACTGAAATGGGATAACTCAACTCGCTGTTCCAGTATTGGTCAAAGGACGCCGAGACGTTCCGGGCAACCGGTCCCAAGGCCAGAACATCCAGGTCAATGAACGCGAGTTCCGGGTCAGCCTCAAAATATTCGTCGCCGATATTTCGCCCGCCCAGAATGGTAGCTTGGCTATCGACCGTAAAGGACTTATTGTGCCCACGGCGCGTTTGCTTGCCGAATCCAGTAATAAATTGCAGGGTTCGACCGGTATTACGACCGAACGGATTGAAAACGCGCACTTCAACGTTGGGATGGCTGTCAAATACGGCTGCACCGAAATCCCTGCCGCCCATATCAATATCATCAATGAGCAAACGGATCCGGACGCCTCGGTCCGCCGCTTTGTATAGTTGATCGATAAACAGGCTGCCGACGATATCGTTATGGATCATGTAATACTGGGTATCGATGCTCCGTTCAGCAGCTTGCGCCAGTAAAGCGCGGGCAACAAAAGCATCCAGGCCGTTACCCAGCAAAAAGAATCCGGATTGATTGGGATGGGCAGGCTTTTCTGCCTGGACGGCTTTGCCGAGACGTGTATCGTCGGTATCCATATAAGCATGGGATTCATGCCGCTCAAAATCCGTTGGCAGAGAGGTACAACCACCCATCAGGAACAGGGCCAAAATGGTAGCGATAAGAGCAAATTTGTATCTGCGTGTCATGGTTTGCTCTCCTTTTTCGCCGCATGATGATGCCGACGAATGACAGCACCATCCAGACGAGAATACCGAGTCGCGAATCTGCCATCGTCAGCAGACAGGACATTACCGCGATGACCGGAATTGATCCTGATACCGTATCTCAGTTTGGTCATTGCTGTGGTTTATTGAGAGTATATTGCCCCAATAACCTCAAAAATCTTACCCGAAACCTATTATTTCCACAAGGCAAAAAACCTGTGATAACATTAAATCCTGGAGAATATGGCGACCGGTGATAATGATACCGTAACTTGACCTTTCGCAACGGTTTTACTTTTGACCGGTCAGCATACCGTCCATCCATGAATCTGCCTGAATACCAATCCACACTAAATGACCTGTTGCAAGAGTATTGGTAAAAACCGGTATCCTGGATTACATCAAAGTATTATCACCGGGTGTCGAATTCCTGATGAATTTATATCCCATGAGCGCCATTCAATGAGATATTCAGATTCCATCCAGCGTTTTATCGTTTTCAGGTGTTTAATCGATTAAACACTTTTTCACTCAATCCGCCTTCTGGCCCCTCAAAAACGCATCCAACGCCTCGATGACCACACCTGTGACAGTGTTACCGTTTTCGTTAGCATATTTTTCAGCACGTTACGCCAGTCGGCAGGGTAAATGCATCTTGATTTGTTGGGTGTCGTCTGAACAGGAGATAGGATCGGGCTGGTCGTTCATGGGGCTCCTTTCGTGCTGATTCAGGTGATCTTTCGGGATGGACGAAATAATATTGCATTTTTTTCACTATTTTTCAAAAAAAATTTCCGCAACCACGATGTTTTCAGTGATATATCTACTTGATTTGAAAACAATATTATGTAATCTTTGGCTTGTTCGGATCGATAATTTATGCTCACAGTCTTCTCTGGAAATTTATTCTGAAACAGGTGATACAAGCATATGAAAAACGGAATTGAAAGACGTCGTAATCTTAGAGTCCCCTTAGCTTTACACGTTGTTTTAATGACTCTCCAAGGCCCCATGAAAGGCAAGACTGCTGACATCAGTGTTAGCGGTCTTGCCGTTATCTTATTTTTAGAAAAACCTGAAATATGCGATGAATTTGAAATTACCCTCAAATCGTCTGAAGGCCATGAGATGTCAATGACTTGTGACAAGGTATGGTCAAGTAAATTTATATCTAATGAAACCGTCTACAATGCATTTGGTGTCCAATTTACCAAAATATCCGCCAGTGACCGCAAAATCATTGCTGCAATGGTTAAAGAATACTATCTGGTATAAAAAGGTCGGATATGGCGCAGGTTTCAAAATTCTTTTCAATGAAGCTCCGCGCCGCAAGCGGACGGGGTATCAAAGCGGATTAAAACCCAATTTATATTTGGGGGGACACATAGTTTCCCCCCAAACCCCCCTTCCGCGTTATTACCCCACCGCAAGCGGATGGGGTATTTAAAATATCTTAATAAAATTTCACAAACGTGTATATCCATGATATGATAGGGGTCGGGAAGGGTCACCCCTTCCCGCCCTCCGAACCGTGCATGCGGTTCTCCCGCACACGGCTCTCCAGTCGGTGGTTTCCTCATCGGGATTGACGCGCTAATATGTAGGCTCCGCGCATGGTGAAAAGCCCACGTTTAGCGAAAAAGGCATTTGGCCACTGCCTGTGATCTTTACCAGTTCTGCCAGAACCTGGCCGCTTTTGATGTTTGCACAGTATAGCTCTTAGGCGTCGACGTATAAATCCGTCAAGAGAATTGAACGTGTAATGATGCGCGTGCTTGAAGTATCCGAACCAACCTTTAATGGTCGGATTTAGATCGGATATAATTTGCTCGATGCTATCGCCTCGCGTTCTACGAGTCTTTAGACGGATTTTATCCTTAAACTTCTTAAGACTCTTCGATCGGACATAGCGATGGCCACCTTCAAACCGATACCCTAAAAATTCAAATCCATGACCTGATTGAAGGCTACTGCCGATATGGGTCTTTTCAGGACTCAACTCAAGGCCGTTATTATCGATCCATGACTGGATCAGAGAAAGAGCGGCTTTCGCATCGCCCATATTTCGGCAAAGCACCACCCAATCATCCGCATAACGAACCATTCTAAACCCATTCCGGTATAAAGCCAGATCCAGCTGGTGAAGATACACATTCGCCAGCAACGGACTGAGAACCGCTCCTTGCGGTGTGCCGCTGGTTGGATTCCAGAGCTTCATGTCCTCTAATATTTCCTGCTTAAGAAAAAGTTCGATCAAGTGAAGGACTTTACCGTCACTTATCCTTTTTCTTATACGTTCCATAAGGAGATCATGTGGAATCGAATCAAAATAACTTTTGACATCAGCGTCTACCACCCACGTGCAGCCTTCTTTTAACAGCCGATCTACCTCTCGCAGCGCATCTTTACACCCTCGACCAGGCCTGAAGCCGTAACTTGTTGGGAGAAACTCCCTCTCAAAGATAGGCTCCAGGACCATTTTCAAAGCGGTCTGAACGATACGATCTTTGACGGTTGGTATCCCCAAAGGTCGGGTTTTCTTCCCGTCTTTGGGAATGTGTACCCGTCTGACCGCAGACGGTTGAAAAGTACCGTCATGTAACTCCCTTCCCAGTTCCGCCAAGTAAAACAGTGCGTTAGATCGAAAGCGTTTGATACTGATTTTGTCTACCCCCGCTGCGCCCCTGTTTGAGGCAACCTTTTTCCAGGCCGCCTTTAGGGTTTTAGGGTTGTAGACTTTATCGATCAGGCTGAACCATGTGCCCCCTTTCACCCCGTTACCCAGGGCCGCCAACATACGTTTTGTCCATACCGCTGCTTCCACCCATTTCCATTCAACAGGACTGTGGGCTTCTGCCTCTTGTTTAGCCGCTTTGGGCACTGGCGAGGCAAAGTTAAACTTCAATTGCATTGGTACCGACATCCTGTATCCGACCTTCCTGCCCTCCTTCCCTCGTCCCGGCTTTGCTAACCAGGGTTTCCGGCAACGTTATGTTACCTGCGGTACTATGAGGGCTCTGACTCCTGCAACCCCTCACCTGGGCTTGCAGGTCTCCCCACTTACTGCGACTTACCTTCCCGCCGTTCCACCTCCAACCACGTGATGTGTTCGTACATCGCTTTGACTGCCACGGCAGCGTGTACGATGATTTTCAGGCTTCACCCTAACGTAGGGGGCTCGCCATCACATCCCGCCGAATCGAGTTCGTCATCCTGCGGACCGACAGTTCGCTTCCGGCTGCTTCCCACCCCGCCTTGCGGCGACGCAGTTGCCTTCAGCTGCGGTACTGTGGCATACACCGACACGGACTCACACCATGCTGATAAGTCGCCATCATGGGCGCACTACGAAACCGCTTCGCGGTAGCTTTCCTTTAAAT
>JBDLJD010000271.1:0-4108 GCA_039714495.1 Thermodesulfobacteriota bacterium
GCCCTCCTTGCGAAACGTGATCGTTTCTCCAGCCATACTCCGTTCCACGCGGGTTATCTCCTTGGTCTGCACAGATTCGACCTGGGGCAGCTCATAGAGGTTTCTATCCTGTTTGCGGGACACCAGGTAGCCAACCAGAGCCGCAATAACCACAGCAAGAATGATATATTCCTTTTTAACCTTCATAAAATATCCCTCTGTACTTTATATTTCCAGTCCAATGAAAATTTATTATTGGAACATGGCCTGAATACGCCGTTTACGCCCTCGGCGCCGGAACAAGACGATCAAACCGAAGATCACCACCACCACAGGCAGACCTACGATATTGAATGATTTGACAAATGTTCTGAGGCCGGCCCCCACATCGTCCAGCGGGTTGAAACGCTGTTCCTTGCTGCGCATGACGGCGATGCCTTCGCGATTGTTGAGGTAGTCCACCAGGTTCATGATCAGCATGTCATTGGGGCTGCGACCGTTGTTGTCCAGAACATTGTCTTTGATCATCTCCGTCGAACTGATCAACAAAATTTTCCCCGGCTTGCCTTTGGCGATGAAGTCCTGACGGCCTTCGATCCTGCTGTCCGCTGCGGGTTGACTTTTGTCACCCTCCCCTGCGGACGGATCCTCGGCACCCTTTTCAGCAGCCTCGGCCGGCGCCTGCTCTTTCTCAGGAATCGGTTTACCTTCGAAGTAGCTGCTGAATTCACCTTCCAGCATATACGCGATGGCAAACCGCTGCATGTCGTCTTTTTCTGCGGGCGGCTTCATAAACATGGGATTAAGGTTGATGCGGCCCTTCATCTCCCAGGACTTTTGCGATGATGCCAAAAGGCGCGTCGTCTGAATGTTGTTTGCGGACAGGCGCTCGTCGATCAGCGTCAGGGGCGATGTTTTCACCGCCACCAGGCCCTTGATATTACGCATGAACTCAAAGTCATCGGAAATGTTCTTGTTCTTGATCATGGGGGCAAAATAAATGGGCTGCTCCCCGCCGCCGAATTGCTGCGGCATCTGCTGCTTGAAACAGTTTTCGTCCAGAACAATGGAGGGACTCATCTGCACGCCGTAATGGGCCAGCAATTTTTCCAAACCGCTATCCACCGGTATAAACACAGGCCCCTGCTGGTTCATGAGACGCAGTCCCTGCTGGTTTTGGGGGTTGACTTCGTTGAAGGCGTCCAGAAACAGGGCCAGGTTTTTGCCTTTCATCAGGAACTGATCAATCTGAAAGAGGTCGTAATCGGACATTTTCTCCTTGGGACCGGGGATGATAAGACAGTTCAGGTTGTCCGGAATCGGCTCACTTTTCAAGGCAACGCTCTTAACCGTATAATTCTGGGAAATCAACGCATGAAAAGTGGTTGCACTGTTGGGATCCTGAGGCATGCCCATGTTGGGCGGCGGTGCAGGTGCTATGGGCACACTGCCGAAATCTGCCAGCACCCCGATGTCCTCGTTAATATCGATGAGCGACTCGATGTGCCCGTCAATGGTCTCTTCTATCCGCTCCATGTCGGTCAATTCGTACTGCGTGCCGATAATGGGTATGCGTATCACCCGCAGCAGCGGGATGGAAACGGATTTATCCCCATGCGTCATGAAAAGGCCGATGGATCCCGACCCGGCCTCGATATTTTTCTCCGGAATGGCCGGCCACTGCAGGGCCATGATCTTATGCTTCTTCAAATCTGCAGAATTGGCGGGATCCCGGGAAGGGTCCAGAAATGAATACGCCAGTTTCCCGTAGGCTTTGTCATTCAGTACGGCAACTGCCTTCTCCACTTTTGCCGGGATATCGCCCAAATTCTGGAGATTCATCAGAGGCGCCACCTTTTCCAGGGAGGACGACAGCACCAGGCGTATGGCTATCTTTTCTTCCAGGCTCAAAAGGGCGCTCACCTTGTTGTTCATTTTCTGTATGGCCGTGGTCAGCCGGTATTCGAGTCCATCCGTACCGGTGATGGTGGGTATACGTTCGATCATATCGCCGTGGATCAGCACCAGGCCCATATAGGCCTTCTGGAACTTGACTTCGTCATTTTCCACGGCCTGAATCTGAACCGGGAAAACACCGTAATTGCGGGCCATCTCCTGATTCTGTTTTGCCTCGGGACTGGTATCCCCGGATTCCACACTGACATCGTAGAAACGGTAGTTGAAAAACCGGTTGGCATAGTTGGCATACTCTGCCAGGAGATCGTGCAGATACCGCTCTGTATTGTTGTGCGGAGCCGGCAGATTACGGGTGAAAAACACATTGATGGTCAGAGGCTCGGACAGGGTCGTCACCACCTCGCGGCTGGTCTCCGAAATCGAATAGATCCGGTTCTCGGTCAAATCCAGCCTGAAAAACAGGGTGATGCCGGCCATATTGATCAGCACGACGACAATGATATAGATAATGAATTTGATATAGCGTTTGGATGAACGCGCGCCACTCATAGTTTACTCCTTAATACTTCTCCTGCATGGAAAGGTTGGCAGCGTATAGTCCGACGAATGCGACGCTGAAAAAATAGATAATGTCCCTGGAATCGATGATGCCCTTGGCTATGTTTTGGAAGTGATATCCTGCCCCCAGATATGCCAGCACCCCCAGAAGCGACTGGGGAAGAAAAAACAGCATTTTATCGACGAGGGTAAGGCTGAAACAGATGGCGGTGGCTACAATGAAAGCCACGATCTGGTTCCGCGTCATGGAAGAGGCGAACAATCCCACGGCTGTAAAAGCTCCGCCCAGCAGAACCGCACCCAGGTAGCCGCCCACAACCGGCCCCCAATCCAGATCCCCCATGACGGACACCAGGATGGGATAGGCTACTGTGGGCAGCAGCATGGCCGCGATAAAGGCAATGCCGGCCATGAATTTTCCAAGGATGACATCCTGAAAAGTAACCGGCATGGTCAGCAGCAGTTCATAGGACCCCACGTTCAGTTCCTCTGAAAAGAGCCGCATGGTAACGGCCGGTATGACAAACGAAAAAATAAGCGGCAGCAGGGAGAAGAAGTTTCTCAAGCTGGCCTGGTTGTAAAGAAAAAAGGTCGTAAAAAAGAACCAGCCCGTTACCACCAGAAAAATGGCGATGACAATATAGGCTATGGGCGAAATAAAATAGCCGCTGAATTCCTTCTTGAATATATGCAACGCCTGTTTCATATCATTTCTCCTGGGTTAAATTCCTGAAAATGGTCTCCAGCGTCTGGGTCTCGAGAACAAACTCGGACAGCACCCAATCCGTCGCTTTAATGCAGGCATAGACCCTATGCCGGGTTTCTGTTTTGCCGTCACAGGCAAGTTTGACATCGAGTGCCCCGCTAACACCTTCGGTGACACTGACCGCTTCCACACCCTCGACAGCCTGTAATTTTACCTCGACCGCAGCACGGTCCGCACCTTCGAGAGCGACTTTCAGGACGGTGGCCTGCCCGCTCTCCTGTTTAAGGCTTTCGGTGCTGCCGTCGGCAACAATCTTACCGCGATTGATGATCACGATCCTGTCACAGGTTGCCTCGGCCTCGCTGAGAATGTGGGTTGAAAGGATGATGGTCTTTTCCTTGCCGATCTGCCGGATGATTTCCCGGATTTCCACGATCTGGTTTGGGTCCAGGCCGGAGGTGGGTTCGTCCAGCACAAGGATTTCCGGGTCGTTCATCATAGCATGGGCCAGTCCCACCCGCTGCTTATACCCTTTGGAGAGTTCGTCTATGGGTTGGTGCATCACATTGGTCAGGCCGCAGAGTTGGGCCAGTTCTTTGATACGCGCCAGCCTGGCATCCGGTTCAACCCCCCTTATATTGGCAATGTACACGAGATAATCGTAAACCAGCATATCCTTGTACAGCGGTGCCGATTCCGGCAAATACCCCATCAGTTTCTTGATGGCCAGATCGTCATTCCCGATGGCCAGATCTTTGACGCGGATATTCCCTGCGCTAGGCTTCAGAAAGCAGGTCAACATCCTCAAGGTGGTGGTTTTACCGGCGCCGTTGGGCCCTAAAAGCCCCAGGATCTCGCCCTTTTTGATATCAAAGCTGATCTGATCTACAGCCTGCAGATCCTGATAACGTTTGCTTAGATTTTCGATATGGATCATCTGCAACTCCC
>JBDLJD010000272.1:0-4099 GCA_039714495.1 Thermodesulfobacteriota bacterium
TACTTTTGCCTTCCCAGATAAGCTTCAATGACCTGAGGGTGTTTCTGCACTTCTGCAGGACTGCCCTCCGCAATTTTGGTTCCAAAGCTCAGCACACAGACCCGGTTGGACAGATCCATTACCGGCGCCAGGTCGTGTTCGATCCAGATAATGGTCACCCCAAGATCACGATGGACATCGAGGATGTAACTGGCAATATCCTCCTTTTCTTCGACAGCCATGCCTGACATGATTTCATCCAACAGGAGCAGTTTGGGCCGCATGGCCAGCGCCCGGGCCATGTCGACCCTTTTGCGCACACCAAAGGGGAGGATGCCCACCGGTGAATAGCGGAAGCTGGAAAGACCCATGAAATCGATAATTTCCTCTTCGATTTCGCTACGGTGTTCGATCTCATCTTTAACGACATGGGGCAATCGCAGGAAACTGCCCAAAAGAGAAAACTTCATAAGGAAGTGACGGCCGAGCTTGATGTTGTCCAGCACGGTCATTCCATGAAAAAGCTCCACTTTTTGAAATGTTCTGGCAACACCATACGTGGCGACAGCATGCGGTTTCAGTCCATTCAATTTGTTCCCATCGAAGGTGATCGAACCCCCGTTGGGTTGATAGTGCATGTTGATGCAGTTGAGCAGACTGGTTTTGCCGGCGCCGTTGGGGCCGATGATTGTGAAGATATCCCCTTGGTTCACGGCGATGTCAATGCCGTTCAGCACCTGGACCCCCCCAAAGCTCAGCTGCAGGTTTTTAACTTCCAGCAGAAGGGTTCTGTTTTCATTTTTTACAGCCATCGTTTACGCCTCTTGTAGCGTTTGGCATCTTTATAGCTTTTGCGCTCCTTTTCACCGGATCCCAGATAAAATTCTTTTACATCTTCGTTGGCAATAAGGCCCTTAGCCGTACCATCGAGAACAATACGACCGGTTTCCAAAACATAGCCCCGCGTACCGATGTTGAGCGCTGCGTGCGCGTTCTGTTCCACGAGCACGATGGTGATCCCGGATTTGTTCAGCATGCTGATAATTTTAAAGAGTTCTTCGGTGATGAGAGGGGCCAAGCCCAGAGAGGGTTCATCCAGGAGCAATATTTTAGGATTGGTCATCAACGCCATGCCGATGGCCAGCATCTGTTGCTCTCCACCCGAGGCATAACCTGCCTTTTTATAGCGTAACAGTTTTAGCATGGGAAAATATTCGAAGACACGTTCGATATCGGATTTTACCTGCTTGTCCCATCGTGAAAAGGCGGCAACCCTGAGGTTTTCTTCGATGGTGAGATACCAGAAAACAGGCCGGTCCTCCATGACATAAGTGACCCCGTAACGTTTCATAATATCCGTGGAATCCAGCCCGGTAATGGACGTTGCTTCCATTTTGATGTCGCCTTCGATAATGTCACCGTCATAAAAGTCGATCATCCCTGATACAGCACGCAGAAGGGTCGTTTTCCCGGCGCCATTGGCGCCGATAATAATCAGGATTTCTCCTTTCCTGACTTCGAGAGAGACTCCGTTCAAAACAGAAATAACGTCATGGTACACGACGCGGAGATTTTCAATGTTTAGCATACTTAAACCCTTTCAATGCGCACCGTTCCGAAAAGGCCGTACGGCCTGATCAGCAACACGATCAAGAGCAGCAGGTAAGGGGCGACTTCCTTGAAACCCTCCAACCCCATAGGTTCGATATAGGCGCCTGCCACGGCCTCGCACACACCCACCAGTATTCCTCCCACCAGGGCACCGCCTACGCTGTCCATGCCGCCGATGAGAACCACCGGCAGAGCTCTTAAGCCCACAAATCCCATTCCTACGGAAAGTGCGCCGAAGTTGGAGATCATTATTCCGGCCACGCTGATGCACAAAGCACTGATGGCCCAGACCATCAGCAGTACAAACCGGGCATCGATGCCGAATGCCATGGCCTTGGCCTGATCTTCCGAGGTGGCCCGAATGGCGAGACCCCAGCGGGTGCGGAAAAGAAAAAAGACAACCAGGCCGAAGGTCAGTAAAGCGAGGATACCGGCCCAGATGGGATCCGACAGAAAAAGGAACTCATTCATTTCAAAGGTGATGTCCGGCAGGTTGAGAAAAAACGGATAGGAGTGCGATCCCCAGATCAGTTGCGCGCAGGCTCTCAAAAAAAAGGCCAGGCCCAGGGTCACGATAGTCATGGAGATGGGCGACCGCCCCAACAAGGGCTTGATGGTGACCCTTTCTACAACAGCACCGGCAATGCCCGCACACAGCAACCCCAGGGGAAGGGCGACCATGAAACGCAGAATGGGACTGTTGATCAAGGAAGGGAGCTTCAGACCGGTATAAAAGAAAAAAAAGGTCAATGTGCCGGCTGCAAACCCTAATGGCAGCGCCAACTTCGGGCGAAGGCTGTTGTCTTTGATTAGAATAAAAGAAAAGAAGGCAAACATCAGCAATCCCAACGGCAAGGCCCTGTGCCAAGGGACGGTTTCATTGAAAAACAGAATATAGAACAGAAACGACCCGATGATGAGGAACTCGCCGATGGCGAAGTTGAACGCTTCCGATGCCTTGAAAATGATGACAATGCAAAGCCCCAGCAGAGCATACACAAGCCCCACCAATATACCAGACCCCAGGGTTTGAAGAAGATCGACCATGTTGGCCCCGCTATGACCTGTTATTTTTTAGATACCTTCTAATTTTGATATCCAGGTACAAAGTTCGGTACAGATGATACGGCCGACAGAGAGCCCTTTTTCGATCAAGAAAACTCAACCTGTTTACCATTCGAAAAAGGACTAATTGACGGCCGCAGGTGCGATCCCGTACCATTCATAACATTTGACACGGAAATCGTTGTTTGCCTATCGCTTTTAAGAGCGACGAAGTCGCGTTTTATAAAATCGTTCTACGATTTTATTACCATTGAATCTCGTCGGTGTTGATCCAGTCGCCGATGGGGAACACGCCCCCTGTGGGCACCATTTTATCTCCCATTTTAACCATTTTAACTTGGCCTTTGAACATCCGCAGCATGGGGATTGTGTGGGATTTATATTTAAAGGTTCTGCCGTTGAACATGCCTTTGAAATCCCACTCCAGGTTATCCAGGGCCTTCTTGACACCTTCCCGGGTAAGTCCGTAATTGTTGTCTGCCTCAGTAAGCACCTTCTGAATCATGAGGGCATAGGTCAACCCCTCTTGATAGAGGAATAGGTCTTTGATGCCGCCCCCCTGGAGTCCCTTTTCATATTCTTCGGGCCGGTATTTTTTTGCAAATTCATGGACAAACTTTACAAAGTCATTGTCCATGGGAGTCTTCGAGCGGGGCACGGCATCTAAAAACGGCCGGGTGGCAACGCCCACATAGCCGTCAAATGCCTCCTGGGAAACCAAGACCGAAAACCTGCTGGTCGTGTAGTGGGTTCCCATGAGCTGGACATCTTTGAGAACTTTTTTAGCGGTTTTAAAAAAGATGGCTGTGTGGGCGGCGGCAGCCGAATAGCCATGGTAGATCACATATTGGGCCTTTGTTTTGCGCAGTTGCATGCATTCATTGGTGGCGGCTGTGGCGGTATAGGGGTACTCGATCTCGGCCACTACACGGAACCCAAGTCTTTTGGCATAAGCAATTCCTTCGGGAGTGCCGTCTCTGCCCCAGGCGGTGGGGCTGTAAACAAAGCCAACTCTAGGTGGTCCTTCTTGCTTGTGGTTCTCCTTGATCCACTTAATGAGCAATTTTACCTGGCTGCCGTATGTCGCGCCCAAAGAGTAGTAGTAGGGATACTTGGAAGGGCCGCCCCCTTCACCAAAGATCTCCGTGGAGTACGACCCGTCTATCCATGGGATCTTTTCTTCCACGTTTACCTTTTCGATGAGCGGTTTGAGGCCGCCGGTAATGTATCCGGTGGCCATGATGAGTTCTTCTTTACTGTGTTCTGCGGTATACTTGTTGAAATTGGCTACTTCCACGGTCGGGTTGTAACGGAAATCTTCCAGGAACCAGGTGATCTTTTTCCCGTTGACACCGCCGCCCTCGTTGTTGACCCAGTTCATACCGTCGATATAGCCCCAGCCGAATTCAGGCAGGGAGCCGACCGGTCCGCTCATGGGAAACTG
>JBDLJD010000273.1:0-4045 GCA_039714495.1 Thermodesulfobacteriota bacterium
GACACCCACGGCCTCCTGCGCCCCGAAGTTTTCGAGGCGTTCGAGGGGGTTGAGCTGATATTGCACGCCGGCGATATCGGTGGGGACGACATTCTCATAGAATTGCAGGCGATTGCGCCGGTTTATGCAGTGAGGGGCAACATGGACTACGGCGCATGGTCGGAGGATATCCCTGCCTCGCGAGAAATAGTGCTGGGTAAAAAGCGCATATTCCTGGTGCACGACCCGGCCCATGTGGACTTTGACCCTGAAAAAGGCGGATTTCAGGGGATTATTTTCGGGCACACCCATCAGCCGCACCTGGAAATGCACAAGGGCGTCCTCATGTTGAATTCTGGAAGTGCCGGTCATCGTCGCAGAAACTATCCTGTTTCCCTAGCCATATTGAAGATCAGGGAGGCGCAGATGGAAGCCGAATTGATTGAACTGCCCTGCGGTCGATAACCTGTCCCATGGCTGGGGTTTTGCAGGGGAAATCGTGAACGTTTCATCTTGTGTTTATGCAAGCTTGGGGTAAAGCAAGCTCGACAATCGCTCAATCTATGTTATATTAATGAATATGGGACCCGATAGACAACCAGAGAGTATTGAAGAGGTCGAAGATGAGATTCAGGAGGATCTGGAAGAGCCTCCTCTTTATCGCGTCCTGCTGCACAATGATGATTACACCACCATGCAGTTTGTCGTTGAAGTCCTGGTGGTGGTGTTCAATAAATCCATGGAAGAGGCGACGCACATCATGCTCAACGTACATAAAAAAGGCGTCGGTCTCTGTGGCGTGTACCCTTATGAAATAGCTGAAACCAAAGTGGATGCCGTTGGCACCCTGGCCCGGGAAAACGGATTCCCTTTGAAATGTTCAATGGAAAGAGAAGCCTAGGTTGAGCATTTTAACCTCAAGGTTGGATAAACAAACTTTTACAACGTTGGGGTTAACTCAGGAGAAATATAGATGATCAGTAAAGAACTCAGCGAAACCCTGGGTTTCGCCGTAAAGGAAGCCAAAAAAAGGCGGCATGAATATGTTTCCGTGGAACACGTGCTGTTCGCTCTCCTGCACGATGAAACCGGCATGGACATCATTGAAAAATGCGGTGGCAGCGTAGAGAACCTGAAGCGCTCCCTGGAGCATTTTTTCGAAAAGCGCATTGAGCGCATACCCGAGGGCAGCGAGTATGTGCTCCAGCAGACCATCGGTTTTCAGCGGGTCATCCAGCGCGCCGTCAATCATGCCCGCTCTGCTGAAAAACAAGAGGTCGCCATCGGCGATATCATGGCTTCTATCTTTCAGGAGAAGGAATCCCATGCCGAGCGTTATTTGAAATCTGAAGGGATCAGCCGCTTGGAGGTATTGACCTACATCTCGCACAACCTCCCCGTACCCTCGGAGGGGGAAGCTGATGAAGAGGCGGCAAAAAAGACCAAACCGGGCAAAAAGAAAAAAGCAGATCCGCTGGAACAGTATACCATCAACCTGATTGAACGCGCGGCCGCGGGCAAGCTTGACCCCCTCATCGGCAGGGAGCTCGAGATCGAACGTACCATGCAGGTGCTCTGCCGCCGACGAAAAAACAACCCGGTTCTGGTGGGAGATCCGGGTGTCGGTAAAACCGCTCTGGCAGAAGGTCTGGTTCAGAGGATACACGACGGTAATGTGCCCGACATTCTCAAAGAGGTGAAGATTTACGCCCTTGACTTGGGGGCCCTCCTGGCAGGCACGAAATTCCGCGGGGATTTCGAACAACGTCTCAAAGGGGTCATCCGGCGGCTGAAAAGCATCAAGGATGCCATTCTTTTCATAGATGAAATTCACACCATCGTCGGTGCGGGAGCGACCAGTTCGGGTTCCATGGACGCTTCCAATATCCTCAAACCGGTCCTGGGAGGGGGGGAACTGCGCTGTATCGGTTCGACAACTTTCGAGGAATATAAAAACCATTTTGAAAAGGACAGGGCTTTTTCCAGACGATTCGAGAAAATCGAGGTGCCGGAACCATCTCCCGCACAGAGCGTCAAGATCCTGAAGGGCTTGAGGGAACGCTACGAAGCACACCATCACATTCATTACACCGACGCTTCCTTAAAAGCTGCTGTGGATTTGTCTTCAAAATACCTCAACGACCGCTACCTGCCGGACAAAGCCATTGACGTCATCGATGAAGCCGGTGCTTTTGTGAGATTGAAGGGATCGAGCACCCGCAAAAAAATCAATCCTGCGGACATAGAAAAAATTGTCGCCAAGATGGCGAGAATCCCCACCCAGAGCGTATCGACGCCGGACAAGGCGAAACTCGCCACTCTGGAGGATCGCTTGAAGCAGTTTGTTTACGGTCAGGACGAAGCCCTGGCTTCGCTGGCGACATCCATCAAGCGCTCCAGGGCAGGCCTCGGCATACCCGGCCATCCCATCGGGTCATTTTTGTTTACAGGGCCGACCGGGGTGGGGAAAACGGAAGTCGCCCTCCAGGTAGCCAGGAATCTGGGGGTCAAATTCTTACGCTTCGACATGAGTGAATACATGGAGAAGCACGCTGTGGCCCGCCTCATCGGCGCCCCTCCGGGCTATATCGGATTCGATCAGGGGGGCCTGCTTACCGACGATATACGTAAAAACCCTTATGCCGTACTGTTGCTCGATGAAATTGAAAAGGCGCATGAAGACCTGTTCAACATCCTGCTGCAGGTGCTGGATCATGCTACGTTGACCGACAACAACGGACGGAAGGCAGATTTCAGAAATGTCATTATTATGATGACCTCCAATGCCGGCACGCGTGAAATGAGTTCGCAGACCATTGGCTTCGGCGACCCCCAGCAGGACACGGCGTTCAAGGGGCAGAGAGCCATAGAAAAGATATTCAACCCCGAATTCAGAAACCGCCTGGACGGTATCATATCCTTCAATCCGCTGAGCGTGGATATCATGGAGTTGATCGTTGATAAATTCGTCAAGGAAATCAACGAACAGCTGGCTGGAAAAAAATCGCAAATTTCCCTGACGCCCAAAGCACGCAGATGGATGGCCGAGCACGGCCATGATCCTAAATACGGCGCCCGGCCGCTAGCCCGATTGCTCCAATCCGTAATCAAGGATCCGCTTGCCGATGAGATTCTGTTCGGCAGGCTTGAAAGGGGCGGCAAGATTAAAGTTGATGTGAAAAAAGAAAAAATTGTGTTCGCCTACAGCTAATAATTTTTCATGCGCTCTGTTTTGATCCACACAAGGACATTCAGATAGCTGCAAATCTTACGTGTTTTACCGGGCACGCCTGGACATGAAAATTTATGCCTGTATTTCTCCTCTCAGAGGAACTCGTCTTTCCTCCGACCCACCTGGCTGCCGAAGGCGGACTGTTGGCTGTGGGCGGCGACTTGAGTGCAGAACGCCTGTTGTTGGCCTATGGGCAGGGGATCTTCCCCTGGTATTCCGATGACGAACCCATCCTGTGGTGGAGTCCCGACCCCCGCCTGGTCCTGCACCCCGAAGAGATAAGGGTTTCAAGATCGTTGAAACGCACCCTGAACAAGGCGCTGTTTCGTGTGACCATGGACAAGGCCTTTGATCAGGTTATCCAGGCCTGCGCCCAATCACGCATTGAGAGCGGTGAAGCGACCTGGATCGTGGAAGATATGATCCAGGCTTACTGCCGCCTGCATGAAGATGGCTTTGCCCACTCGGTCGAGGCCTGGCAAGGGGGAGAACTGGTCGGTGGGTTGTATGGCGTATCATTGGGGGGATGTTTTTTTGGCGAATCCATGTTCACACGTGTGAGCAATGCGTCCAAAGTGGCCTTTGTGCACCTGGCGCGCCAGCTGTCTGACTGGTCGTTCACACTGATCGACTGTCAGGTGACCACCGGGCATCTCATGCGTTTCGGCGCCCGGGAGGTCCCCAGGCCCGCTTTCCTGGAATTGCTGAAGGATGCCTTGACCATTCCCAACCGGCAGGGGAAGTGGGCATTTTCCATCCTGATTGCGAACACAATTGGCCTCCAGAGTAAAGCGTAATCTCCTCCAGAGGCATAACATCAGAAATTTAAAGCAT
>JBDLJD010000274.1:0-4012 GCA_039714495.1 Thermodesulfobacteriota bacterium
ACCCCCATCTTCATGCCCGTGGGGACCCTGGCAACGGTAAAGTCCGTGTCCCCCGAGGAACTCAAGGAAGCCGGGGCACAGATCATTCTGGGAAATACCTATCACCTGTACCTCAGGCCCGGTTGCGACGTGATTGAAAAATTTGCGGGCGTACACGGGTTCATGAACTGGGACAGGCCCATATTGACGGACAGCGGCGGATTCCAGGTGTTTTCGCTGGCCAAACTGTCTAAATTGTCGGAAGAGGGCTACGCTTTTCAATCCCATATCGATGGGTCACGGCATCTTTTGACACCCGAAAAATCAATTGAGATACAGCAGTGCCTGAATTCGGACATCATCATGTGCCTGGATCAATGCCTTCACTATCCAGCTGAACGCAGTGAGGCCGAATCCGCCCTGGAACTGACCACACGCTGGGCCAAACGGTGCAGGGATGTCCGGGCCGAGAACGATACCGGCGGTGCACTCTTTGGCATCGTTCAGGGCGGTATGTTCAATGAATTGCGCCAGCGCTCACTTGAATCCATAGTGGACATCGGTTTTAATGGCTATGCGGTTGGTGGTTTGAGCGTTGGAGAACCCAAGGAGGTAATGCTCGAAGTGGCCGACTTCACGATCCCCAAATTGCCGGAACATGCCCCCAGGTACGTGATGGGGGTCGGGACGCCGGAAGACCTTGTGGCGTTGACCGGCATGGGCGCGGACATGTTCGACTGCGTGATGCCGACGCGCAATGCCAGAAACGGCCAGCTTTTTACACCGCACGGCGCCATAAACATTTGCAATGCGCGCTTCAAATACGATATGGAACCTGTAGATGCCCACTGCACCTGTTACACCTGCCGACATTATTCCAGGGCATACCTCAGGCACTTGTACATGGCCCGGGAACTTTTGGCGTACCGCTTGAATACGCTGCACAACCTGCACTATTATCTCAATTTGATGCAGCAAATGCGTGAGGCAATCGATCAGGACAGGTTCGAGGCTTTCAAAAGCGATTTTTACAACCAACGCAAAGGTTGACAACCACAAAGACACAAAGGACACAAAGGAGAAACGGTGTTTGCATCCGGCCCTGGCAGGGCTACAAAGCGTTTGGCTCAAGACGATGTAGCCCAGGGCTTTAGCCCTGCAGAGAAGTCGAAATGCAAAATATCAAAAAGCATCATTGTTAATTTTACCATTAGAAACAGTTCTCGGTATAGATATTCAATATGGAATGATGCAATTGGGCATTGAATGCCGACTGTAAAAGGAGGAACCGTTTCTAATGAATGGAAGGAGGAAATCCCATGAAAGAAAAAGTGGAAGCGGCATTGAATGAAATAAGGCCCATGCTGCAGCGTGACGGCGGAGACGTGGAACTGGTCGCTATCGAGGGCGGCGTGGTCAAGGTTCGGCTTCAAGGGGCTTGTGCCGGCTGTCCCATGTCGCAGATGACCTTGAGGAACGGCATCGAGCGGGTCCTGAAGGAACGTATACCCGAGGTGACGGCGGTGGAACAGGCTTGATGCTATAATTTAAGGAAAAAATCCTAAATTCTAATTCCCCAAATTCTAAACAAATACCAAATTCAAATGTTCAAATATTCAAAACTTAATAGCGATGCAATCAGCGAATGGCTTTTAGCCGTTTAATCGTTTGGTATTGGGTCATTTGAAATTGTTTAGTATTTAGATATTCGATATTAGGGTTTCCGGTTTATCCATGCTAGAGTGGGTATAGATATTCGTATGGCATATTCACAGGAAGGGAGGTCACATGTCAATCTCAAAAAAGGTCAAAGGGATTATCGCCAACTCGTCCTTTATCCGAAAAATGTTCGAAGAGGGTGCGCGGTTGAAAGCGGAACACGGGCCTGAAAACGTGTTTGACTTCAGCCTGGGAAATCCGAACCTGCCGCCGCCGGAACAGTTCAAAACGATCCTGCACGAGATCATCGATACAGATGAGGCCGGGACCCACGGCTACATGCCCCAGCCGGGCTACCCTCAGGTGAGGAATGAATTAGCCACGTTTCTGACCCAAGAGTACGGGGTGGATGTCAGCGGGGAGGACGTGCTGATGACCTGCGGGGCAGCCGGCGCTTTGAACGTTATTTTCAAGGCACTCCTCGACCCGCAGGAGGAAGTCCTTTCTCCGCAGCCCTGTTTTGTGGAATATCGGTTTTATGTGGAGAATCACGGCGGGGTTTTCAAGACCGCGCCGACCAATGCGGATTTTACACTGGACCTGGAAGCCCTGGCCGGCGCCATTACGGAAAAAACCAAGGTTGTTTTGATCAATTCGCCCAATAACCCCACCGGCCAGGTGTATTCAAAGGAAAGCCTCGACAGTCTGGGGGCTCTTTTGGAGGAAAAAAGCCGGGCGCTGGGGCGGACCATCTACCTGGTATCGGACGAGCCCTACCGGAAAATCGTTTACGACGATGTGGTGGTTCCCAGTATTTTCGAGAGCTACAAGGAGAGTATTGTCGCCACCTCCTATTCAAAGGATATATCCATACCGGGTGAAAGAATCGGCTTTGTTGCCGTCAACCCCCGGGCCACATTCCGGGGAGAACTGACCGGGGCCATGGCCATCACCAACCGGATTCTGGGGTTTGTCAATGCGCCGGCCATCATGCAGCGGGCCGTTGCCCGGCTCCAGGGCACAAGTGTGGACATCAATGAATACAAACGCAAGCGGGATTTGTTCTGTGACGGACTGGCGGCCAGCGGTTATGAATTCATCCGCCCGCCCGGCGCGTTCTACCTTTTTCCCAAGGCGCCCATTGCAGACGACGTGGCTTTTACAAAAGCCCTTCAGGATGAGCTCATCCTGGTAGTCCCGGGAAGCGGGTTTGCCGGTCCGGGCTATTTCAGGATCGCCTTCTGCTGTGACGATGAAACCATTGTCAATTCTCTTCCGGGGTTTGCCAAGGTGATGCAGCAGTATAAATAGGACGCTACGGCTCCGGCGTGTAACTTATGCCTGCGGCATGTAATTGATTGTAATTTGCACCTTCGGTGCGTTATTTGCGCCTTCGGCGCGTAACTTACGCCTTCGGCGTGTAATTGATTGTAATTTACACCTACGGTGCGTAATTTAAGCCTTCGGCATGTAACTTTTTGCATAAGGAGTATATTTGAAGCTGGAAGATCTGGAAATATATCGTCTGGCCATGAAATTGAGCGAAAAAATATGGCAGATTGTTGAAAAGTGGAATTATTTCCAGAAAGATACAATAGGTCGTCAATGGGTCAAGGCAAGCGACTCCATTGCAGCCAACATCAGCGAAGGTTTCGGTCGTTATTATTACAAAGAATCCAGACAGTTCACCTATTATGCCAGAGGGTCTCTATATGAGACCAGGACCTGGTTAACGAAAAGCCATGCAAGAAAATTGCTTGGAGATGAACTGTTTCAGGAATTAAATCATGACATAGATGTATTAGGTGTAAAGGTGAACAATTACATATCATCGTTAAATAAGCTTTCAAAAAAGTAGTCAGCGGAAATATACATTTTGATCAACATGTAATTACAATAAATTACGGCGAAGCCAAATTACATGCCGAAGGCATAAATATCGCGCCGAAGGCGCCAATGACAGCGATATGACCAATGAAACGATGTATGGACAGGCAACTATTATAAAAATCTAATGATTATAAATTAGTAACACGATAAGGAGCGTTTCTCATGAAAGTATTGAAGATCGATCATCTCGGCATTGCCGTTAACAGCATCGACGAGGGTAAAAAATTCTGGTCGGATATCCTGGGTCTTGATTTCGAAGGCGCCGAAACCGTGGCCGAGCAGAAAGTGACCACCGCATTTTTCCCGGTCAGCGAAAGCGAGGTGGAGCTTCTGGAATCCACGTCGCCCGACGGCCCTGTTGCGAAATACATTGAAAAACGAGGGACCGGCATCCAGCATGTCGCTTTCCGGGTGGAAGATATCGATGCCGCCCTGGCGGAGTTGAAAGAGAAAGGGGTCAAACTGATCGACCAGGAACCCCGCA
>JBDLJD010000275.1:0-3966 GCA_039714495.1 Thermodesulfobacteriota bacterium
GTCGTCCAGGTGAAGAAGATGTACACCGCCCACGACTGCGGTACGGTGATCAACCCCATGGCAGTTGAAGGACAGTTGGAGGGCTCCATCCACATGGGATTGGGATATGCCCTGTCCGAGGAGTTGGTCATGGAGAAAGGCAAGACCCTGAGCAGCACCTTCCTGGATTACAAGCTGCCCACTGCCATGGACATGCCGCCCGGGGAATCTGTCTGCATTGAAACCTACGAACCCGAAGGCCCCATGGGAGCCAAAGAGGCAGGTGAAGGCCTGGCTTCCCCCACGGCGCCGGCCATCGCCGAAGCGGTTTACCATGCCACGGGCTACCGCTGCAAAGACCTGCCCATAACCCCTGAAAAAATAATAAAAAACAGCCCCTGAGACCGGGGCTGTTTTTTATTATAAAACGCGGCTTCCGTCTTCGCTCTTCGAGCTACGCCGAGACAAGCCGCCGCTATTGCTCTCCAACAGGGTTAAAACCCTGCGCTACATTGTAAATTCGATGGGTGGGCATGTAGCCCAGGGCTTCAGCCCTGTAAAGCATCGCCACTGACCTTTTGCCTGTTTCCTCCTATCTATTGACGTCTCACGCTATAGCCGAATTGACTTTCAAGGCTCTTTGTGCGAAATATTCCATGTTATCAAGGTTTTCACGCCCAATCAAATTTTCAGGAAACTAGTGATGCACACAGAAAAAGTAATCGATTACATCGTAGAATGGCTGGACAGCTACTGTGAACAATCCCGGTTAAAGGGATTTGTGGTGGGTGTGTCCGGCGGTATTGACTCGGCGGTAACATCTACCCTTTGTGCGCGGACCGGTCGCAAGGTGCTCCCTCTCAACATGCCCATTTACCAGGACAAGAACCAGCTCAGCCGCTCCAGCCGGCACATTGCATGGCTGGAAAATAACTTCGGCAAGGTCCGGGGCAACCACATTGATCTGACATCCTCCTTCCAGGCCCTGGAAGTGATCCTTCCCCGGGAAATCCAGGATGGCCTTACCATGGCCAATACCCGCTCACGATTGCGCATGGTAACACTGTACGCCTTTGCCACCCATCATCGGATGCTGGTGGCCGGCACCGGCAACAAAGTGGAAGATTTCGGTGTAGGGTTTTACACCAAGTACGGCGATGGCGGCGTGGATATTTCACCCATCGCCGACCTGATGAAATCGGAAGTGTATGCTGTCGCATCCGCACTTGGAATCATCGAAGACATTCTTAACGCACCTCCCACAGACGGCCTGTGGGAGGACAATCGCACGGATGAAAGCCAGATCGGAGCCTCTTATGAAGAACTGGAGTGGGCCATGCGACACGCAGACATACCAGTCGATGATAAATGGACTCCCCGGCAGCATGAGGTCCTTTCCATTTACCGGAAATTTAACCAGGCCAACCGTCACAAGATGGATCCCATCCCCGTCCTGAAAATTCCGGACGATATAAAATAGGATCATATCCTGATTGATTGATCGTCAATGGCAGGTGCTTAATTTTCACCGCAGACAAACGCAGACGGCCGCAGACAGAATTGAGAATCGAGAATCGTTTTGCGATTGGCGGAAAGCCTCACGATTTAACGATTTGACGATTTAACGGCTTGACCATTCATCAATTTAATTTAATGTCTCCGTGGTAAAATTAATGTTCTTGCTTTTTCACATCCGTCTGCCAACAGTCTGCGACTGTCTGCGGTTAGATAAAAAGTTGGAGAAGAACCTATTAACTAAAGCCATGGCGTAGCGCATGCGATCTAAACACCATAAGCCCGCCTGGGAACACATTAAACTCTTTATCTGGGTTATCCTGATCTTTGAGTTCCTGCTGTTCTGCCTGGCGCTCGTTATCGGGAAAAACACGGATTTCGGCTTTGCTTTCAATGTGTGCCTGTGGCTGGGTCTGACCATAGCCGTTGTTTTCCTGTCCATACTGCTGCTGAATTTATTGGGTGTCGGAGCCCTTTCCTTTCTGAAGCGCATCCATACAGCTCTTTTCGGACAAAAATCGTCTGAAGCCGCTCTTGTGAACTTTTACGACATTCCCCAACTCAAGGGCATACTGCGGAATGCAGACCATGTGGATATAAAAACCGTGCAGGGCCAAGTCAACCTGGCAGGTTTTATTGCCGCCATGCTCTCGTTTCGACCGGCCTGGCTGGTTTTCTTTTACCGTATCCGCAAGGTATTTGTCCGCCTTCTTGGAATGCGGCAGGAAGACGATCCCAAAATGTTAAAACCCCTGCGTGCTGAGGAGATACCTTTTCAGCCGGGAAAAACAGCCTCGTTTTTCATTGTGCGTCACGCCCAAAAGGATCGCTATTGGATAGCAGAAACGCCGGAAGACAAGCACCTGAGGGCTTTTTTCGGCATTTTCATACATAGCGTGAATCAACGGGTAAACATATTCCATGTGATGACCGTGGTCCATTACAAACACTGGACAGGGCCCGTCTATTTTAACATCATCCGTCCTTTCCACCATCTGGTGGTCAGGCAGATGGCCCTTGCCGGAACGAAAGCAAAACAGGGAAAAGCATGATAATATCAAAATCCCTCAAAGAGAAATTCATTGCCTTCATGCGCGGATGGGGAATTTCTATACTGTTGGCCCTCCTGATTGCAACCTCCTTCAAGTCTGCCATCGCAGACTGGAATGATGTCCCCACCGGCTCCATGGAACCCACCATACTCGTGGGAGACAGGATTTTTATCAACAAGCTGGCCTATGACTTGAAAATACCGTACACCACCCGCCATATTGTCGCCTGGGACCATCCCCGGCGGGGGGATATCGTTGTGTTCTACAGCCCCCGCGATGGCCAGCGCCTGGTGAAGCGCGTCATCGGCCTGCCCGGAGACACGCTGGCCCTTGACCGCAACCGCCTCTATCTGAACGGCGAGCCGGTAAAATATGAGAAACTCGACCAAGACATCGTTGGACAGATGCCCGCTGATGTTCAGAAGGACTATGTGTTTCTACTGGAAAGACTGAAAGCGTCACCGCATTCCGTCATGGTGGCCCTTTCCCGCTCCATGCTCAGTTCCTTCAGCCCCATAACCGTGCCGGCTGATAACTACTTTGTCATGGGAGACAACCGGGACAACAGCGCCGATTCCCGTTTTTTCGGTCTGGTCGAACGTCACCAGATAGTCGGCCGCGCCACGGCGATTGTTCTCTCCCGCGAAGGGTCTTTCCTGCATCCGCGCTGGAATCGCTTTTTTTCAGGCTTGAAATAAGTTTATTACAGTACATTAAATATTCTGTTGAGTGTTGTTTATGCAACCTTGGGGGTAAGTATGGAAACGAGAGCATGCGTTCAAAACCGCCGCACCATCCGAAAATTCCTGCCCAAACCCGTACCTGAAGAGACCATAGCGGAAATTATTTCTGAAGCCCTGTGGGCCCCCTCCTGGGGCAACACTCAGCCGTGGGAATTCATGGTGGTCACAGGGCCTCTCATGGAGAAGTTTAAAACTGAAAACAAAAAGGCCTTGATGTCCGGTGAAACATCTACGCCTGACATCCAGATGCCCGAAGAGTGGCCAAAAGCCCTGAAATCGCGATACAAGGATGTCGGCCGAACGCTTTTCAACTCCCTTTCCATTGCCCGTGATGATGTTGAAGCCAGAATGAACTATTATGGCGACATGTTCCACATTTTCGACGCTCCTGCCATGCTGCTGGTGCTGCTGGACAAAAGCCTCCTGCTGGAATACGCTATGCTGGACGTGGGACTGTTTCTGCAAACCTTCATGTTGCTGGCCTGCGACCGGGGCCTGGGAACGGCAGCCCTGGCAGCCTCGGTGCATTTTCCACAGGTTGCCCGTATGGTGCTGCCCATACCGGCGGATAAACACCTTGCCATCGGTGCCGCTATCGGCTGGCCGGACACCGAAGCACCGGCCAACCTTTTCGAACGGCGTAGAGCTGACCTGGATGAGTTGATTACCTGGGTGAA
>JBDLJD010000276.1:0-3918 GCA_039714495.1 Thermodesulfobacteriota bacterium
CGAAATCATATGCCTCCTATCAACCACGTAAAAGGGCCTTTTTTCCGAATGCTAATCCACCTTTTTCCCTAAGTCCTTCATGGCTTTGTCAATGCTTTTGCCCGCCTTTTCCGCTGCACCTTCTTTTTCACATGCCGTGAATCCAGCAAAGCATGCCAGGGCAACGCCTAATATAACCCATTTCCTGATTGCTCCCATTGTACCTCCTTAATCTATTCATCAACCTCCCAGCTCCCAGCGGCATCAAATTTGCGCCTGTGACAGGAGTATAGCCCATTTTTTCATGTATTTCCATACAGCAGTTCGGCTGACGCCCAGTTGCCTGGAGAACCCTGAGAAGTTTTACCTGGATGAAAGGGCTGATTTCGCCAATTTCATCCAGCAATATGGTTCCGCCGGCGGCCCCTTCAAGATCTTACTTTAGACAATATTTCAATTTATATCTATTTGTTATATGCTATTCTTTTTTTCATTCGACTCTTTGGCCCAATTGTCCTGCGGTTTGGCATACATCTTGGGTTCCTTTACCGGGAAAATGTGGAAACATCCGGTATAGCGGCAGACCATTTGATTCCGACTCAATGCTTGACAGGTTCCTGCCGGATCTAGTTTAAGGGTAACTAACAACGGTTTGACGAAACCCGATATTGCCTTATTATAATACAATACACATTCCATCTAAACGAGGAGTTTAGAAATGCCCATATACGAATATAAATCATACATTAGAAACATGCATTTGCACGGTTGGTATTTAATATCTCAGTTTTTGGGGTAGGAATACTCTTCTCAAAGGAGGCAGGCTGTTTCTAATGAAAGGAGAAATCATGTCACATCAGATCTCACGGCGGTCGTTCCTGAAAGGCGGCCTGGCGGCAGCCGGCACCTTGGCGGCCAGCAGCCTACCTGCCGCGGCAGTCAGTACGGATGGCAGCGGTCACCTGGCCACACTGCTGGATATCAGTAAGTGCATTGCCTGCGGGGCCTGTGTCGAGGCCTGCAGCGAAACCAATGGGCATAAATACCCCGAACCACAGAAACCTTTCCCGAAAATGATTCCCGCCAGGGCAAAAAACGTGGACTGGTCGGACAAAAGGGATGTGGACGATCGTCTGACGCCCTACAACTGGATCTATGTTGAAACCGCGTATGTAGATCACGAAGGCGAAGAGCACGAGGTGAACATCCCCCGGCGGTGCATGCACTGCACCAATCCGCCCTGTGTCAAGCTTTGCCCTTTCGGGGCGGCGGAGCAACTGAGCAACGGCATTGCCCACATTAGCGATAGCCTGTGCATGGGTGGCGCCAAATGTAAAACGGTCTGCCCCTGGAAGATACCCGAGCGCCAGAGCGGCGTGGGTCTCTATCTCGACCTTCTGCCCACGTTGGCCGGCAACGGGGTCATGTACAAATGCGACCGCTGCTATGACCGCCTGGCACAAGGCGAGCTACCCGCCTGCATCGAAGTCTGTCCGGAAGATGTTCAGAGCATCGGCCCCCGTGACGACATCATCCGGGAAGCGCATGAACTGGCCGAAGAAATGGGCGGCTACATATACGGCGAAAAGGAAAATGGCGGCACCAACACCATCTACGTTTCCCCGGTACCCTTTGACAAACTCAACCAGGCTATTGATAAAGGCAAGGGCAAGCCCCACCTGAAGCCGGTCAAAGATCATATGGCCGACGGCAACAACCTGGCCGCAGCCCTGGCCATCGCCCCCATTGCCGGCGTAGCCGCTGCTGTTGGTAAATTCTACAAAATGACAAAATAAAACGTTTGGCGGACTCAACTATAAAAATAGGGCTGTGTTGAGACTATTAAGAAGTATAGAAAACGTCATATAACGATTAATCCAAACGTTTTATAAATGTCCCAAGTTTACAGAGGAATTGCTATGAAACCGAACAACGTTCAAACCGGGTCCAACAGGAAAACGCCTTTCTGGTATCTTTATCTCGTCAGTATAATCATGCTGGCTTTTTCGGGTTTCGGCCAGATGCCCCTATACAAACGCTATTATATATCGGACATCCCCGGAATGGCATGGGCTGCAGATTTTTACGTCACCCACCTGATTCACTATGTTTTTTCCGCCCTTCTCCTAGGTATTGCATTCTATGCCCTGTTCAATCACCTGCTGATAGGAAAAAAAATCAATGCCATTACAAGCTCCGGATATGTCCGGGTGGTAATTGTCGCCGGCCTGCTGGTGAGCGGCCTGGTCCTGGCCGTGTACAATTTTTCCGGTGTGTCCTTTCCCATGTGGGCTTCTGCAACCTTGCTGTTCACGCACTTGGGCTTTGCCATGGCCCTTATCGTGACCGGAATCATCGCTATCATCGGCAAAAAGCCATGGATTGTGTCCCGCTGAAAAAAATATTCTCTTATCGCAGGTTTGGGTGTGGCTGTGATCCATAGAAATTTTATCAGGATGAAAAACTCTTAACTGTCTTTGGCAGTTAGGAATGCACTGCGCCAACGTCCCCCAGGTTCATCCTAATCAGCCTTTTTGTTAAATTGGGTAATAAAAATCCCTGTTCCGATCAAAACCAAGGCAATAAGGATGTTACCTGTTATCGGCTCTTTTAATATCAGTCCACCAAGCAGAACACCAACCACCGGCATGATAAATATAAAAGTATGTAGGGATACGGCGCCATAACGCTGTAAAAGCATATTCCAGGCAACAAAGCCAAAACTACCAGTGATCAATCCTTGATACAAGATAGCCGCAACAACTCCCCCACCCGGCGCATTCATCATAGGCTTGTCAAAAAAAAATGCACCGATATATAGAAATGGGACGGCGAACAATAGGGGAAAGAAAACCATCTGAAAGGGGCGATAATTTTGAATGATTTTTTTAGTATACACGCCGCTGCAAGCCCAGAGCAGAGTAGCGCAGAAAATGATCATGTCACCGGTTTTGAGCTCACCCGAAATATCACGTTTCTGCAAAAATACGAAAAGTATTCCCGAAAAACCCATCAGAATCCCTAACAGCTTACCAAGGGTAATCCGATCATCTCGCGTAAAGAAATGGCTCAACAGCAGCACCAGAAATGGAACCAGATTAACGATAAGGGCGCCCCGTGAAGCGAATGTTTTACTGAGGCCCACATAGAACAAGCTAATTTGGGCTACAAACAGAACTGATATGATCAAAAGTTGATGGGCTTGACCCTTTCTGAAGCGAATGGATTGGTGAGTGAAACGAGCCCACAAAAATATAGCCACGACGGCGATGCTGAAACGTACGGCAGCCGCTGTAAACGTACCTAGACCCGTCAGTGTGAATTTTATGGCCACCGCATTGGCCCCAAAAAGGGTGCACAGAAAAATGGCCAACACCGACGCCTGTAACGAAAGGGGTCTGTGAGTTGATTCACTTTGGGCGACGATTCCGTATCGTTGAAGCATTGAATTCTCTACTTGCCTGCTTAGACTAAAATACTGGTACTTATCATCAACCAACGAGGCCAAGATATAGCTAGGCCGAATACAAATCCGACCGATAGTATTATTACTGGGAAGAGTCAAATGAAATCCGATCAATTCTGGAGAGGATCAAACAATGATGCAAGTGGATTCGTTTTTTGTATTATTAGTTTAGTGGTGTTAAACCTATTTGCGATTCTATCCTCTTATCGCAGGAGTGGGTAAAGCTGTGATCGGTAACTGAAAAACAGATTTTGCGTAGCTATTTTTTTCTGGCTGAAATCATGATAAGTATCACAAGTTAAAACATACGGAAGCAAAAACACATGATGCGGAGGCCAGTTTATGAATATTGATGTATACTGTGATGAAGCCTATCTTGCCAAAATAAAAGGGAGCCCAAAATGGGTTCCCTAAGAAAAGCGAAACCGCTGATTTGCCAGGCGGGCTCAGCGGAAGCCTTTGCAGGTTCTCCT
>JBDLJD010000277.1:0-3914 GCA_039714495.1 Thermodesulfobacteriota bacterium
GGTTTAAGGTATACGGTATAAGGTACAAGGTAGCTATTCGCTAATAGATACATCATGGTCTCCGAGCCCATAAAGATCGGCACCTTGAACCTTATACCTTTCACCTTATACCTTGAACCTTACACCTTCTACCTACTGATACTCTAGGCTGACCACATTGGAATCTGCGCTCTCCTGGTTGGTCTCATCGTAAATGACAATCTTGTAGTAGTATCGGAACCCTTTTTGCAACGGTTCCCGGTAGAACATGTTGTTCTGCTCCAGCGGCATATCCTTTGCCACGCTGAAATTACGCGGGCAATCCTCACAGGCAGGGTTTTCCAGGGAATCTTTGGAGCGATAGACCCTGGCACCGCGCACCTTGGCCCCTTTTGGCCTCTCCTTGCCGGAAAGACGCCACGATAGAAGGATGCTGCCATTGGCCTCGAGGGTGTACCCAAGGTCCGTGATGGCCGGCGGCGGGGTATAATCCGGTGGTACCGGTGGCGCCTTGACACCGCAGGCGACCACCAGCAGAAAGACAAAAATCACCAGAAATGCCCATTTAATATAAACGCTGCGTCTTTTGCACCTCTGCGGTGAGTAAAATTTCATGTAAATCCTGCCTGCCCCGTGATACCCGGTCTGTCATTTGTTTCACCGGGGTTAATCCTGTCTAATTATTGCCTACCCTCTCACCCTCTAATTTTCCGCATTTTGCCCTCTGACACTCAGTCCTCTGGAGCTCTGTCCTCTGACCTCTGGTCTCTGACCTCTGGCCTCACGCCATCAGTCCTCTGGCTTCATCTCCTGCTCTGCCGTCGTGATGGCCGCAGCCACATTTTCCTTGGCTGTCCCGCCAAATGAACGCCTGCGGTTGATCACCTTTTCGGTGGACAAAAAGTCGAAAATATCCTCTTTTATCAGAGCTGAAAAGGTCTGCAGTTCCGTTAAATTGAGGTCGTGCAGTTCCATACCTTTTTCAAGGGCATACCCCACTGTCTTACCGACGCACGCGTGGGCCTTCCTAAACGGCATGCCCTGCACCACCAGGTAATCGGCCATATCAGTGGCGTTTAAAAACCCCCTGGTCGCTGCCGCCTCCATCACCTCTTTTTTAATGATCAACCGGGGCAGCATGGCCGTGTAAACCTCCACACAGGCGCCCAAGGTGTCCACCGTTCTGAAAAGCGGCAGCTTGTCTTCCTGCATGTCACGATTGTAGGCCATGGGCAGGGACTTCATCAGCGTTAGCATGGACATGAGATCGCCGAAAACGGATCCGGTTTTTCCGCGCACCAGTTCGGGCACGTCTGGATTTTTTTTCTGGGGCATGATGCTGCTTCCCGTGGCAAAGGCATCGGGGATTTCCACAAAACCGAATTCCGGGGAAGACCAGAGAATAAGTTCTTCGGACAAGCGGCTGAAATGCACCATGCAGATACCGGCCGCGGCAAGAAACTCGATAATAAAATCCCGGTCAGCAACGCTGTCCATGCTGTTGGCAGACACTTCCGGAAACCCCAGGAGTTCGGCTGTGAAGTGCCGGTCTATGGGATAGGTCGTACCGGCAAGAGCCGCACTGCCCAGGGGCATCACATTTATCCGCTTCAGGCCGTCTGCCAACCGTTCGCTGTCGCGTTTGAACATTTCATAATAGGCCATGATGTGGTGCGCGAATAAAACCGGCTGGGCTGGCTGCAGATGCGTGTAGCCCGGCATGACCACGTCTATTGTGTCACTGGCAAGCGCCACCAGCACCTTTTTCAGCTGCTCGAGATGCGTAAGTAACTTTTCGACATTGTCGCGCAGGTACATGCGCACATCCAGCACAACCTGGTCATTGCGGCTTCTGGCCGTGTGCAGCTTCTGGGCGACCTTGCCCACCTCTTGAAGCAGGCGGGCTTCTATGTGCATGTGGATATCTTCCAGGCTTTCATCGAACTCGAATCGGCCATGGTCGATCTCGCGCTTGATGGCCACCAGCCCCTGGATCAACGTGGCGGTTTCGTCCTCGGAAATGATTTCCGCTTTTTCCAGGGTCTTCAAATGGGCAATGCTGCCTTCGATATCATAGGTGTAGAGCCGTTTGTCCACGTCGATGGACGCGGTGAACGTTTCTACGATCCGATTTGTTTTCTCTGAAAATCTTCCGTCCCACGGTTTTTCAGCCATATCAAACACCTTTATTTTTTACCGCAGACCCACGCGGACAGCCGCAGATAAAAACAAATATTTATATCTTCTGGCTTCTGTCATCCGGCTTGCGACAGGGATAAATCCCTGTACTACATTGGCGGTTCGAAGAGCAGGTATGTAGTCCAGGGCTTCCGACCACTAACCACAGACAACTATTTTAAAACATCATTTAAATCCTGTTAATCCTGTCTAATTATTTCTCTGTTCTCTGACCTCTGTCTTCCGTCCTCTGGGGTTCCGTCCTCCGACCTTCACTCGCCCTTTTCCGCCAGCAATTTCCCAATCCTCAACCTGAGGGCATTCAGGCGGATAAACCCTTCGGCATCCTTCTGGCTGTACACATCATCGTCTTCAAAGGTGGCAAAATCCTCACTGTAGAGCGATTCATCTGATTTTCTGCCCAAAACACGGCAGTTGCCTTTGTAGAGTTCCAGCCTGGCCGTTCCGGACACCCGCTGTTGGGTGTGGTCGATCATATTCTGAAGCATACCCATTTCAGGGGAGAACCAGAACCCATTGTAGATAAGTTCGGCATACTTGGGGATCAATCCATCACGCAGATGCATCACTTCGCGATCCAGGGTAATGGATTCAACGGCCATATGGGCAACCCGCAGGATGGTCCCGCCCGGGGTTTCATAAACGCCCCTTGATTTCATGCCCACAAACCGGTTTTCAACAATGTCCACCCTGCCGATGCCGTGTTTGCCGCCAAAGCGGTTCAGTTCGGTCAGGAATTTGGCCGGGGAGAGCTTCTCTCCGTTGATGGCGACCGGGTCACCCTTTACAAAGTCGATCTCGATAACCTCGGGTTGGTCCGGGGCATTTTCCGGCGATACCGAAAGGGTGTATATGTCGTCCGGTGCCTGAGCCCAAGGATCTTCCAAGACACCGCCCTCGTAGCTCTTGTGCAACAGGTTGCCGTCTGTGCTGTAGGGTTTTTTATGGGTCGTGGGCACGCTGATGCCATGCTCCTTGGCAAAATCCATCAAAGCGGTTCTTGAATTCAGATCCCATTCACGCCACGGGGCAATGATCTTGATGTGGGGATCGATGGCCAGGTACCCCAGTTCGAACCTGACCTGGTCGTTGCCCTTGCCCGTGGCGCCATGGCTCACCCCATCGGCAGATTCAAGCGCAGCGATTTCCATCTGCCGTTTGGCGATGAGCGGCCGTGCAATAGAGGTCCCTAACAGGTACTGACCTTCATAGAGAACATTAGCCCGAAAAGCCGGAAATACATAATCCTTGACAAACTCCTCCCGGAGATCATCGATGTATATACTTGAGGCGCCTGTTTTTTCCGCATTTTTGCGAACCTGCTCCATATCGTCATCCTGACCAATGTCGGCCGAGAAGGTAACCACTTCACAATCATAGTTTTCAATGAGCCACTTTAAGATTACCGATGTGTCGAGCCCACCTGAGTAGGCCAGAACGACTTTGTTGACTTTTTTTGACACGTTGTTCTCCTTTCATTAGAAACAGTCAGTCACTTTTTGAACTTTTATGAATGCGCTATTGCATAAGATATAAAATAAAATCGTGCTGAACATTGTTTCTAATGCAAATGATATTATTTATTCAAACAGTTCTAATTTTATTCCATTGAATTCATTATCTTGTCTATACATTCAACCAGCGCATCGATCTCTTTCTCTTGAATGATAAGCGGCGGTACAAATCTCAAAATGTTGCCCTGGATGCAGTTGATAAGAAAGCCCTTATCCATGCAT
>JBDLJD010000278.1:0-3836 GCA_039714495.1 Thermodesulfobacteriota bacterium
CTGTAGGCAAATCCAGAAAAGGGTGCTATCGTTATTGTATTTCGCATCATTACAATACATTATCTATTACTTACCATGTTGTTTATGCAACCTTGGGGTCTATTCAAGTGCCGCCACAGCCGGCAGGGTCCGGCCTTCCATGAGGGTCAGGAAAGCGCCACCCCCGGTGGATATATAAGACATCTGGTCGGCGTCGCCGGCCTTGAGAACAGCGCTGCCGGTGTCGCCGCCGCCCACGATGGTCATGGCCCTGGATGCGGCCAGCGCATGGGACATGGCAAAGGTGCCATGGCTGAAGGCCTCCATCTCAAAAACCCCCATGGGTCCGTTCCACAGTACCGTGCCGGCATCGCTCAACGCTTGGGAATAAAGTGTGGTTGTCGCCGGGCCGATGTCCAGGGCCATCCAGTCCGCCGGGATTTCCTGGGCCGTGTAAACCCCAGCTTCAGCACCCGCTTCAAATTGCCGGGCCGCCACCACATCCACCGGCAGATAGATCTTGACCCCCATCTTAAGGGAACGGTGGTAAACCTCGCCGGCGGTCTCGATGCGATCTTCCTCGATTTTCGACTTCCCGACGTCATACCCGAAGTATTTCAGAAATGTATTGGCCATGGCGCCACCGATAATGATTTTATCCACATGTCGCAGCATGTTTTCCAGGGCGCCCAGCTTGCTGGAAATTTTAGCGCCACCGACGACGGCCACCAGCGGCCGCCGGGGTTTTACCATTGCCTTTTTAAACCAGGTCAGCTCTTTTTCCAGTAGACGACCGGCCACCTTCTGGGGGACATGCTGCGTCACCGCAACCACCGAAGCATTGGCGCGATGAGAAACAGCAAAGGCGTCATTGACATATACATCGCACAACCTGCCGAGTTTTTCGCCAAAGGCATCGTCGTTGGCCTGCTCCTCCGGGTGGAAGCGGAGGTTCTCGAGCAAAACAACTTCCCCGGGTTTCATCTGCGCGATCATCGCTTCCACTTCCGCGCCGACACAGTCAGGCGCCAGACCCACAGACCTTTCCAGCAACAGCCCCAGGTGTTCGGCTACAGGAGCAAGGCTCAATGCAGTTACCTTTTCCCCCTTGGGGCGCCCCAGGTGAGATGCGACAATCAGCTTTGCTCCCTCATCCACAGCATGCCTCAAGGTGGGGAGTGCCGCCCGAATCCGGGCGTCATCATCAATCTCGCCTGCTTTGGTAAGGGGCACGTTGAAGTCTACCCTGACCAGCACCCTTTGGCCTTTTAACGCAATGTCCTTAATGGATATCATGGTGATCCTCCAAACCCGGGTAAACCTGAGATTCCTAATCGGTTGATCTGCAAAAAAAGCAAGGTCTCTCATCACGAAATCACGAAAAAGGGAAACCACGAAAGACTGAATTTCGTGCTTTCAGTATTTCGTGTTTTCGTGATTGTTTTATTCTTTTTCTTTGTCCTCTTGTTTTCTGCGCGCGTCCAGCTCCTTTTTCCTGGACCAGCGCTCAAAGAAGCTCAGCATGCCTGATGAATACGCTCTGTCCACCTTTTCTTCACGAACACGGAGCCCCTGGTCTCCCTGCATGGCGGAACGCAGGCATTCGGTTTTATGGGCGCACTCAAGGCATGTTTCCGGAGAATGCCGCAGGCCATCCTCTTCTTTGGGAAAAACCTTGTCCAGGTCGCCGAAGCAGGCTGGAACATTTTTATTACCGGTTTTCATAGTCCTGATTCATCTGCGCGATGACCCCCTGGTCGGCAAAGCTGTAAAACCTGCCGTTGCCGATGATCAGATGTTCGTGTACGGTAATGCCCATGGTGCGGCAGGCAAACACCAGTTGGCGAGTGAGCGCCATGTCTTCCGGGGAAGGCTCCGGGTCGCCGGAGGGGTGGTTATGGGCGAATATCAGGGCTGCTGCGCGTTGATCGAGGGCGGCCCTGACAACTTCCCGGGGATATACCGAACTGGCTGTGAGCGTACCCTGGAACAGGGTCTTCGTACGAATCACCCTATTTTTAGCATCCAGAAAAACCACCTCGAAGCACTCCCGGTCCCTGTCGCGCATGTGGAGTGTCAGGTACTGAAACAACGACCGCGAGTTGCTGACCACATCCTGGTGCCGCACCTTCCGGTTCAGATAGCGATCCGCCGCCGCCTTGATCAGCTTGATACCCAGCTGGTTCTTCAATCCGATCCCATCGACTTCGCACAGCTCCCGGGAAGATGCTTCGAAGACACCCTGGAGCGTCTTGAATCGTTTTAAAGCGGCCTTGGCCGGTCCCTTGCAGTCCTTTCGCGGCGTAGCCAGAGTCAACAAAAGCTCGATGACTTCGTAGTCGTGAAAACCATCCAGCCCCGAAGTCAGGAATTTTTCGCGCAGGCGTCCCCTGTGCCCGGCCCCCTTATGCTCTGCTCTTCCTTTTTTCTGCTTACTGTCCATCAAACAATTTGTCAGTTCACCTGTCGAAAAAATTCATTTTTTGTCTAGCTCTTCCTTGAGGTCCCGGGTCATCAGCCGGAACACTGCCTCTTTGGGAGGCACGTCGTGGTAAAGGACCTGATAGATTTCACTGGAGATCGGCATTTCTACTTTCAGTTTGCGGGCCAGATTGTAAACGGATTTGGATGTCTTCACCCCTTCCGCTACCATGCGCATCTCGGACAGAATCGTTTTCAGACTTTTTCCCCTGCCGATCTGTTTGCCCACTGTGTGATTGCGGCTGAGGTCGCCGGTACAGGTGAGAATGAGGTCGCCGATGCCGGCAAGCCCGGTGAATGTTCTCGGGTTGGCCCCCAGTTCCAGCCCCAAGCGCCTTATTTCCGTCTGCCCGCGGGTAATCAAAGCAGCCCGGGTGTTGAGCCCCAGGTTCAGCCCGTCGATGATTCCGGCGGCGATGGCAATGACATTTTTAACGGCCCCGCCCAATTCAACGCCTACGGTGTCATCACTGGTGTACACCCTGAAATAAGGTGTGGCAAAAATGTGCTGCACGCGCACGGCCGCCTCAGCATCGCGTCCGGCCACTGTCACAGCCGTGGGAACATTGGCGACCACCTCCCTGGCAAAACTGGGGCCCGAAAGAACGGTGATGTTTTCCGGCGGAAGGACCGGCATCATTTCCCCGAGCACCTGGGTCATGGTCAAATGCGTTTGGTTCTCGATGCCCTTGGACGCCGAGACGACCACTGTATCCGGGGAAACATGGGGGGCCATCTCGCCGGCCACCGTGCGTACGAGGTGGGACGGGACCACGGTGATTAAAAAATCTTTGTCAGCCGCCACGCGGGCGATGTCATTGGAAGGAGCGAGATTGTCCGACAGACGGATTCCCGGCAGAAAAACTTCATTCTCACGCCTCCCCCTGATCTGCTCTTCGACCTCCTTTTCAAATACCCACAGGTCTACAGGAAAGCCCTTCTGGGCCAGCAGATTAGCCAGTGCCGTACCCCAGCTTCCAGCCCCCACCACGCCTATCTTCGGATTGTCATCATTTTTCAACATATGCTACTATCCCACTCAGTTTTTCTTATTACACCTATTAATTGGGGTGATGGAGTACTGGAGTATTGGACATTGAATATTGGTTATTGGATATTTAAAAAATAAAAAAGACGAATGCCCAATATCCAATAACGAATAACCAATTTCCAAGTGTCCTGGTCAAGTCCTGATTAAAAGTTGTCACTTTATTGTTTTCAAATATCCAATTTTCAACGTCCAATCAAAAACCTCCATCACGAAATCACGAAAGAATGAAAACACGAAAACATTTCTGAACATTTCGTGCTTTTTGGATTTCGTGTTTTCGTGATTCAATTTTATGTCCTGTCTTCTGACTTCTGGCATTTGACCC
>JBDLJD010000279.1:0-3834 GCA_039714495.1 Thermodesulfobacteriota bacterium
ATTGGATATTCAATACATTTTATCAGTCATCAAAATCGCCTTCCGGCCCCTTGTCGCTGTCGATGAGGGCGGCCTTCTCCGCAATACCCGCTGCCGACCATTCGCCAGGGTCCTCAATCTGTTTTGCCTTGGATCCCGGGTCATGACTCCCAGTCTCCAGTATCTGCTCCAGCGCAATATCGGCCGTGTCCGCTGCATTGAAAACATTCATCAGCATGTTGTAGACGAAGTCTTCGACCCTTTTTGCCATCCGCTCCCGCACTGCCTGCGGTTGCCCCATCAGCTTGTTTTCAAAAGGCAGGTTGAGTTTTTTATAGTTGCCGCCTGACAGGCCCTGGGCCTCTGCATGGGCGACCATATCCGCCCACATTTCCCCTGTGGCCCCTTCCCCCTGGACTTTGATAAATTGACCGTCCGGGTCGAGAATGGCATTGCCATAGTCATTGACCTCGAGCCCCCATGATATCATCTGCAGCGCCGTGGCCACATTGGCCTTGGTTGTTCTGGTTCTGCCGGCGATTTCCCTGAGCCGGTCCGAATTGTTGCCGGAAGTCCCGTGCTGTGCGCCGGAAATCTTATAGGGTGCCAGATCGTCGTGGATTGCTGCTGTCAAATCTACCTGAATGCCCTGCCCGCTGGCCTCGATGCCATGGGTGGTGCCGTTGTTCAAGGCGATCCAGTCCGGAAAGATATCGTGGGCGTTCAATCCCCTGATGAGGAACAGCGCCTCCTGGGACGTTGAAAGGCCCTCTTTCCCCTTGATCTCCCCGACCTCGGTCTCCAGCCCGGCCCAATCCGGTATGCAGGGGTTGAGCGCGAGATTGGCACTGAGGTTCTGGTCGTCCGGCAGGTGGGAAGCATCCACGGCTATGGAAGTCATGCCGGCCTCAAAAAGTGTGGGGATCTCAACCTTGGCTACTTCCACATCTGACATGCTTTTAATGCCGTAGTGATCGGCATGAATGGCCACAGGCACGGTGATGCCCAGTTCGTTGCAGACGGCATCCACCTGGCGGGCGATGTTCCAATAGTTGACCGCACAGTACGCGCTCGCCCCTCCTTCAGACCGGGCAATCTCTATGATCAGGCAGGCATTTGCCCGCTGAGCCGCCTGCAACGCCCCCCTGATCACCAGGTGGCTTCTGCCGTTGGCTGCCATGGCAATTGACTTTCCCTTGGCCAGCATGGCCCTGTCTATGTATTTCCCGCTAACAATCAGCGCCCGGGAATTGGGAAAAAGACGGACGATGTTGGGGGGACGTCCGACTTTGAGAGCCTGACTGAAATCATCGGCGGATATGGTATTTTTTTGTGCCATGGTTCTACCTCCTTGTTGAAGACTACAGAAAAAGGGCCTTTATCCATATATGGGATCAATTACCTATTATTTCACAAAAAATTGCTGACTCTGCTTTAATTGTAAGATTTTCCGCGGAAAATCTGTTGGATAGCGACTGTCATGTATTTAGATAATTTGACTGTTTCGAATACTATTTTTATGTAGAACCTAATTTGTATCGGAACATATTTATGACAACCGGTATAACCCTATGCTTATAACACCTGTCTAAATTGTCAATCCCCATACCTCACAACAGGCCCCCCCTGCCATTATTTGTTGCCGGAACTGATTGACAATTACTACCGCTTACCATAAAATCATGGGTCACGATTTCATTAGAAACCGTCAACCCTTGTTGAGATCAATGTTCCTGTCCCAACATCTGGGGCATGAAAATTTACGGAAATTTAACACCAAGGCGAAAGTCATTTCAGTTGCCATTGAACCATTGTATGAAACGTAAAGCGCTCATTATCTTTCTGGCCCTTGCCGTCCTGTTCTGGGGCTGTGCCCCCAAACAGCCGCCGGTCATCGTGCCCGCACCACCGCCGCCTGAGATCGAACTGCCGGACGGTGATGCGATTTTCTCCGAAGCCGAAGAACTGTTTAGGAAGGATGCCCTGGACGCGGCACTGGAAAGGTATGCAGACTACCTTGAATTTTATCCTGAAGGCCCTCTGGTAGACGCGGCTTTATATAAAAGGGGGCTGATTTACGCCTGCCAGGAAGATTTTGATAACGCACGTCTCACCTACGAGAAGCTGATCGAAACCCACCCGGAAAGTCCCCTGGCCACAGAGGCAATGATCGATATTCTGGACATCGACAACCAGGAGCAAAAATTTACCCAAACCATCGAAGATGCCGTCAGAATTCCGGAAGGATCCCTTTTCAGCAGCCAGCTTTTCCGCAAATACGATCTGCTTGGGGACGCCTACATGCAGGTTAACGCCCCTGAGGATGCCTTTTATTTCTACAGCGCCAACTATCGTCGGGCCACGGAACCCGAAAAAGAACCGCTACTGGAAAAAGTCAAGGATGCAGCCGCGCAATTGGATGAGGTTCATCTCACCAGCCTGCTTTTAAGGGTTGAGGAGCCTGTCATACGCGGTCATCTGCTCTATTATTTCGGGCTCACCTGTGTGGATAAGGGCAAAACAGAAGATGCCCTGACGGCCCTGGCAACGCTCACGGAAAAACTGCCGCTGCATGAAATGGCCCTGCCAGCACAGGATTTGATCAATGAAATCAACAGCAAGGCCATCGGCAGCCCTTTCACGGTAGGCTGTCTGCTGCCCCTTTCCGGGCGCTACAAGGCCTATGGCATGAAAGCTCTCAGAGGCATTGAACTGGCCTACTTCAGGCATGTGCAATCCGGCCGCAAACCCGCTATCAAACTGATGGTAAAAGATACCCAGGCCGATCCGTTCAGAACAGTGGCTGCCATCCGCGAGATGGACAGTGCCAACGTTGCCGCCATCATCGGTCCCATGGTCATGTCGGAGCCGGCCGCCCTCGAGGCTCAGGCCCGCAGCATCCCCATCGTGACCTTCACCCAGAAGGAAAATATCACCGCTGCCGGCAATTTTGTTTTCAGAAATTTCATCACCCCGAAAATGCAGGCCCACACACTGGCGACATTTGCGGTGTCATCGCTGGGTATTGAACGGTTCGCCGTACTCTATCCGGATGAACGCTACGGCGCCACCTACATGAACTTGTTCTGGGATGCCGTCCTCGACAAGGGAGGTAAAATTGCCGCCATTGAATCCTATGACCCTGAAATGACCGATTTTGCCGTGCCCATTAAAAAGCTTGTAGGCCTCTATTACCCAATCCCCAAGGATCTTGAAATTCAATTTGAAATCGTACCGGAAGACCAAAGCCCGTGGTGGCTGAGCACATTCAACCCGCGTGCCATGGTGCCTTATTTTCCCAATGAATTAAAAATAGTGAACGACCTGTACGTCACCATTCCGGATACCCCGCCCGGCCCGCTGGCCACAGACGCCGATCGTGGCAGGGGTGCAGAAGAGGAACTGCAGCCGGTGGTCGATTTTCAGGCCGTGTTCATACCCGATGCCCCCAGCAAAGCCGGACTGATCATCCCCCAACTGGCCTATCACGACATCGACAACGTCTACCTTTTGGGAACAAACCTGTGGCATTCCAACGCGCTCATCGACATGTCGCGCCAGTATATAAAGAATGCAGTCATTACCGAGGGATTTTCCGTGGAGAGCGGTCGCCCGCAGGTGAAACGGTTTGTGGACACCTTTGACCATGTGTTCGATGAGGCGCCCGGCTTTATCGAGGCCGTGACCTTTGATTCGGCCGACCTGCTTTTTCATGCCCTTGAAACACAGGGCATCCGTTTCAAGAGCCAGGTCAAGGATGAAATGCTCAACCTCGTGGATTATCCCGGGGTGACCGGCACCACCCACTTCGACTACAGCGGCGACGCTGTCAAGACACCCTTTGTCCTCCAGGTG
>JBDLJD010000280.1:0-3834 GCA_039714495.1 Thermodesulfobacteriota bacterium
CAGACCGACCGGTCTGTCTCGTTTAGCAAATCCAATTTAGATTGTCAAAATAAAACTTCGTACCGAATTTTTATATAACGCGACGTTGTCGCTCCATAATTAATAATTTTATCAGTTCTAAAAAATTCCGATTTTATAACCCACTCTTAGCAAAGTACCTCATGAAGCAGGAGGATACTCATCCATCAATGCTCGAAGCCGCGCTATATGCGCAGGCCGCGTGCCGCAGCACCCCCCCACCACGGTGGCGCCGCCGGCCAGCCAGTCCGCCGCATGCGCCGCATAGCTTTCAGGATCCAAATCGGATCGCAGGTCCAGAAAACCATCGGTATCCTTTTCCCCGTTCAATTCCCAGTCGCCGGGAATGTGGTCAAAGGTGTTGGCGTACCCCCCCACATATTTGAAATCGGTCTGCAACAACAGGGCCATGGCATCTGTGACCCTTTCGGGCGGGCAGCAGTTGCCCAGCAAACCGCTGATGGGCAGTTCGGTTATAAGTTGGGATGCCGCAAGAAGGGTTTCCCCGCTCCTCAGTTTTCCGGGCTGAGTTTCGTGCAGGGTCCAGGCCACCCAGACGGGCCTGCCTGTTGTGCAGGCCGCCCTGGCGGCTGCCAATGCCTCTCCAGCGGTTGACATGGTTTCACAGATAAACAGGTCCACAAATGGGGCAAGCAGTTCCGCCTGTTCCCGGTAAAGCGGCTCGATCTCTTCGATACGGCCCACCCGGTCAGGCCTGAAACTGCCGCGCAGCGGCGGCAGGGAACCGGCAATCACTGTTTCCCGGCCAGCCATATCGCGCGCTTCCTGCCCCAGCCTCCCGGCTGTCCGGTTCAGTTCGGCAAATCGATCCTCCATGTTTTCCCGGGCCAGATCACTGCGGATGATGCCGTAGGAATTGAGGGTGATGACATCGGCTCCGGCCTGGATGTAATCCACGTGAATCTGCCTGACGGTCTCCGGTGCTATGGTCAAGGCCCGGGCCGACCAAATGGTCCCCGGCACTTCCACACCGCGAAAACGCAGTTCCCGCCCCATGCCGCCGTCCAGCAGAACAGGTTTTTCAAGGATATCTAATTCAATCATTCGTAAATGTTTCCGTTCATCATTTGATTTTGAGCATTGGATGTTCGAAATTCTACAATAATCTTTTAAGATACTGATTTCATGAGTTTTTCTTAAATTGTGGTAGCTGCGCTGTACTTAATTGAGGGGTCGGGGTGTTTTAATCGTCATCCCTGCGCAGCGCTAGTTGAATCCATGTCAACATTACTGCGCAACCGGACAGGCGAACTCGCATTTCCGGCAGTATTTGGCCACCAGGCTGGGCACCTCGATGCCCATGATATCACCATCGAGCATTTCCATGGTTGCATCCCGCAGGTCTGTCTCCTGCTTGCATAGGTCTCTTTCAAATTTGCCGCTGGCAAAGGCCTTGCGGGGGCAGACCTTGCGGCAGGGCATGTCGCAGCCGTCACACGGATCGAAGTCGATGGGGGGGCCGGTGGGCTTAAGTTCCGCCTCCATGAAAATACCCCTGAGGCGAACGCGTGTCCCAAATTCCGGTGTGACCAGCAGGTTGTTCTTGCCCATGACTCCCAGTCCTGCCAGGACCGAGGCATCCTTGAGGAAACATCCTCCGTATTCAATCTGGTATGGCAAAGAAAGGGCATTGATGCCGAGTTCTTCACCCAGCCAGATCCTCAGCTGGCGGGACTGCCGCCTCAAAATCCGGTTTCCGGGTGTAAACCCGGGTACTTTCATGCTCCACCAATCCAGCACAGGCTCGGATCTTGGATGACTCAATGCAAATACCAGCACTGATTTGTGTTCTTCCCGCCACTTGACACCCTTATATTCTTCGTAAAACGGCTTCTTGTCGTAAATCTCGTAGGTTTTGGAAGCCTTCAGATCGCTGATGGACGCGATTCCTGCCAAAGACACGCCAAATTCCTTGGCTTTCGCAAGAATGGTCTCTTCAGTGCTTTTTCCTTGTGAAGTCATGCAATGCCCTTTCTACAGTTTTATGGGATACGTTCTAGCTTTGAACCATTTTATGGGATAACTCAAATAACCAATATCCAATAACGAATAATCAATTTCCAAGTGCAGATTGCAGACTTGAACATTGGAAATTGAGTGTTGAATATTGGATATTTTCATTTATTATTTTTCACCCTGGCTAACGCATCAGCTGCTACGGCCCCCTGCCCTTCAGCCAAGACCATGAGCGGGTTGACATCCAGTTCGATAATGGAATCCGGGTCTTTTTCCACCATGGCGGCAATGGCCATGATAGCATCTGCGGCCGCATCCAGATCGGCGGGCGGCGAACCTCTGAACCCCATCAGGAGCGGAGCGCACATCAGCCGCCTCAAGGCCTGCAGCACCCATTCTTTTGTGGTCGGCAGGAGCAAAGACACGCTGTCCTTGATCATCTCCACCAGGATCCCCCCGCCACCGATTAGAATATAGGGGCCGAATTGCTCGTCGCGGGCCACACCGACAATCAGCTCGGCTACGGCGCCGTCGACCATTTTTTCCACGAGAAAGGACGTTGCAAGATCCGACATCTCTGTTACCGTATCTGAAACAGCATGGGCATCAACCAAACCGAGCCGGACACCGCCGACATCAGTCTTGTGGAAAACCCCCAGCGCCTTGACTACAACCGGATACCCCAATGACTCGGCTGCATCAACAGCGTCTGCCGGCCCTACGACCTGCCCGATAGGTATGGGCACCCCGTTTTCAAATATATAGCGTTTGGATGCTGCCTCATCCAACACCTCGACATCATGCACTGCAATACTGGCAAACCCTGCGAGCAGCGGTGGACTGACCGGACGACGCCAGGCCTTTCCCACGTCCACTGCCGCCTGGATACCGGCCACCCCGGCATCGATGCCGGCCAGCATGGCAACATTATCTTTCATCAGGCGTTCGGCAACCCTTTCGCATATGGTGTCTGAAAAGGTGGATAACACCGCGGCTTTGGTGCCGGTCTTCTTTGCGGCACGGACAAAACCCCGCTCAGCCCCGGCCCAGGTCGCCTGGTCACAGATGTCTTCTCTGGGATAGTCGAGAAGGCACAGCGCCACATCGAACTTCTCCTGCATAAATGCGGTAAAATTCCTGGACATGCTCTCCTCGTCGTTCCAGTCGAACATCTGGAAATCAAAGGGGTTGGCCGCCTTCATCAATTCATGGATAATCGTCTGGAGCTCTTGGGCCACCTTTTCAGAAAGGGGCGGCATGCTCAGATCCGGTCCCAGGGCATCGGCCAGCAGGGTGAGATCGCCGCCCGAGGTGCTCGCGGCCCCGATGCGGCCTCCCTGTAAGGGGCCCAGCACGTGCAGCACTTTCAGGGCCTCCATGAGGGCTTCCAGGGAGTCCACCCGGGCCACGCCCAGACGCTCGAACAGGGCCGTCACCAGCTCGTCGGAACCGGCCAGGGATGCCGTGTGCGACACCACCATCTTTTTAGCCACTTCGGAACGGCCGGTCTTGATGGCCACGATGGGTTTGCCCAGTTCCCGGGCAATATCCACCGCCTCCTGGAACGCCTTGGGATCGGGCAATGCCTCCACGTAGAGCCCCAGCGCCGTTACTCTCTCCTGCTGGGCAAAAACACGGATGGCATCGTGCAAATCGAATTTCAGCTTGTTGCCCAGGGACAGCATGTAGGCAATGGGCAGACCACGACGCTGCATGGTGAGATTGAAGCCCACATTCGATGACATGGTGATGATGGCCACGCCCTTGTCCACCCGCCGGCCGCCCTGCTGGTCAGGCCAGAGCATGGCCCCGTCCAGATAGTTGAGAATGCCGTAACAA
>JBDLJD010000281.1:0-3778 GCA_039714495.1 Thermodesulfobacteriota bacterium
GCACTCCTTGTATGTACTTTTCCGACCAGCTGTACGGATATCCGGCATGTTCACCGGGATGGGGATTCGAATCCGCCGGTTGTTGAACAGGAAAAGCCGTACAACAGTTACTACCACTACACCCAATCTCAGATTGCCCTGAAAAACGGCAGGTTGGATGAGGCCATCGAACAACTGAGCCTGGCCGTGGACCTTGATCCCCAAACGCCGTACCTGCAGGTGGAACTCGCCCGACTGTATCTTCAGAAAAAGGAATCCCGGAAGGCGCTGGACATTTTGGATGACGTACTGGCTGACCATCCCCAGAATGTACCGGCACTGGTGCTTTTGGGGAATATCAACCTGAACATGAAAAACACCGATGCTGCTGCACAAGCCTATGAAAAGGTGATTGCCCTGGATGCAGAACAGGAGAGGGTGTACCTGATGCTGGGCGGCATATACCTGGATGGCGGTGATGATGATGCAGCCTTTCGGATCTATTCACAACTGATAGAGCAGTATCCCGGCTCATATGCGGGAAGGTTCTTTCTGGGCAGAATCTATGCCGGCCAGGGAAAGCAGGACCAGGCCGAGGCCGAGTTCAAAAAAGCCCTGGAACTGGAACCGGAACTCGAAGAAGCCAGAATCGAACTGCTCGGGATCTATAAGACGGAAAAAGATGATGATAAAGTATTCCGCATGTACCGGGAAATTCTGGAATACAACCCGAATAATGTCGAAGTGTCCCTGGAACTCGCGCTCTTTTATCACACCCGTGGCCAAACTCAGGAAAGCAAACAGATTTTAACCCAACTCGGAGCAAAAAGCCGGCAGGACCCCGAGATCCTCAGAAAAGTGGTTCGCGAATATCTGGACCCCAAAAAACATGAAGAAGCGGTCATCATACTGCAGGGCATGCTGGAAGCCGCTCCGGATAGTTCGGATATCAACTATTTGCTCGGTGTCGCTTATGACGGGGAGAATCAGCCGGAGACATCCGTAAGCTACCTGAAAAATGTCAAAGACGATTCCCGGTTTTTCGAGAACGCCGTCGTTCACATCACCGCCATTTACCAGGAAGAAGGGAAAATTGATCAGGCCGAAGCATATCTTGCAGCGGTTTTGGAAAGGCATCCCGACAATACGGAATTCCTGCTTTACATGGGATCGCTGTACGAGGAAAAGAAACAGTTTGAGCGTGCAGAGAAAACACTCCTCAGGGGGCTTTCCATCGATCCCAAGCACGTACGGCTGAGGTTCCGTCTGGGCGTCGTTTACGACAAGTGGCAACGCAAGGAAGACTCCATCCGCGAAATGAAAAAGGTGATAGAACTGGCTCCGGATAACGCCAGTGCACTGAACTATCTCGGCTATACCTATGCAGACATGGGCATCCATCTGGAGGAGGCTGAGGCGCTCATCAAGGAGGCCTTGAAATATAAACCCGACGATGGATATATTACCGACAGCCTGGGGTGGGTTTATTTCAAGATGGGGCGCTATGAAGAGGCGCTAACATACCTGCAACGGGCGGCTGAACTGACCCCTGACGACCCCATCATTATGGAGCATGTGGGGGATGCCTATGCCAAACTGAATGATGCTGAGAATGCAGTAAAATATTACCGGATTTCCCTTGAAAAGGGCAATACAGATCCCGATGCCGTTGAAGGGAAAATCGAGGCTCTGCTGGCAGAGAGTCAGTAAAATATAAATATCCGATATCCAATAACGAATGATCAATGTTCTTGGACATTGGATATTGATTATTGGATATTCAAGAATGAAAAAGTTTGTATTAATTCTAATTAGTCTAACCATCCTCGCCACGGGTTGTTCCACCCTCAGGCAGAGGGCGGAGGGACCTCTTGCCACGTCAAGCTCCCCGGAAGCAGAAGCGCTGTTCAATCGTCTACAGTCCCGCAATTCAGATTTGCATTCGTTCAAGGGAACCGGACGCATACGCATGGAGGGGGACGACGGTATCCAGCATGCCCGCCTCATGTGGGCGGGGTATCAGAATGAGAAGCTTCGCCTTGAAGTGATGGCCGGCACGGGCCGGCCCGTGTTTAGTTTCGCCGACGATGGAGACCGGATCTATTTGATATCACACACAGAAAACCGATTTTATTCCAAGCGGAGCTCAAATGCCACTCTGGAAAAATTAATTTCTCTACCCATTACGGTGAGCGCATGCCTGGACCTGTTGGCGGGACGCATACCAGCGGAAACACGGTTTTTGCCCATGACCGTACAGCAAGGGGAAAAGGATGGTGAACAGATCCTGGTGCTGGAGGGACTGAAACGCGCATCAGGAAGCCAGAAGGTTTATGTTGACGCATCAAGTGAGGATGTCCGCCTAATCGAGGTGAAGGCAGGAGATGGAACCCTCTCGTATCAGGTGGAATTCGTGCACATGCAGCAAATTTCCGGATTCAAGATGCCGGAAGAATTGCGGATTTCAAATGGCAAAAAGGCCAGCCTAAGGATTGTTGTGGAACGATTCTGGCCCAATGTTCCGGTTTCCGATGATCTGTTCATATTAGCCAAACCACAATGAAAAGAATCATTGCCCTGGAAGCGAGACTCAGAAACTGCCGTAATGTGATGACGCTTGGGGTGCGTCCCAATTTCAACGACTACACGGACCATGAGAAAGGTCTTATCCGTCATGCGGAAATAATTTATTACCCCACCCAGCTGTATGCGGAGCTTCTGGACGCCATGGGAAAGCAGATATTTCCAAGTGTTCATAACTATTTGTTCTCACAAGATAAAATAAAACAAACCGCCTTGTTTTCCCTGCTGAACATACCGCACCCGCCAACCCGGGTGTTTTACGGCAGGCGTCAAAAAGACAAGGTGCTGGAATATTACAGTTTTCCCTTTGTGGCCAAGAAAGGCAGAGGCTCGGCCATGGGCCGCGATGTGTTTCTGATACAAAGCAGGGGGGATCTTCAAGACTATCTTAAGGCCCATACACCCGCATATATCCAGGACTATCTACCCATTGACAGGGATATTCGCGTGGTGGTTATCAATGGGAAAATAGTGCACGCCTACTGGCGGGTTGCCGCACAAGGGGAGTTTCGCAGCAACGTTGCCCTGGGGGCGAAGGTGGAACTCGACCCGGTTCCCGGAAAAGCCCTTGACCTGGCGTTGCACACTGCCGCTGTGTGTGGATGGAACGATGTGGGGATGGATATTTGTGAATACAAGGGCCGGTTTTACGTACTGGAAGCAAATATGAAGTATGGCAAGGAGGGGTTCAGGGCGGCTGGGATGGATTTTTATGAAATCATGGACACGATGATCGAAAACGGGGAGATTTAGCAGAGACCAGAAGTCAGATACCAGAAGCCGGAGGTCAGAAACCGGAGGGTCAGAGGACGGAGCCCCAGAGGACAGATATCAGAGGACGGAGAACAGAAACCAGAGGTCCTAAAAAATGAATCACGAAAACACGAAATCCAAAAAGCACGAAATGTTCAGAAATGTTTTCGTGTTTTCATTCTTTCGTGATTTCGTGATGGAGGTTTTTGTTTCGACGTAGGATGTTGGATGTTCATCTATTAACTTAAACAGGATACATCAGATGATTGACGATGCAGGGCTGAACAGGCTGTCCCGCAACCCGCTTTGGCAGGGTTGAAACCCTGCGCTACATGGTTTCGTGTTTTGGGCGGTATTACGATAACATTATGAAATTCAGAGCTTTTTTTCAAATGTAGTTCAGGGCTTTAGCCCTGCTGTCGGAGCATCGGAGTAGCAATTTGGAGGTTATTGGACAGCCTGT
>JBDLJD010000282.1:0-3747 GCA_039714495.1 Thermodesulfobacteriota bacterium
CAAGCGGTCCAGATCATGCCGAATAATATGCATCAGATCTACATCTGCTCCATCGAGCCGAATCAGGGCATAAGCGAAAGGAGCCTCCACCGGTTGAAGCGGATGGGAAAACCGGACGATGGTATAGGCCTTGACGACGCCTTGTTCACCCAGTTCGATCCAATCTCCGGTATCTACAAAACACCTGCCGCAGCTTTTTCTTGGTGGCACATAGACCGTGCCGCATTGGTCACAGCGATTTCCCAGAATTTTGCCCTCGTCACGAAGGGCTGCGAGAAAACGGCTGCCTGTTTCGCCAACCCACCATGTATAAGGTACCGCTATCTGCCCTTTCAGGGTCAGCGGTTCAACTTCCTCCAGCCAAGTTTCCATGATTTTCTCCTTTAAAGTATTGCTAAACCGAAATCATCAAGGCTTCCCCCTGGGACAGGCCGCCACAGATGGCTGCCACGCCGGTACCGCCTCCCCTGCGCATGAGTTCGTACATCAGGGTCATGGTGATCCGTGCACCGCTGGCGCCTACCGGGTGCCCGATGGCAATTGCCCCACCATTGACATTGGTTTTGTCCTGCAGGGCGGCGTACTTTTCAGGGTTGTCTTCGGCCAGCATTTTCAAACTGACCAGGGTAACGGCGGCAAAGGCTTCGTTGATCTCGATCAGGTCCAGGTCATCGACGGATTTGCCGACCTTCGGCAGGAGTGAACCGATGGCTTGAGCCGGTACACAGGCCATGTACTTGGGTTTGCCGGCGGCGCTTTGGCAGGCTTCGATCGTGGCCATCGGTTCGAGCCCAAGGCTTTCAGCCTTTTTTCGCCGCATGATCACGATCGCCGATGCCCCTGAATTGAGGCCCGGCGCATTGCCCGGCGTCACGGTGGGGCTGCCGTAAACGGTTCTCAACTTGGCCATCTTGTCCATAACAATGTTGTCTCGCGGGGATTCGTCCCGGTCCATCACAATGGAGTCCTTTTTCCTCTGGGGCACTTCGACAGTCATGATTTCTTCTCCGATTTTGAACTTGCCGGCTTCGTAGGCCCGGTACCAGCGGGCATGGCTTTGGGATGCCCATCGATCCTGCATTTCGCGGGTCACACCGTATTCAAGGGCCACTTCCCCCGCATCGGTGGCCACCGGTGCAAATCCCTTGCGTCCGTAACCGAGTTCGAAAAGCACGTCCTCGAGTTCAATGGGGCCCAGGCGGTTGCCCCAGCGTGTCTTGGCAGCGCTGGCGATGAAGGGCACGTTGCCCATGTTTTCCGCACCGCAGGCGATGGCAACGTCAGCCTCTCCCGCCTTTATCGAGCGATATCCCATTCGCAACGCGGTCATGGAGGAGCAGCAGGCCCGATCGATGGTCAGGGAAATGGAACTCTCCGGAAACCCTGCCAGAAGGGTTATCTGCCGGGCCGGCACATTGGTGTAAATGGCGTACTCGGCCGGGATGCAGGTTCCATAGTAGGTTTCGTCGACCATTTCCGGATCCAGACCTATCCGGCCGACAACTTCCTTCAGCACCGTCACGCCCAGGTCGATGCTGTCCGTGCTTTTGAGCAGACCATCGAATCTGCCGAAGGGGGTCCTCACAGCGCTGACGACCACAACATCATCTTGAGTCATTTATCAATCTCCTTATAGAAAAAAAATCATTTAATGGGCATTGATGAGCTAAATTCATACTAATTGTCAATAAAAATATTCATATTTATTTCATTAATCGTCTCGACTTATATCGGAAAATATAATATTAACTAATATATCAATTATATAGGCACAGAGAGCGGCCTGTTCGGTTGTTTGTAAAAAAATCTTGACATCATAGCTGTTCGTTTATTATCATGAAAACAATTCATTTATGATAGGGTGTTGAGTAAAAATAATAGTGGAGGGCAATGATGACCATGGAGAAAATCACCATCATCGGGGCGGGACTCATGGGATCCGGTATTGCACAAGTGGCTGTGGAAGCAGGGTATGCAGTGACTCTCATGGACACCCAGCAGTCCTTTGTGGACAATGGCGTACGCACCATCAGGGGATTTATTGACAAGAAACTTGCCAAGGGAAAAATTGATCAGGCCCGGCACGAAGACATCCTGTCGCGACTTTCCAGCTCGACGGACATGCCGGAAGCCGCTGAAGGGGCTGCCATGGTCGTTGAGGCGGTTTTTGAGAGCATGGATCTGAAAAAAAAAATTTTTCAAGATCTGGATGCCATGTGCCCGCCAGATGTGATTCTGGCCAGCAATACGTCGACCTTGAGCATCTCTGCGATTTCTTCGGCAGTTAAAAATCCGCAGCGGATCATTGGAACCCACTATTTCAGTCCGGTCCCGTTGATGCGGCTAGTGGAAGTCGTTCGGGGGGACAAAACCAGCGACGAAATCACCGCTAAAACGAAAAAGCTGTGTGAAAATTTCGGCAAGACACCTATTGTGGTTAAGGACATTCCCGGCTTTATCGTCAACCGTTTTCTGTGCCTGCTTTACAACGAGGCCGCCAACATGATTCAAGGCGGCGCCGCATCTGCCAAAGACATTGACGATGCCCTCAAGCTGGGTTGCAACTGGCCCATGGGGATTGTCGAGATTATGGACATGGCCGGTGTGGATGTCACGCACAACGCCCTGAAGGCCATGTTCGCCATGACCGGTGAGGATCGGTATAACCCGTCTCCGTTGCTGAAAAAAATGGTGGCGGAAAACCACTTGGGCAGAAAAACGGAAAAAGGTTTTTACGAATACACATAACATGGATCGCAGTTGAAAATGCTTATTTCCGTGACTTGGGGCTAAATATCCGCAAGCAAGGGGGCAAACAAAGTGAAAATGAAATCTTCCCGCCAGCTCTATTTTAACAAAGATCATGAAATGGTGCGCAAGGCGGTACGCGATTTTGTAAAAAAGGAAATTTTGCCATTTGTGGACGAGTGGGAAGAAGAGGGGCAGATACCGCTCCATGATTTGTTTAAGAAGATGGGCCAACTGGGGTTTCTTGGCATTCGTTATGACCCCGAATACGGTGGGGAAGGCCTTGATTACTGGTATGAAACCGCTTTTTTCGAAGAAATTTCAAGGGTTCCGGCTCTAGGCATTCCCATGTCCATCATGGTGCAAACCAGCATGGCGACCCCGGCTATCTATGAGTTCGGCAGTGAATATCTCAAAACTACCTATCTGAAACCCGCCATCGCCGGGGACCTGGTGGCCGCCATTGCCGTCACCGAGCCGGATGCCGGGTCCGACGTGGCTGGCCTCCAAACCACAGCCGTGAGGGAGGGGGACGACTACATCATCAACGGCTCCAAGACCTTCATCACCAACGGCATCCAGGCCGACTTCAGCACCACCCTGGTGCGCACCAGTGATGAACCCGGCTATCATTCCTTCAGTCTTTTTGTGATTCCCACTGATCTTCCGGGATATCATGTCAGCAAAAAACTGGACAAGATGGGGATGCGCAGCAGTGACACGGCCGAGCTATATTTTGACAACCTGCGGGTTCCTGTAAAAAATATGATCGGGGAGGAAGGGGAGGGTTTTATCTATCAGATGAAGCAATTTCAGCATGAGCGTTTCAGTGCACTTCCCGAGTCCTATATTGCCGCCGAAACCATGATCGAGCTGACCGTGGACTACATCAAGAATCGCATGGTTTTCGGGAAACCGTTGATAACCAGGCAGGTATTTCGTCACCGGCTTGCGGAATGGCTTTCCGAGATCGAGATGCTCAAGCAGTTCACATACCAC
>JBDLJD010000283.1:0-3721 GCA_039714495.1 Thermodesulfobacteriota bacterium
TCTGACCGCCCAAATTCCGAATTCCACATTCCACATTCCGAATTCGGAGGCTCCGTCCTGGTATATTGGCAATAAGAGTTCACGCTTGTTTCTCCCAGGCGCATGGTCTATAATTCTTAAAATTTGAAATGCTCACTTTGGGTTATTACAATAACGGAGCTGTCATGGATTTAAAAGCGTATTGTCCGGAGAAACTCAAGAGTGCCGAAGATGCCGTCGCCATGATCAAGCGCGGCAGCCGTGTTTTCATTGGCACGGGATGCGGTGAGCCCCAGCAATTGATCAAGTCTATGGTCGGCAATGCCAAACTGCAGGACATCATGATCTATCAAATGCTCTCCATGACCCTGGCGCAGTTTGTGGACGATCCTTCCTTTTTAAGGCGGTTTTCCCTTAAGCTGTTTTTCATCAGCAGCCACATGCGCAAGGCGGCCTTTGAGGGCAAGATCGACTATCTGCCCACCTATCTGTCCCAGATACCAAAGCTGTTTTCCAGTCATCGCATCGGACTGGACGTGGCCCTTGTGCAGGTGAGCCCCCCTGACAAGTTCGGCTATTGCAGCCTGGGGGTGTCGGTGGACATCACCCGGTCGGGCATTGAAAACGCCGGCATGGTGATCGCCCAGATCAACCCGAAAATGCCCAAAACCTGGGGTGACAGTTTTGTGCATGTGGATGACCTGGATTATATCGTCTGGCATGAAGAGCCGCTGCAGGAGGCCCTGCCTTCCTCAAAAGATGAAAAAATAACCGTACGCATCGCCTTTTTCGTCAACCAGCTCATCGATGACGGCGCCACCCTGCAGATCGGTTTCGGGCACCTGCCGTACGCTATTCTCAAGTATCTGGACAACAAGAAGGATCTGGGCATTCACACCCAGTTGATCACCGATGGTTTCCTGCCGCTCTTTGAAAAGAAAGTGATCACCAATAAGCGCAAAAGCCTTCTGCCCGGCAGGGTAGTGGCCTCCCTTTGCATGGGGTCGGAAAAGATATATGAATACGTGAACAACAACCCCATGTTCTATTTTCGTTCATCGGAATTCGTCAACGATCCCACGGTGATTGCGCGCAACGATAATTTCGTGACCATCAGTTCGGCCCTCGAGGTGGATTTGACCGGCCAGGTATGTTCTGATTCCATGGGCTATTTTTTTTACAGCGGTATCGGCGATCAGGTAGATTTCCTGCGGGGCAGCGCCATGTCCAAAGGCGGGTTCTCGATTATTGCACTTCCATCCACGGCCCAAAACGGCAAAGTGTCCCGCATCGTTCCCCACCTCAGTGAAGGCGCCGGTGTGGCCACCACCAGGGGGGACGTCAACTTCATCATCACTGAATACGGCATTGCCGAGCTCCAGGGTAAGGGCATCTACCAGCGGGTGATGGAGCTGGCCCAGATTGCCCACCCCAAATTCAGGGAAGAACTCATCGAATTTGCCAAACAACGTCACTACATCTTCAGGGATCAGCTGCCGCCGGCCAAAGAAGACCTCCTGTTCCTGGAAGAGTATAAGCGCAATGTTGTCCTGAAAAACGGGAAAAATGTTGAATTTCGGCCCCTGTTGCCTTCGGATGAATTTGCTTACCGGAATTTTTTCTACAGCCTGCAGGAAAAGACCATTTATTTCCGATTTTTTTACCGCATGCAGCTGTTTTCTCATGAAGTGGTTCAGAAACAGTGGGCCTCCGTCGATTACCGGAAAAATATGTCCATAGTGGGCCTGGTTCAGAAGGGGGGCCACAAGGAGATCATGTCTATTGGATCCTATGCCGATGACGGGGGACGGGCTGAAGTGGCCTTTGTTGTCAGAGAGGACTATCAGGGGTTGGGCACGGCGAGTTTTATGCTCGAGATGCTTGAGAATATCGCCCGTGAAAATGACTATACCGGATTCAGCGCCACGGTGTTGAAAGAGAATGATGCCATGCTGCACGTGTTCAGGAAACGGTATCCCCAGGCCAAGATTAAAACATCCGGAGGAGGGGATATTGAGATCATCATGGACTTTGTCGAGCAGGGTACTGATGATGCACAGGAAGGATAGAGGAATATTACCTCTCGCCCCAGTGAAACAAAAGACAGAACGGGTTTCACAGGGCAGGCCCGCTTACGCTCGAGCACGCAGAGGGCACAGAGGGTAATTAAGTCATCGGATAATTTTAAATGAACGGAAAAAAAGCTCTGCGTCTCTGCGAGAGAAAAGAAGTCCTGCTTCGGAGGGCATGTTTGAAACCCAGTATGGATATAGGATCTTCGGAATGGAAAACCGTCATCATAGATGGCGGCGGCCAGCTTGGTATCGAGGTTTCAGAAGAACAGGCAGGTCTTTTTGCGGTGCATGCCCGGGAGATGGTGCTCTGGAACAAAAGCACAAATCTGACGTCCGTGGCAGATCCATTTGAAATGGCGGTCAAACACTACCTGGATTCCATGGCGGCAGTTCCGTACATCGGGGGTGCCGCATCTCTTCTGGATGCGGGTTCGGGCGGCGGTTTTCCGGGGATACCGCTTAAAATCATGCTGCCTTCATTGAAGGTGACCCTTTTGGATGCTCGGCGTAAACGGGTCAGTTTTCTCAAGCATGTCATACGGTCGTTGGGCATAGCCGGCATAGATGTTTTTAACGATCGGCTGGAACAGATGAAAGATCAGTTGCCCCCTGGTGAAGGTTTCGATGTAGTCGTCAGCCGCGCGTTTTCGGATCTGAAAGCGTTTGCCGCCCATGCTCTGCCGCTCCTGAATCCGGGCGGATGCCTGGTGGCGTACAAGGGGAAAAGAGGGGAAGTGCTCGAGAACGAGGTGGCGGAACTGGAAAAAATGGCGACTGAGAACAAAAGAGTGGAGCAGCATCGAGAGGGAAGGGGGCTGCACATCGATATGCAATCTATTGTACTCTCCGGGCTTGAACTTTCGAGAACTCTGGTCATCATTTCTTGTTAAATTATCAAATTTCACCCTCCGGCCCGTGCAAAATCCAGAACTTAAATATCGAGGAGGTTTCTCTGTGGAAAAAGCAACGATTACCAGGTTGTGGAAGCAAATGTTGTTTGCGGCCCTTTTGAGTGTGGTCTGGGTTTCCATCCCGGCCGCTCAGGAGTATCCTTCCTTTTACAGGGGGGTAAGGCCCCTTGCCATGGGCGGAGCGTTCACAGCCGTGGCGGATGATGAACACGCCATGTTTTACAATCCAGCCGGCTTGGCGGACATTTCCATGGTGAACCTGGCCGTTGTGAACCCGCTGGTGGGGATCAGTGAGGACGGTTTAGAAATGTATCAGGACCTGCAGGATACCGATTTCGAAACCGTTGAAGAGGCTGAGGATTTCCTGAGGAAATATATAGGTGTACAGCAACACATAAGAGCGGCTGTCAATCCTTATGTCGGTTTCAATATTGCCGATTACGGGGTGATGATAGCCGGCTTGGGGAATGGAACTATAAACGCCCTGCCATACGATACTTTAAATCCCAAACTGGATGTGACGGTGATCGGTGATTACGGACTTTTGGGAGGGGTGGGGGGGAAACTGCCTTTTACCGGTGTGCGAATGGGCCTTTCAATGAAAGCCATCAATCGGCAAAGCCTGGTGGAGCAATACTCCGCCGAAGATTTGGTAGAGGAAGATTTTGAAAATTTAGTCGATGATGACCTGAATGAAGGATCAGGATTTTCTGCTGACCTCGGGGTCCTTTACACCCTGCCGTTCATTCCGGTTGT
>JBDLJD010000284.1:0-3602 GCA_039714495.1 Thermodesulfobacteriota bacterium
TGGGCGTAGAGTTTCTGCCCCTTCATCTTCTCGATGAGGTAACTGAGACCGTTGGACTGGCTGTCCAGGTAGGGATGGTCGATCTGGTGGACGTCACCCGTGAAGACCAGTTTGGTGCCCTCCCCGGCCCGGGTGATAATGGTCTTGACCTCGTGGGGTGTCAGGTTCTGGGCCTCGTCCACTATGAAGAAGACTTTGACGATGCTGCGGCCGCGGATATAGGAAAGTGGGGTAATGACGATTTTTCCGCCTTCCATGAGCTCCTTGATACGGCGGGTGTGGTTGTCCCGGCCTGAAAACTGATTCTGGATAACGGATAGATTGTCGTACAAGGGCTGCATGTAGGGGTCCAGCTTGGAGTTGATGTCCCCCGGCAGATAGCCGATGTCCTTGTTGCTCAAGGGAACGATGGGTCTGGCAACGTAGATCTGACGGTAATGTCGCTTGGTCTCGATGGATGCTGCCAACGCCAGCAGGGTTTTGCCCGTACCCGCCTTGCCCGAAAGGGTCACCAGGGGAATGTCAAGGTTCAACAGCGCATTCAGGGCAAAGGACTGCTCGGCATTGCGCGGCCGGATGCCGAAGCAGGCCTTGTTTTCGATGCGCTTGATCTTGTTATCACCGGCATCGAAAAATGCCAGGGCTGATTTGCTGCCGTTGCGCATCACCAGAAATTCATTGGAATACGGAAGGTTCTCCAGGTCCAGCCGGCCGGCTTCCACCTCGTAGGGCATGTGGTACAACAGGTCGATGGTGTCCTCGGACACGTTTTCGATGACGCTGCGTCCGGTGTAAAGACTATCCACATCCATCACATGGTCCGTGGTGTAATCTTCCGCCAAAAGGCCCACGGATTTGGCCTTCATGCGCAGGTTCACATCTTTTGTCACCAAAAACACATTGTGAAACGAGTGTTCCAAGGCCACGTGGAAGGCGGTATTGAGTATTTTGTGATCAGCCTTGTCCGGTGAGAAGTTGGGTTTCAGTTTTTCATGGAACCCCCGCTCAAGGAAAACGGACACCTTGCCCTTGCCCGACCCGATGCTGACCCCGCCGTTGAAGATGTTGTCGCCGGTCAAAGTGTCAAGGGAGCGGATAAACTCGCGCGAATTGCAGTTGATGATGTTTTTGCCCTTTTTGAACCTGTCCAGTTCCTCCAGCACGGTGATGGGCAAAACCACATCATGCTCGTCGAACTGGTAAATACAGGTGCTGTCGTGCAGAATGACGTTGGTGTCGAGAACAAAAACCTTTCTGGACATGCTCGAGCTGGAAAACACGTTCTTCAGAGTCATACCGCAACATATAGCACAGAAACGGATTTAAGGCAACTATATGCAGCATAAGCCCTGTGAAAATACCGTTTATTTTGTGTTAGCGGGTTTGCCGGAATAGGGTTTCAAGGAACCGGGAGGTGTGGCCTTATCGTGTCAAAGCGCCAAATCAATCCAATGTGCGTTGTCACACTTGCATATTCCGCAATTCATGCCTATTCATTAAAAACAAGCCATCGCATGTGAGAACGGCATTTCTTTTTCAATAGTCGGTATAGTAAACTATCATCCATGCTGATGCGTGTTTCTATAGTGTTTGGCAAATTAACGTTCCGAAACTAATTTGTATCGGAACATATTTATGACAACCGGTATAATGGTTATGATATGTAATGAAGAAAAATCATTCTTAATATTTTTTCACGAATTGGAGCAAAATGGATATTGCGGTCAAAGAATTCACGGTAAAAGATGTCCTGAGAACCGAAGTGGCCCCTGCCCTAGGGTGTACGGAGCCCATCGCCATCGCCCTGGCCGCATCAGCGGCCGCTACCCTGCTTAAGGGCGTCCCCATTGAATCCATCGAAATCTGGGTGGACCCCAACATTTACAAAAACGGCTTTGCCGTGGTGATTCCCGGTACCCAGGGCCACAACGGGCTTGACCTGGCAGCGGCTCTGGGGGCGCTGGGCGGTGTTCCGGAGCTGCGGCTGCAGGTGCTGGAATCCATCGACGACCCGGTTGTCGACCAGGCCAGGACCATGGTCCGGGATAAAAAGGTACAGGTCAACCTTCTCCAGGACCGCAAAGGGCTGTTCATCCGGGCTGTTGTCGAGGCTGCCGGCCGGCATGCGGAATGCACCATCCGCGACATGCACGACAACATCGTTTCTCTGAAACTCGATGGGGAAGAGGTCAAAGGGCACCCCTTGAAACCGGACACAACCGACCTGGATGGTAAAACAGAACTGCAGCAGGTGGAAGCGTGGCTGAAATCCCTGCCCCTGGCCAGACTGATAGAGCTTGTGGACGACCTGGATGAGGAAGATATCCAGTTTATCGAGGAGGGCGTGCAGTACAACCTGCGCCTGGCCGATTACGGCCTGAAACACGGCTCTGGCCTGGGGATCGGCAAAACGCTGGACCGGCTGGTCCGGCAAAGGATGATGAAGCAGGACATGGGGCTGGCGGCCAGGATACTCACCGCTTCAGCCTCGGACGCACGTATGGATGGCGTCAAACTGCCGGCCATGAGCTCCGCCGGCAGCGGAAACCACGGCTTGACCGCCACCCTGCCTATCTGGGCGGTCAAGGACTATGTCGATTGCGACCGCCGCACGGTCCTCGAGGCCATCGGCCTCAGCCATATACTCACCGCGCACGTCAAGGCGCACACGGGCAGACTGTCCGCCGTATGCGGGTGCTCCATTGCCGCCGGTGCAGGCGCCACCGCCGGTATCACCTATCTTCTGGGGGGAGACCGGCACCATATCGCAGGGGCCATCACCAACCTGACCGAAGATCTGGCAGGCGTCATCTGCGACGGCGCCAAAGCCGGCTGTTCCCTGAAGCTGGCCACGGCCGCCGGGACGGCCGTTCAGGCGGCCCTTTTCGCCCTGCAGGGCGTTCACGTCAAGGCCACCGACGGCATCATTTCCACATCACCGGAAAAAACCATGGAAAATGTGGGTATATTGAGCAACCAAGGCATGATCGAAACCGACAGAACCATTTTGAAAATCATGCTCGAAAAACAATTTTCCATTTGAATTTCACTATAATATGAAGACCAGCACCTATAATTTAAAGTATGGTAAAAATAAAGATATCTATGATGTGAATTGTTTCAAATGGAAAATTGTTTTGGAGGGATGACTATGGAAACAGCCAAGGACATGCTGGGGGGCAAACCCCAGAAACTCATCACCATACCTGTAGGAACAACCGTATTCGAAACCTTAAAAGCAATGAACAAACATCGGGTGGGGGCCATCCTGATTACCAAGGACAATAATGTCGTCGGTATCTGGACGGAACGGGACCTCATGCGCAATGCCGCTGCCGAAGGTTTTGATTTGAAATCCGGCCTGATCGATGACGTCATGACCACCAACCTGGTTTCCGCACCGCATACGGACACGGTGTACAACCTCATGGACAAATTCCTGGGCCGCAGGATCAGGCATCTGCTCATAGAAGAAAACGGAGAATTTATCGGCCTGCTCTCCGGCGGCGACGTGATGAAATGCGTCATCCACGAAAAGGATGCCGAGCTGCGGCAGCTCAATTCCATGGTAAGCTGGGACTACTATGAAAACTGGAAATGGA
>JBDLJD010000285.1:0-3549 GCA_039714495.1 Thermodesulfobacteriota bacterium
TGGCTGCCGTCTTCCACAAGGCCTTGAATCGCTTGAGACAGGCGCATCGTCTTGTTGCTGCTGTTGTTTTTCATCATCAGTCTGCTGGCATAAAGGTTATATCATTTCGGTTAGATAGACAGAATAAAGCTTTGTCTGGGCAGCGACTTAAGTCGCGTTTCATAAAATCATGGAACACGCGTTTATTTACACATGCCGGGGGGCCGCCTTCAAGAGAAAAGAGAAAACAGCAATCTGCATGGTCAGGGCTGCTGCTGAATCGCCTCTCTTATGGTTTCAGGGTAGCTTTTCGGAAATTCCCATGCAAAGTCGTCTTTCTGGCGGGTGAGGCCACGCTTAAGGGGCGGTGTGCCGTATTTTAGGGTCAGTAAGATATCAGTGCTGACCCAGGGGCTCTTGACAAAATAGCCGTGTCCGTTGCCGGAAGCGGCATCCTCGGCTGCGGAGACATCGATGCTTTTGGTCCTTGCGATCGATTCCAAGGACCTCAGCTCTCCAGGGGTTAAGCCCAACTCACCGGGTGCCCCCAGACGCGGCCACCCAAGAAATCGCAAGGCCCAGTTCAGGGCTGTGTCATTGGCGTTGGTGTAGATGGTGATTGAATTGACGATATCGGCGAAGCCGTCCCTGTAACGGGAGGAGAACAGCATCATGTCGATGTCCGGGGCGGTAAAGATGACCCGGCTGATTTTAAGATCAGCCCTGACATCTGCCATGGGCAATCCGTGCGCCATGAGCCTGATTTCGTGCAACGCTTGACTGACAATACGTGCTCCGGCGCTGTAACTGAGAATGTGAATGTGTTCCACATCCTTTATTTGGGCAAGATAAAGCAGCAGCATGCGGAAATTCTGGGCAGTGAAGGCGGCGGTTTCCACATCTGAAAAATAATCCCTGATACGTTGTCGGGATGGCCATGAGTAGGCAATGAAAGCGCCGGTATACCCCAGGTAATGCCATAGTTCTGCCGCCACCAGAACAGGGTAGGCAAAATTCACTTTGAACCCCGGGACAAAAAGGAAGATGGATTTGTCGTCGGAATGGGAGAGGCGTTCTTTGATGGCCTTGATAAAGGGATCATCCTTGGAGGCCTGCTCTCTTAGCGAGTCGGTGAGAAGTTCGACAGGGGATCCGAATTTATGAACCATTTCAACTTTTTCGATCTCCAGCGGAATTACGTGGTGTCGATCCCGGCGCAGGCTGTCATGCTCTATGTCGGCCCATGCCATATCAGCGTCACCGAACCGGACAAGGGCTCTGCCCAGGTAAAGATGCATGCTGCGGTCATTGCTATAGTATAGCGGATCGATTATCGAGGAGTCCGTGGGTTGCCGATCGGTGGCGTAGAAAACGTTTACCCGTGGAGCGGCGACATCGGATGGTATCTTTGCATAGGGCTTGATTGACCCCTTTGTGTACATGATGGGGGTGGACATGAGCACGGCCTTCTGCAGTTCTATGGGCCGGTTGTAGATGAACAGATAAGCCGCAACGATGAGAATAAGGGCTGCAGGCATCCAAATTTTCTTTTTTTTCAGCATAATATAATGGGGTCAAAGCTTGAATTGTGAATTAAGATCATCGTAACGAGCTTTCAAATCAGGATCATTTTTCATACGTGTTTTAAGAGAACGGATAGCATGGCTGACAGCCGAATGAGTAATACTAAAATATTGGCCAATTTTCTTATTGGAAATGTTTCCTGACTTCCACAACAAAAAAACCATCAAATCACGTGCAATTTTTTTTTCACCATAAACTCTACCTGAGTTTTGAAGGTCCCGTACCTTAATTTGAAGTGTCTTTTCTGCAATATGTAATAAATCGCCGGGGTCAAAATTTTTTGCAATACGGGTTTGCTGAGGGATGCTCTTATCTGTTTTTGATGGTAAGTGACGTTCCTTTATCTTTTCAACAAATTTGTGTGACCCCAAAAGTATACCATATCGTAAATCCTCCCAAAGGTCTTTCTTTTCATCGGCATAATTTTGTACCTTTTCACGATACTGCCGGTGTTTATGTAGATTCCCAAATTGAGATAAGATCATTTTTGTTTCCAACCAATCCGGAACTGCATGGCCGTAAGCATATGGGAGGTAGCTGCTCCATGGGTAATCAGTAAGCCGTTTAACAATTTTAGCTCTTAAGGGGTTGCGGTGGATATAGCAAGAGAGTCTCAACATGTACGCATCGTTTTGGACAATGATACTTTTATAGCGACCTTGAAAAAGGTGCCCATGACGAGAATGACGCCAGTTATATTTTTGGGTATAGGTTGTACCAAACCAATGCATGGCCTTTTTTAGGTTTGCCTTATGCGTTTTAACCAGCAGGTGGTAGTGATTTTCCATTAGAACATAGGCATAAATATCCATGTCAAAGCGTTCGGATAATTCGCTTGTTAAATATAGAAAGAAACGACGATCAATATCATCTTTGAATATTTCCCTGCCTTCATTGCCTCTTGAAAGCAGATGATATAGTGCGCCTTCATATTCAATCCGCCATTGTCGACTCATAAGATTTTTGTACCAGCCAAAGGCGAAAAGATCAACTCCAATTCACAATTCAAGCTTTGACCCCATTGAGCTATACAAATTTATAAAAAGATAGAATTCCTTAACTTTAGTACACTATAGGCACTTCTAATTTATACAATTGAATTCCCTGCAGGCAAATATCCGGTACCGGGTATCCTTATCAGAAATTCCAGTTATAAGATAACCTGCCCGGTCTTGTCCGTGGCATATCCCCCGAGGGCTTTAACACGTTTTTTGAACGCTGCTGAGTTGATGATGTCCATGAGGGCCTGGATCTTGGCTGAGGCGTAGTATTCCTGAGGAATCACCAGATCGTACTCTTCAGTCACCACGGGGATGAAATCCAGGTCAAGGGCTCGGGCGGCGGCAAAAATGCCGAGACCCACGTCCACGGTGCCGCTCAAAACCGCCACGGCCACGGACATGTGGGTGTACTCCTCGGTGTCGTAGCCCTTTATCTCAGCAGGGTCGATGCCCTGCTGATGCAGCCGGTAGTCCAGCAGAATCCGGGTCCCGGAACCGCCCTGGCGGTTGATGAAAGAAAGGCCCTCGCGCACCAGGTCATGGATGTCTTTTATGCCTTTGGGGTTCCCCTTGGGGATGATGAACCCCTGGTCGCGCATGACCAGGTTGACCAGCCTCACATCCCGGCCGGGCAGAAATTTATTCAGATAGGACACGTTGTAGGAGCCGTCTTCCGTGTCCAGCAGGTGTGAACCGGCAATGTGGCAGGCGCCGCGTTTGACGGCCATGATCCCGCCCATACTGCCCACGTGGCTCGACGAGAGGCTTAAGTTCGAGCTGCCGGCCTTTAATTCATCGGCAATGATATCCAAGGTGTTGTCATGGCTCCCCACGGCGACAATGGTGTTGTCGACAGCTGTCAAGGGTTTGAGAAGCTCGGCCTTGACCGCCTTGTTTTCTTCGAGGCCCTCTATGTGTTCGGGAATGCGGATGATACCGTCCGCCTCGGTAATGCTGGTGATTAACCCTGCCCCGCGCGGCAGCG
>JBDLJD010000286.1:0-3468 GCA_039714495.1 Thermodesulfobacteriota bacterium
CATCACGTCGGCCACGCGGTCGATGACCACCAGATGGCCGTTGTCATCGATGTACCCGGCGTCACCCGAGTGCATCCAGCCATCTCCCAGCAGCTCTTCAGTCTTCTCTTCCATCTTGTAGTACCCGGCACACACAGAAGGGGAGCGTGACAGGATTTCACCTTCTTCACTGATTTTACATTCGGTCTCCGGCAGGGGTTTGCCCACCGTATCCGGGCGCACATCCCCGTCCCTGTGCATGTAGGCAATGCCCACGATCTCGGTCTGGCCATAGATCTGCTTCAGGTTGACACCGATGGCCTGGTAAAAGGTGAACAGCTCGGGCCCCAGGGCAGCGCCGCCGGTGTAGGCCCGCCGCAGCCTCCGCAAACCGATCTGGTTGATCAGGGGGTCTGTCACCAGAAGTTTCCCCAGCCAGGCCATAAAGCGCAGGGATGCAGGCATCTGTTCGCCGCTCATACGGTAACCGGCCGCTCTTTCCCCTATTTTAATGAATTTATTGTATAATAGGCGGTTGAGCCAGTAGGACTCATCGATTTTCAGCCAGATCTGCGAGCGTATGGTTTCATATATCCTGGGTGCCCCGAACATAAAATGGGGTCCGATCTCCTTTAAGTCCTCCATACTTGTTTCCACAGACTCGGGAAAATTGATGGTGATACCGGTGGCCATGGCCACGCCAAAGGAGTTCATCTGCTCCCCTATCCAGGCAAAAGGCAGGAATGAGAGGTATTCATCTGTGTTTTCAAGTTTGTCGACCTTGGAAATCTGAATGCCCATGTTAATGTAATTTTTGTGGGTGATCATGGACCCCTTGGATAGTCCGGTGGTGCCCGACGTCAGGCAGAAATGGCACACATCGTCCGGCTTGCCCTGATCCACAAGGGCATCGAATCTTTCAGGTTGTTCGGTTTCAACAGCTGCGCCGAGTTCATACAGATCATCGATAAAGAGAAACCAGTCGTCAGACCGGTAGCTGCGCATGCCCCGGGGGTCTTCATAAATGACCTTACGCACCTGGGGGATGCGGTCGCGAATATCTACCAGCTTGTCCACCTGTTCCTGGTCGTCGCAGAATACAGCCGTGACATCCATATACTCAAGCAGCTGGGCGATTTCATCGGGCAGGGTGGTCTGGTAAATTCCGGCCGAAACCGCACCGATGGACTGGGCGCCGATGGCCACGAACAGCATCTCCGGAATGTTGTCGCCGATCAAAGCCAGCGTGTCGCCTTTTTTGACCCCAATTTTCTCGAGCCCCAAGGCAACTTTACGTACATGGCCATAATAGTCGTTCCAGGTGTAGTTGTTCCAGTACCCGAAATCTTTTTCACGCAGGGCTACCTTGCGGCCGGTTTCTTTGACCCGCCATCTTAAAAGCTGAGGAATGGTAAATTTCAAGAGTTCGCTATTGTCTTTCATGCCGGTCTATTCTTCTCCAATGTAGGCTTCGATGACCTTAGGAATTTTAACAACCTCTTCCGGGGTGCCAGATCCGATCAACTCCCCAAAATCGAGAACATGAATATGATCGGAGATATCCATAACCACACCCAGATCATGCTCCACCAGTACCACGGTGGCCTGACGCTCTATCTGGATGTCGATGATGAAACGAACCATGTCCTCTTTTTCCTCGATGTTCATACCGGCCATGGGTTCATCCAGCAACAGGAGTTTCGGTGCAAGGGTGAGGGCGCGGGCGACTTCGACCCGCTTTTGAATCCCGTAGCTGAGGTTGCCCACGGTCTGCTTGCGGTAAGGCTCCAGTTCCATGAAATCGATGACTTCTTCTACATACTGCCGATTTTTTGATTCCTCCCGGGAGGCTTTCCCGTAAAAAATAACGGCCTGCAAAACGTTGTAGCGCAGGTTCTGATGCCGGGCCAGCATAAGGTTGTCCAGGACGGTCATGCCGCTGAAAAGCTCGAGGTTCTGGAAAGCCCTGGCAATCCCCAGGCTGGAGACCTGGTGGGGGGAGGCATGAGTCAGCCGTTTTTCATCATACGTTATCTCACCGGAGGTTGGATGATAAAAACCGGATATGCAGTTCAACAGGCTGGTTTTACCCGCACCGTTGGGCCCGATAATGGAGGTAATCAGGCCGGGTTGGATTTCCATGTTCACGTTGGACAATGCAGCCAGGCCACCGAAGGTCAATGTAACGGTGTCAATCTTCAATGTGGACATAATGTACTTATAACCCGTAAAAAAGTTGAGGGCGCAAACGGCCGCCCTGAATTTCATTCATTTCATCTAAGCGTCTATATTTGATCTAGTACACATGGTCAAGTAAATAATAATTAGGACGAATTAAGCATATACAAAAGACAACAGATGTCAAGTTGATAAAACAGTGGTATAATAGTGGGCGAAACCCGCTAAAAGTTGCGGAGCAACTTTTAGTTTTCGTAGGAGAGCAGATGCGTCCTCAGGTTAATCCCGGAATTCTTCAATCCCAGTTTGGTGCGGATGTTATGGCGGTGAAACAGGATGGTATTCTTAGAAAGAAAGAGCATTTCCGCAATTTCCTTGTTGGTCTTGCCCTCCTTGACCAAGTTGGCCACGCGGATTTCCATGGGGGTGAAGTTCAGAAATTTTGAGGAGAGCCGGCTGATAAAGGGTGAAATGATGTTGTTCAGGTTTGAGTCGAGAATATTGACCAGGGTGGCCTGGCCGGTGTTCATGCTGCTTTTTTGCAAGCGTTGAATATAAGGAATCACCAGTTCCTTGACATTGGAAAGCACGTTTTCCTGCAGTTCGGTCTTGTCGTTTTCCCGCTGTTTGAGCAGCACTTTCAAGGCCGTGTTGACCTCCTCCAGATGGTGGGATTGCGCCTCGAGCTCTTTTTCCCGCAGCCTTAGGGCTGCCTCGACTCGTTTGCGCTCCTCGATTTCCTGCTTGAGCTGCACATTGGTCCTGGCCAGCTCGGTTGTGCGGTCTTCCACCCGCTCTTCCAGCAGTTCGCGGTATTTTTTCAATTCTTTTTCAGTCCGCTTCAGGGCACCGATATCCCGCAGAGTGACAATGTTTCCGGCGTGCTGGCCCTTGCGGTCGAAATAGAGGGTCGAGCTGATCTGGACATCCAGTATTTTACCTTTCTTGGTAAACCGTTTGGTCTCGAACAGATTGATCTTTTTGCCTTTTTTCATCTGATCGATGGCCCGCCTGGTTTCAGGCAAGTTCTCTTTAGGAACAAAGTCGATCTGTTTGCCGATCAACCCGTCGATGGAAAAACCAAATGTCGTGGCAAACGCGGGATTTACATAGGTGGCGTTGCCCTGCATGTCATACACCACAACCGGGTCAGGGGAAGACTCCAGCAGGGAACGGTAGCGCTCCTCGCTCTCCCGCAGGATGGCCTCGGCCTTCTTGCGCTCAGCCAGCTGTTGTTTGACGTCCGCGTAAAGCTGGGCTTTTTCCAGAGCAATCAATGAAATCTCGGCAAAACGATTCAGAATGGCAATG
>JBDLJD010000287.1:0-3327 GCA_039714495.1 Thermodesulfobacteriota bacterium
TATGAGAATGTCGTCCCCACCGATATCGCCGGCGTGCAATATCAGCTCAACCCCCTCGAACGCCTCGAAAACTTCGGGGCGCAGGAGGCCGTGGGTGTCGGAGATGACGCCCACTGTGAGGCTACCGCTGGTTGCTGGTATCTGGATTTTGGTCTTCATTTACCCTTCGATCTCATTTGGCCTGCGGCTGTTATTAGCCCTTCGGGCGTCATTGCGCCTTCGGCTGTGATTAGTGCTTCGCACGTAATTTGCCCTTCGGGCGTAATTTATTGTTGCTATTAGCTGAAAGCTATTGGCGACAATGACTGTCAGCGAAGCGTAATAACGCGCGCAGCGCAAATGACCATAAATTACGGCACGTACGAGCAAGATCGAATAATAGAACAGATTGGTACTCTTCCCAGGGCAGCCACCATGACCACTATTATGTGTTCGCGCCCTATCTTCCACAGCATTTCTTGTATTTCTTCCCGCTGCCGCAGGGACACGGCGCATTGCGTCCCACCTTTTTATCTGCCCGCTTAACCGGCTTTTTTCTGGGGCTTTCGCCCTCCCCGCCCGAAAAAATCAATTTTTGCTCTTTGGGTTTGTGCAGTTCCTCGAGTTCATCCGGCTCGGCCAGCTGTATACGGAAAAGGATGGAAAGGGTTTCCTCCTGGATGCGGGAAATCATATCCTGGAACATCTCGAACCCCTCTTTTTTATAGATAAGCAAAGGATTCTGCTGAGCATAGCCCCTGAGTCCGATGCCCTCCTTCAAGTGATCCATGCTCAGGAGGTGGTCCTTCCAAAGGTTGTCAACGGTCTGCAGCATGATGTAGCGTTCCAGGTTTCTGAACTCCTCGGCACCGATCATCTGTTCCTTCTCGGTATAGGCGGCCGAGGCTGCTTCGCCGATCATCTGAGCCAGCCCTTCCCCGGTCAATCCGTCCAGCGTATCCTCATCGATCTTTCCCAGACGCAGGTTGAACTGTTTGAAGACGGCTTCGTCGATGCCTTTGAAATCCCATTCCTCGGGCAGTGCCCGCTCATCGGCAAACTGGTCTGCAATTTCTCCCGCCTTGTCGAATATGATTTCCTCCATGTACTCCTGCAGGCTTTTTCCGTTGAGGGCTTCCCGCCGCTGCTTGTAAATCACCTCCCGCTGCTGGTTCATGACATCATCGTATTCCAGGAGCTGTTTACGGATATCGAAATTGTGCCCCTCCACTTTGGCCTGTGCATTCTCGATGGCCCGGCTTATCAGGTTGTGCTCGATGGGCTCCCCCTCTTCCATACCCAGTTTTTCCATGATGCCGGTGATACGCTCACCACCGAAGATGCGCAGCAGGTCATCTTCCAAGGCCAGGAAAAATCGGGACGATCCCGGGTCGCCCTGCCTGCCGGAACGCCCCCGCAACTGATTGTCGATTCTGCGGCTTTCATGCCTTTCCGTCCCCAGAATGTGCAGCCCGCCCAGGTCGGTAACCCCCTCCCCCAGGACAATGTCCGTACCGCGGCCGGCCATGTTGGTGGAGATGGTGACAGACCCTTCCTGGCCGGCCATAGCAATGATTTCCGCTTCACCTTCATGGTTTTTGGCATTCAGCACCGTGTGCTGAATGCCTCTTTTTTTCAATTTGCGACTTAAGTCTTCAGAAATGTCTATGGAGATGGTCCCCACCAAAACCGGCTGGCCTTTGGTATGCAGTTCGACGATCTCGTCCATAACCGCTTCGAATTTTTCCCTGCGGGTCTTGTAGATCGCATCCGGATAATCTTTGCGTATCATGGGTTTGTTGGTGGGTATGACGGTAACATCCAGGTCATATATTTTTTTGAACTCTGCCGCTTCCGTATCGGCGGTGCCGGTCATGCCTCCCAGCTTGTCGTACATGCGAAAGTAGTTCTGGAAGGTGATGGTTGCCAGGGTCTGGTTCTCATTTTCTATTTTGACGTTTTCCTTGGCTTCGAGAGCCTGGTGCAGCCCCTCGCTGTAGCGCCGCCCGGGCATGAGACGCCCTGTAAATTCATCTACGATGATCACCTCACCGTTCTTGACGATATAGTCCACGTCGCGCTTGAACAGGGCGTACGCTTTAAGGCCCTGGTTTATGTGGTGCAGCAATTCGATGTACTTGGGGTCATAGATATTGTCCACCTGGAGGATCTTTTCGGCGTGCGCCACTCCCTCCTCGGTCAGAGTGGAAGCACGGGCTTTCTCATCGATGGTATAATCGCTGTCACGTTTGAGACGGGGAATGATCCTGTTGACCTCGTAGTAGAGCTGGGTAGATTTTTCTGCCGGCCCGGAGATGATCAAAGGGGTACGGGCTTCGTCGATGAGAATGCTGTCCACCTCGTCCACGATGGCAAAATTGAGATCTCCCTGCACAAGGGACTTGCGGTCGAACTTCATGTTGTCCCTTAAATAATCGAATCCGAATTCATTGTTGGTCCCATAAGTTATATCGGAGCCATAAGACGCTTTTCTTTCGGTATCGTCCAGGCCGTGGAGAATCGTCCCCACGGAAAGTCCCATATAGCTGTAAATCTGCCCCATCCACTCGGTGTCACGCCGGGCAAGGTAGTCATTGACGGTGATGATGTGCACGCCCTTGCCTGTAAGGGCGTTGAGATACGCCGGCAGCGTGGCCACCAGCGTCTTGCCTTCACCGGTCTTCATCTCGGCAATGGAACCCTTGTGCAAGACCATGCCGCCGACCAGCTGAGCATCGAAATGACGCATCTTGAGGGTGCGGACCGATGCTTCCCTGACCGTTGCAAACGCCTCGGGCAAAAGATCATCGAGCGGTTCCCCGTTGTCCAGCCTCTCCCGGAAGCGTAGCGTCTGCCCCTTGAGGGCGGCATCGTCCAAAGCCTTGATCCCGGCTTCGAGTTCGTTGATCCTGACGACGTCAGGCTGCAATTTTTTCAGCTCACGCTCGTTTTTGCTCCCGAACACCTTGGTCAGAAGGTTCATCAACATGGGTGTCATTCCCTTTCATTGGAAACAGCCAGTCAACACTCAAAGCAAAATCAATGTCCTAACACAAGTGACACCCCATGCATTCGTGCTGAAAATCGTTTCCAATGCAATAAAATTTTAGCGTATGTTATCAGCCGGCTACAGCGGATACACTCTATTTTCATCGATTCGTATCAAACTTTATAAGTTAATACATCTTATATGTATTCTCAAGCCATAATAAAATCGTGTTCCACGATTTTATGAAACACGAAGAATCCAAGGCAAAGCTGAAGGCGCTAGTCAAAACGGCCGTTATCGGGGATATTCTCTCACCTGTGGATGCAGACTGGGAGGCTGTGAAATGATCGTCGCCGACA
>JBDLJD010000288.1:0-3301 GCA_039714495.1 Thermodesulfobacteriota bacterium
AGCGCATACACAGAGCCTGTGGAAAGTCCGGCAATGATCACGTCGGTGAATTCATACAGCAGCAGTATGGTGTCTTCGTTTAGCATAACGTCTTTAATTTATCTCTCGCAGAGAACGCAGAGGTTAATTGAACCATCGGGGTGTTTTGGTCGTCATCCCTGCGTAGGCAGGGATCCAGGGCATTCAACTAATCACTTCCTGGGTTCGACGAGGGCTTCTATTAAAAACTCCCCGACCCTTGGGTTAATTATTATTTTTTACATTCCTAAAAAGATTTCGCGCAAATGTTCATTGTTCAAGGCCTCATCTTTGCTGCCCTCAAAAGATATCTGCCCCTCTTCCATAACATAAATTCTGTCGGCCAGTTCGGTAATCTGCGGTATGTTCTGTTCCACCAGGAATACGGTTTTGCCTTCCTTGCTGATCTGTCTGATGATGGAAAATATTTCGTGCCGCAGACTGGGCTGTAGTCCCAGAGACGGTTCGTCAATGCACAAAAAGTCCGCGTTGGACATCAGGCCCCTGGCCACGGCCAGCATGCGCGCCTCGCCGCCGCTCATGGTCTGGGCCAGCTGCCTGCGGCGTTCAACCAGACGCGGAAAGAGTTCGAATACCCACTCCAGATTTCTTTTTTCATGCGGCCGGGCATTTTTGGCATAGGCCCCGAGCTTGAGGTTCTCAAGCACGGTCATATAGGGAAACAACTCCCGGTTTTCGGCAATGTAGATAAGCCCCAGGTTGACGATGTTTTCCGTAGCCATTCCGGTGATGGGCGCTTCCCTGTAGTTGATCCTGCCCGTGATCTGTTCCACCAGGCCGCAGATGGACTTCAAAAGGGTGCTTTTGCCGTGGCCATTGGGCCCCAGCATGACCACCACTTCGCCCTGTTTTACGGATACGGCTACATCCCTCAGCACGTGGGATTCGCCGTAATAGGCGTTTAAATTACGGACTTCAAGCATGTTCATCACCCAGATAACAGGCTATAACCTCGGGGTTGCTGATGACCGCTGCCGGTTCGCCCTGACAGATCTGCCGTCCGGACTCTATGATCAACAGTTTTTCGGTCAGTTCGGTAAGCACCTTCATGAAATGTTCTATGATGATGATGGTGACACCGAGATCCTTGTTGATGCGGGCAATCAAGTCCATAAGGTCCCTGATCTCGTTGGCATTGCATCCGGCCATGGGTTCATCCAGCATTAATATTTTCGGCTTGGTGGCCAATGCGGCGCCGATCATCAGTTTCTTTTTGCCCAGGAGGTTTAAAAGACCGGTTTTTTTATAACGATCCTCTTCCAATTCCACGAAGTGGATCACTTCCTCCACATGGGTTGAATCAAGCCCCCCTTGCGCTCCAAAACGGCTGCCCACGGAGATGCCTTTCTGTACGCTCAAACTGGGAAATGTTTGCGGAATCTGAAAGGTGCGTGCAATGCCTGCTTTGGCTATCTTGTAAGGCGGCATACCGGAAATGTCCCGCCCGTCAAACTCGATGCTGCCTTCGAAGCTGTAGAATCCGGTGATCAGATTGTACAAAGTTGATTTGCCGGCCCCGTTGGGCCCGGCAATGCCGAAGACCTGCCCTTCTTTCACTTCGAAACTCAGGCTGTCCACTGCTTTTAATTCGCCGAACCGTTTAGTGATATTGAGGGCCTTGAGCATTCATTGCCTTTCGTCAGATTGGTATTTGCCAGGTAAGCGTTATCATATATGCAGTTCACAGGTCTATAATTAAATATATATATCATCCATTCTCTGCTAACCCGTGCGAACCCCGAGACCGCCATTGTGCTGACCGGCTCACGGCCTCTTTAAATGTTTCAAGATATGGGCGCCGGTCGGTCTCAGGCAGATATCGTTTAGTGAAACGATCCATCAGATGCTGCTTAATACGACCGCCCCCAACCAATTGCGCCACGCCAAGCGCCGTCAATTCCGATGATGCTGGAACAACAACCTGTCGATTCAGCACATCGGCCAGAAACTGACAGAAATACGGATTGGCCGATAGTCCGCCATCTATGGAAATCTCATCCTTAATACTCGTAAACGCACTCATCGCCGCAATCACCTCGGCCGTTCGAAACACGATACCCTCTAAAATTGATTGCATTAAATCAGCTGGCTGGGTATCCAGTGACAGGCCGATCCATAGCCCTCCTGCCGATCGATCCCAGTATGGGCAACCCAGACCGGACAGGGCGGGGACAAAAACCAGCCCCCTTTCGATTGCACTGGGTTTTGCAAATTGGTTGATCTGATCATAGGATTTAAACAACCCCAGAGACTTGGCCCAATTAATTGCCGATCCAGCGGAATATACCCCCCCATCCAGCGCATATACAGGATTTAGACCCTCAAGTCGCCATGCTACCGTTGGCAACAATCCCTGCTTGACTGGTTGACAAGGCGTATCTCCGGTAATCACCAGTGCAAACGCCCCTGTACCGAAAGTAACCTTGGCATCGCCTGACGTCCTGCACCCATGCCCATATAATGCCGCCTGTTGGTCAACGATACTTGCCGTGACGGGGATGTGACGCCCCTTGGACATGATTGTGCCAAAATCACCCGTAGTTGAAACAATTTCGGGTAATGTCTCTATGGGCACCCCAAAGAGGTCACATAGTTCTTCATCCCATTGCCCGGTGCGCAGGTTCATCAGGGAGGTTCTGGATGCCGTACTGACATCTGTCACAAATCGGTCGGCGAGACGGTCAAGAAAAAACGCATCAGTGGTGCCCAGCCGGAGTTTTCCATGATGAAACCGTTCTGTGGCTTCGGGGATGTTTTCGACGATCCAGGCAAGTTTGGTTGCGGAGAAATAAGAATCTAGTGGCAATCCTGCTTTTTGAAAAACCCAATCTTGTACATTTTCAGATTTGAGTTTATCGATGGTACTGTTTGTTCGATTATCCTGCCAGACAATGACAGGTGATACAGCCTGTTTTGAGTCCGCATCCCAGGCCAGGCAACTTTCTCCCTGGTTATCAATACCAATAGCTCGCAAGTCATCGCAACTATCAATACAAAGTTGGATGTTTTGAATTAATTCTTCCGCGTCATGCTCCACCCAGCCCTGTTTAGGATAGAACTGTCGGTGCTCAATTGCTTTAACGATCCTGCTTTCACCCGTGTCTTCAACTAGTAACGCACGTGTACTCGTCGTGCCTTGATCAATTGCAAGTATAGTCATTCAACCTTTCTGTTGTTGTTTAAATGTCATGGAAGGTGATATCGGACTCCTCTGTGGGTAAGGGAATGATAACAACCGGCTTTCGAGTTCGACGCAGAACCT
>JBDLJD010000289.1:0-3228 GCA_039714495.1 Thermodesulfobacteriota bacterium
CCTGCAGCGTCTTCTGACCTCTGGCAGTCTGGTCTCCGGCCTCTGATTCACTCCCTACTGCCTACACCTTACTCCCTGCTACAGCCTCAGGCCTGAAGCCCTCCACATCCTCCCGGCTTGATAGAACGATGATCTTTTCTCCTTTGAAGCCGCTCAGATCCGCACAGGCGGTGGGGCAGCCCTCCACAGCCACCAGCATGTCCGCGCGTTCGTCATCCAACGGGACAACCTCTGCGACATCCGCCAGCCTGGCCAACATCCCGGCCACGGCCTCCACACGGTCAAACGCCGGATTGCAGCCGCCGCAATACTTGATGGCGATTATGGTTTTACCTGAATCTTGCATCCCCTACCGGAGTTCCTTGCTGCTCAGCCCCAGAAACTGGCGGGCCACAATCAGGTGCTGGATCTGGCCGGTGCCCTCGTAGATATCGATGATCTTGGCATCCCGCATCCATTTCTCGGCCAGGTCGCGGCAGGAAAAACCCACCGGCCCCAACAGTTCACAGCACTTCTGGGTGATCAGTGTCGCTGCACGCCCGGTCTTGGCCTTGGCCATGGAAGCCTCCATGCTGTTTCTTTCCTTGTTGTCCGCCATCCAGGCCGCCCGCCATGTCAGCAGCCTGGCAGCCTCCAGGTTGGTCTCCATCCGGTAGTAGTCCTTCTCGCTGCTCTTGATATTGTTGGGGCTCCTGCTGTAATCCAGCTCGGATCCGGCCGCTTCCAACTTATCCCTGGTGAACTCGAGGGCGGCACGGGCAATACCGAGGCCCTGGGCCGCCACATGGGGTCTTGTGTTGTCAAAGGTTTTCATCACACCCTTGAACCCGGCCGTGGTTTTCTCCTTTTTGACTTCGCTGCTGCCTAGGATGTTGTCCTTGGGGATCCTGCAGTTGTTGAGCACAAAAGCCCCGGTGTCCGAAGCCCTAATACCCAGTTTCTTTTCAAGGTGGTCCAGCTTGAATCCCGGGGAACCTTTTTCAACCACAAACGACTTGATGCCCCCCCGTCCGGCGGCTTTGTCGATGGTGGCCCAGACCACCACGGCTTCACTCCGTTCCGCTGCAGTTACAAATATCTTTTCGCCGTTGAGCACCCACTCGTCGCCGTCGAGTTCTGCGGTGGTGTTGATTGAGGCCGTATCTGAGCCGGCCTCGGGTTCGGTGATGGCCATGGCCGCCCATTTATCTCCGAAACGCTCCAGCTGTTCCTCGGTGGCCACGGCATCGATGGCGGCATTACCCAAGCCTACACCCGGCCAGCTAAGAACCAGACCCGTGTCCCCCCAACACAGCTCTTCAATGGAAATAACCGCCTGCAGGTTGGCACCGATACCCTCCTTTTTGATACTTTTTTTCTTTTTGCCTTTATCTGCATCGGCCTTGGGTTTGCGTTGTTTCGGGGGCGCCCTGAGCACATCCATCTCTTCGGGGTATGTGTGCTCGGCCTCGTCATATTTTCTGGCGATCGGCCTCAAAAGCGATTTGGCCAGATTGTTCAGATCACTTTTAAGTTTCTTGATCTCATCGGTCAGTTCCAGATTTATCATTACTCATCTCCAATTTGGTGGTTTATCGTTGAAAACGAAATCGGTTCTTCCCCACAAATGTTGGAAATCACCCGGGGCCGGGGACTCAATTGAGAGCTCATAGGTCATAGCTGACAGCAGGCTATAAGCTATCAGCTATGACCTATGAGCTATTTTCACTTGGCCCCTGGAATCCTTGAACCCTCGAACCCTATTCTTTTTATAGTATCGCCATCCCCTCCAATATACCGATACCGCGGCCGTTGCGGTAGTAGCGCTCCACCGGGTAGTCACGGATATACCCGTGCCCCCCCATTACCTGAACGCCGTAGTCGGTAACCTTCATGGCCATTTCACCGGTATAGAGCTTGGCCAGGTAGGACTCGCGGGCGGCATCCTTGCCTGCCTCCAGCCGCGACGCCGCCTTCCAGGTCATCAACCGCATGGCATCCACTTCGTAAGCCATTTCCGCCAGCATGAAAGCAACAGACTGTTTGTGGACAATCGGCTCACCGAACTGAACCCGCTGCTTGGCGTATTCTTTGGCAAACTCCAGGGAAGCGCGGGCAACCCCGGTCCCGATGGCCGCCATGGCCACACGGCTTTTTTGGATCAATTGATGGTAAGCACAGCCCTCTTCCCCGCCCAGCCTGTTTTCCAAGGGAACTTCGCAATTTTTAAAAACAACCTCAAAGGTATCCAGGGCGTATAGACCGAGATTTTTCTCCTTGGCGCCCACCCTCATCCCCGCGGCATCCCCGGGAACGATGAACAGGTTGTTTTCACCTGCAAAAGACGCGGCCACCAGCATGTGCCCGGCAGCGGCGGCACCGGGCACAAAACATTTGCTCCCGTTCAGGACATAAGCGCCTTCCCTGCGTTCGGCCGTAGTTTTCAGGTCTATGGGGTCGAAGCCCACATGGGGTTCCTGAATAGCCAGGGTGCACGGTTTATAGGCTTCGCCGCAATAAAGGGGCAGGTATTTTTCCTTCTGACTTTCGGTGCCCATTTCAGCAAACGGATGGATAAAGAGCGACGGCATCATGACCGCCAGGGCAAATGCCATGTCCCCGCAGGCCAGCTCCTCGAAAATCAGCGCTGTTTCTATGGGTGAATCCTTCAGGCCGAATCCCCCGTAGGATTCGGGAATCATCGAAATGGAAAAGCCCAGTTCCCAGGCCTTTTGAATGGCCTCTTCCGGTATATGGTGTTCTTCATCCATGTCATGGGCTGTGTCCACCACCACGCCTTTGATGAGCTTGGCCACCTCTTTTCTGACCATCTGTTGTTCCTTGGACATTGCAAAATTGATCATCGATGCTCCTTTCACATCTTCTAAACACCTCTCGGTTCCATTTGCGGGCAATAGAACACCGACGGTCCGGTGCCCTGTTCCTTCAACAGTTGAAATGACGTTTCACGATTGGCCAGGCGGCCTGCCGCTTCCTCAGGATCGTTCAGATTGCCGAAGTGAATGGCCTGCCCTTCACAGCAGACGACACAGAAGGGCTCCAGCCCCTTGTCGATCCTGTGGGCACACAGATTGCATTTTTCAGCGACCTCTTTATCCTCATCAAAAGAGATCGCTGCATAGGGACACGCATCCACACAGGCCCGGCAGCCGTCGCAAGCTTCCCGGTCCAGTATCACGACCCCGTCCCGGCGTTTTTCAATGGCCCCCACAGGGCAGGCATCCACAC
>JBDLJD010000290.1:0-3223 GCA_039714495.1 Thermodesulfobacteriota bacterium
TGTAACAGCAGCTATATTTTTTAGCGCAATCAGTCTGTTAACATAATATCGATAAATCTTCTAACGCCGCCAAAAAGCATATCATATTGACTCAATTTGTTAATCTGTAATGAATAAATAGTGTGGAATACACAAAGTATTGTTTGGTGGTAAGGGGATGATCCTGATACAAGCATATTAGCAAAAAGTCCTCAGGCCAGAAATAGGCTTTTAACCTTCGCAGATATTTTTTTGAACTAAAAGCTTGCATGCTATCAAATAGGATGCTAAATACTTGTATGCTTAAAATAAGGAGGCAAGATGAAAGTTGAGGACTGCATATTCTTTCAATTGGCAAAGGCAAGCCGAGCCGGGTCTGGATTTTGGGCAAAGAAAGTCAAGCATCTGGGTGTAACCGCTTCACAAGCCATGGTTCTAAACTTTTTAGGCGAAGAGGATTGTGTCCCCTCCCACATATTGAGTCGAAAGCTACAGATCACAAGCGCCACGATGACAGGCATCCTTGATCGCTTGGAAAAGATGGACCTGATTGAGCGAAGGCCCCACCATGACGACCGTCGTGCCATTCTGGTCTGTTTGAGCAGCCAGGGCCTTACCCATGCCAAAGAAATCAATACCATTATGATCACAGCCAATGATGCGTTCTTGAGTGAATTGGGACCTGATCAGTCACAAAAATTTAGAGAATTCCTCAAGCATGTATGGATGGAACGCTCTTAAAAAGGGGGTATCATGATTTCAGACAATGCATCGTATGCTAAGAAAAGAACTAACATTTTTGGATACAATATGAGCTACGTGGATGAAGGGACAGGCGATCCGATTATTTTCCTGCACGGCAATCCCACCTCATCATATCTATGGCGTAATATTATTCCTCATTTAATTGGATTGGGCAGATGTGTAGCGCCGGATCTTATAGGGATGGGGGAATCGGACAAACTCAACAACAGCGGGCCGCAATCATATACTTTCGTCGAACATCGAAAGTATCTGGATGTCCTACTGGAAGAAATTGGCGTGAACGAAAATGTAACCCTAGTCATTCATGATTGGGGCTCTGCTTTGGGATTTGACTGGGCTTTTCGCCACCAAGACAATGTTAAAGGTATCGCTTATATGGAAGCAGTTCTTTTTCACTATGATTGGAGTGATTGGCCGGAAGATGCCCGCAAAATATTTCAAGGTTTCCGCTCCACAGCGGGTGAAAAATTGATTCTGGATAAAAACTATTTTATCGAGTTGATTCTGCCCAATTCAGTAATACGCAAATTGAAACCTTATGAAATGGACGTATACCGTCGTCCCTTCCTAAGCCCTGGCGAGGACAGGAGACCCATGCTGACTTGGCCACGCCAGATCCCCATTGAGGGAGAACCGGAAGATGTGGTTGAGATTGTCAAAACGTATGGAGAGTGGCTCTCAAAATCCAGCCTGCCAAAATTGTTTATCAATGCCGATCCTGGTTCGATCTTGACGGGCAGAGCACGTGAGTTTTGCAGGGCGTGGCCTAATCAGGAAGAGGTCACGGTTAAAGGACTCCACTTTATACAGGAGGATTCACCGGATGAAATTGGTGATGCCATCGTAAAGTTTGTGCAGAAAATAAACTAGAGCCTGAATATCAACATAATTTTCTGTGATCAATATTATTACCAGGAAAAAGGAGATATGGATGAAAGAGGATACCATTTACATGGAATTCATCACATGGTTGGGCAAGACCTGGTGGGAGCTGCCCGAGTCCGAACATCTTCTGCCCATGATCAAGGCCAATTACACCCCCGAGGAGGCCGCCTTTCTGACCGGCTTTCCGCACGCACACACTTCCCAGGAAGACTTGGCCGAGGCCAAAGGCGTCAGCCCCGGGGAACTGGCGCCCCGGCTGACCGAACTAGGGCGAAAGGGCATGATCTACAAGTCGAAACGAGGTGATTCGGTCCGTTACCGCCTCAACGACACCTTCATGGCCCTGCTCCGAGCCAATCTCTGGCCGGGACATACCGACCAGCGCCAGAAAGCATCAGCCCCCGCAATCAACAAGTACATGCTGGACAACTGGTTCGAGCAGTACAACGAGGTCCATCACAGGGGATTGCGGACCCTGCCCATCGCCCAGACCATCAAGGACGTCCGAGCCATCCTGCCTTACGAGGACGCGGTCAAGGTGGTTGAGGGCTTCGAATACTACACGGTTTCAACCTGCCCTTGCCGACACCGCCACAATCTCGACCCGGGGCAGAAAGACTGCCCCCACCCGACCGAAACCTGTCTGCATTTCGACGATCTGGGCCGCTACATCGTCGAGCACGACCTGGGACGGGAGATCACCAAGGAGGAAACCCTGGACATACTGAAAATGTCCGCCGATTCCGGGCTGGTTCATGGTATTTCCACCTGGCAAAAAAAACCCGACACAATCTGCAACTGCTGCAGTTGCTGCTGTATGTTTCTAGAGTCCTACCACAAATTGGGCCACGCAAAGAGCCTGGATCCGTCCAATTACCGAGTGGCGGTGGAAGCTGAAACCTGCAAGGCCTGCGGTCTCTGCGTCAAGCGTTGTCCCATGGACGCTCTGCAGCTCAAGTATTCGCCCCTGGCCAAAAACAAGTTCGGAAAGGCCGTGGCGGTCGATGAAGACCTTTGCCTGGGATGCGGCGTCTGCGTCCACAAGTGCCCGACCGGGTCCCTGACGTTAGCACAATGTGACGAAATCAAGCCGCCGCCCGAGACCGTGCGGGACTACATGCAGGCCTACATGGTTGACCGCCTGACCACGAAAAAAGACGGAAAGAAAACAAGGCGGACTGAAACCAAGGGAAAAAGGAGTTCGACCTATGGATAAAAAGGGACGGATGTCGCAACTGGTCAAGGAATTCTTGTACAACGCCGGGGCCATGGACGGCGTCAAGACCAAGAATCTGTTTTTACGTGACAGCAGGGCAAACGGCATTTTTTGATAGTGATGCCGGCCGATCGTGTAGTGGAACTCAAGTCGCTTTCCGAAGCCATCGGATGCACCAAACTGGGATTTGCTTCCAAGGAGGACTTATGGACAAAAAGGAGATTAGGAAATACGGATTGGCCCTCGGTGCGGATGCCGTTGGGTTTGCGGCCATCAAGTGTGTGCGATATCGCTCCCGTTTGTTGGGAATACGAGGTTCAAAGTGGGTACGAGGATCAGCTGGTGGAAACTTGGAATGCAGATCAGTTGAGAAAAGAT
>JBDLJD010000291.1:0-3202 GCA_039714495.1 Thermodesulfobacteriota bacterium
CAAAACACCTTGCTTGTTTTTATACCGGTTGTCATAAGTCTGTTCCGATACAAATGAATATTCTCCGAAAAAAATAATTATACAAAACAGCCAGTTTACCTGCTGCGGACAACCGCTATTATAAAGATTTTCTTCGGAAAATCTGAGCACTGCAAAACAGTTTGACTAAATTAGCGATATGGGGAGCATGCATCCAGCATACGTAAAAAAACCAATCGCCTTGAATCTCAAGGCTAATTTAATAACGTTTGGTGCCAGCAGTTTGGAAGTGGTCAATCACGATCAGTAGCGCCTGACTGTATGGTTTTCGGAACGTTATTTTGCCAAACGTTATAAGAGGAGAACCTTAATGCGCTTGAAACTGACCCTCTTGAGTGTAGCGGGCAACCTGATCGGTGCCTTGTTGACCTTTCTTTATTTTGCCTACATCAATGATAGTGCCTACAATTTCGTAGACGATACGCTGAACTATTACATCATCTATTTCATTATTGGTACGGGGATGATTTTTCTGGTTATCACTCTGTCCGCGAACCGCTGGACCCGTGATCTGGACCAAGTTACTGACAAAAATATCATGTTGAGCGATTTGGATGCATATTCAGCCCAAAAGCTCAGGAGAAAAGCCCTTCATTACGTGCCGGTGATGACGGCAGCCACCCTCCTCGGCTGGTTAATGGCCAGTTTCATTTTCGGCATGTTTATGCCGATTATTATGACCGCATTTTTCGGGATGCCCGAAATGTCACCTACCGAAAGCATGCGGATTTTTTTTGGCATCTTCTTTGTCGGCGGTTCCATCACCGGATTGTTTGTTTATTTTTCCACCGAGAACATCTGGCGCAAAACACTGCCCCGATTTTTTCCCCAAGGAGATTTGAGCCAGGTGCAGGGAGCCTTTCGATTGCATGTCAAAACCCGTCTGGTGGTGGTCTTTCTCGTGATCAGCCTGATCCCCCTCATGGTTCTTGGCATCTCTGCCTACACCAAGGCCAGCATCCTTCTCACGGCTGACCCGGAATCAGGAAGCCTGATCATTTCCGCCTTGCTGGTTCAAATCATTTTTATAACCGCGATCGGTGCCCTGACAGCATTGCTTTTATCCTTGATCGTGTCCAAAAGCGTATCCAAACCCATCAGGGAAATGGAAAGTGCCATGCAGGAAGTGGCCCAAGGCAACCTCGATGTAAAGATAACCATTGTGTCCAACGACGAAATCGGTGCCCTTGGTGAAGGGTTCAATAGTATGATCAATGGTTTGAAGGAATCCGAAACCATAAAGGAATCTTTCGGCAAATACATTTCCGAGGAGGTTCGGGACGAAATTCTATCCGGGAAAGTCCCTCTTGACGGGGAGATGAAGCGGGCCACCCTGCTCTTTTCGGATCTCAGGGACTTCACGCCTTTTGTGGAATCCACCCACCCCAAGCAGGTGGTCGCCATCATGAACCAGTATTTTTCCGAAATGGCCAGGGCCATCAAAGAACACCAGGGCCTTATCCTACAATTTGTGGGGGATGAAATCGAAGCTGTTTTCGGGGCGCCGGTGCCTTATGACGATCACCCGGATATGGCCATTCGTGCAGCCCTTGACATGCAGAAACGGTTGACTGCGTTGAATGAAAAATTAAGCGCCCAGAATGTCAAGCCGTTGCGGCATGGTATTGGCATTCATACCGGTGCCGTGCTGGCCGGCATCATCGGCAGCAAGGAACGCAGCTCGTATGCGCTCGTCGGAGACACGGTCAATCTGGCCTCCCGGATTCAGGGTCTGACCAAAGACTTTTCCTGTGAGATGATTTTGAGCCAGACCACCCACGATCTGGTTACCGGTGCTTACGAAATGGAACCGTTGTCCGCCATGCAGGTCAAAGGCAAGAGCCGGGAGGTGATGATCTATAAACTCCTCGGTTAACTGTTACCACAATCACCATTCGATTCATTGTTTGATAAAATTTTACGTCTACTTCAAATGCCCGGCAAAGGGAATTGGCAATAAAGAAAATGGCGATTGCGTTATACCGGGTGGTTTGAAGCTGGCAAAGTAGTGCGGAATGACCTGCCAGAGATTGCCACTATACCCACTATTGGTAAATATCATATCTTCGGTCTTGCATCGGGTGCAGCCCTTTGTTAGATTTTGTTATTGTGTTCCAAAGTTATGACTACATTTCCCTTTTTGTGTCCTACGTTCGCCGCACTAAGCACCATAGATAGAGGTCAGCAATGATTCAAATGTCTCCTCCAGCATTTCGTAGGAAAGATATCGCCACCCGATCATATAATTGGTTTCTGCCATCTCATCGAATTTTGCTCGATTTGCTAGGGTGGTGTGGACAGAGTCGATAGTCTCATCTGTGATGAAACCATCGATGGCGATTACCTGAAATCCCTTTGGTTCAATATCGGCCTCATATATGGCATAGCGATTGATCAGTACCGGTTTTCGGAAATAGATGGCCTCCACAAAGGCATTACCATACCCTTCATAGATGGACGGGTAGGTGACCAGATCGGCATGGGGATAAACATCCCATAATGTATATTGCTTACAGCCATCGGCTGTTCGCCCCCGGGTCTTGCCGATGCGATGATTCATGATGATCAAACGTACGCCCATATAGCTGGCATACTCCTCAACCCGTCTCCGGTAGGCAAATCCTTCGTCACCAGCCTCATGGGGGATAACCAGAGCACTGTTGTCAAGTTTCAATCGACTGACCAGCTCAATAGCGGTTTCAATGCCTTTTCGCGATACCAAGCGCGTTGGCTGAACGATTAGCAAGCTATCGTCATCCAAGCCAATCTCCTTCCGAAAATCGGCCGTATAGTCGTCGATCTCCGGTGGAAGAGATTTAAAATCCATTACATTTGGTATCAGAGTCCAGGCAGCACCGGTTCGTCGCGCCAGTTCTTCACCGGCCAATGAATTGATGACCACATGTTGGATATTGGGTAGCACCGGTGGAAAAGCAGACCGCAGGTAATCCATGGCGGCGAAACTGTGAAACTGTTGCCGCTCCCAGAAAAAATCGTGATGATGAGCGATGGTGGGAATGGAAGACTCTGCAATAAATTCTGTCAGAGCCAATCCTAAAGGGATGTTAACTGGAATAGCCAGCGCGTTTTGGACAACCAATATGTCGAACTGAAATCGCTCATAAAATGCTTCCAAGGCGTTTTTAATCTCCTCTTTGAGTGC
>JBDLJD010000292.1:0-3160 GCA_039714495.1 Thermodesulfobacteriota bacterium
TATTGTTCGCTCAACCTGTATTGTTTTCTCATCAAACATGGATCGTTTTCCTCACAGGTAGAGACGCTTGTAGAATCACTTCACAATCGAGTTCATTGGGTGCTGGCATAAATAATTTTGGTGAGCTTAAACTGATTTCTAGTTAATTTCAGTATAACAATAACTGAAAGGCGTTATATCTACCTGAATCCCCATCCTGCCACTTGTTAAAGCCCCCCCCATAACGATGCGTTTTTAACGTGACGTATTCCTTGTGGAAATCAACAGGACACAATTCATCAGGTGTAAAAATTATTTAACGGATATTGTCGAATAAGCTTGACACTATAGACAATCCTGTCTATTCTTAGCCACCATGAAACACACAAAGGCAACGACATGACGGGATATTTCGGCTCCAAGGCCACATCGGGGTTGTACCAAAACATCATAGCGATGATGCCACCCCACGACACCTATATTGAAACCCATCTGGGTGGCGGGGCCGTCATGCGGAAGAAGCCGCCCGCCCGGATCAACATCGCCATCGACATCGACCCAGAACCACTGGAGTCATTCAACTGCGGTTATCTCGTGCAAAAAGTCAACGATTGTGCCCACCGCTACCTGCGCGAATATGACTATGCCGGTTCAGAACTGATCTATTGCGACCCGCCCTACCTGATAGAGACACGAACCTCGAAACGCCGCTACCGCCATGAGTACCGCAGGCAAGACCATTTGGATTTGCTTGACCTGCTCAAATCATTGCCGTGCCGGGTCATCCTTTCCGGCTACCCGTCCGCTCTGTATGACGGTATGTTGGAAGATTGGAACTGCGTTGAACTACAGGCCATGACCTGGGGCGGCCCGCGCACAGAGAAACTCTGGTACAACTACGACATCGACCGCGCTCACTGGGCCACTTACGCAGGAAAAGACTTTACCGATCGCCAGCGCATCAAACGCAAGGCCGAACGTTGGGCAAGGAATTACCAGGCGCTCCCTCCCGCGGAACGGCTCGCCCTGCTGGCGGCGATCATGGCAGTTGAAGCGGTGAAGACGGATTAACGACGTGATAACCCTTGCAGAGAAAGGCAATGGACAACCTGGTCCAGACAAGGCAGCGCTGGCAAAATTGCCCAAGAACAAACTTATTGCAATGATCCTCGAACAACGCGAGGACACACGCCTCCGGCTTGAAGAAAAAGACCGGCAGATAACTGAGCTTAAACGACAGTTCACCAAACTGCAAGGCAAGATTGATAAGGAAAAGGCTGAGCAAAAGATCAAGGACATAAATAAGCAAGTCAACCAACCGACCTCGAAGAAACCGGAATGGGACAAGGACGGCAACCCGAAGCCGGTAACAAAGGGCCAAAAGAAAAAAACAAACAAAAAGAAAAAGCGCAAAAAGAGAACCGGCTGCGGCAACCCAGGAAAATCCGGTCTCACGCCTGACGAGACACACTTCATCCCCCTTGCATCATGCGCTTGCTGTGGCAATGACCTGGGTGGCAGGAAAGGCAAGGCGGACAGCGGACGTATAGTGGAAGACATCCCCCCGCCTGCGGAGAAGACCACCGTATTCAAAGAAGTAACGGAATCCAAGTGGTGCAACCAATGCAAGAAAATGGTCTCTTCAACATCAGAAAAGGCACTGACGGGTTCGGACATCGGCCTGAACGCTATGATAGAGATGGCCTACTTGTGGGTGATGTGCGCACTCTCCTTTCCGAAGATCAGGAATCTTTTCATCAACTTCAAGACACTGCGGCTGTCGACAGCTGGCATCTCGAGGATTATGATCCGGCTGAGCGGTATATTGCAGCCAGTTTACGGGGAGATATTAAACGACGTCAAGCAGGGGACGAAAATTTGGGCCGATGAAACCGGCTGGCGGGTCAAGGGCAAGCTGTGGTGGTTATGGATATTCGCCAATGAGCGTAGTGCCTATTATTGGCCCGACAAGACACGCGGGGGGCCGGTCGTTAAGAGGCTCCTGGGTGAGGTGTTCTTTGGTATCCTGATCGTGGACGGTTGGCACGCCTACACAAAAATTGTCTGTGACCGGCAAACCTGCATGGCGCACATATTTCGCAAAATACGCGCCTTCATTGACGCGTTTCCCCAATATCGTTCCATCATGAAATTCTATCTAAAGTTGAGGCAGATCATCAGGGACGGTGAGAAACTGCAGGGGGCACGCGATGGGTTGAGTGCGCTGGTTTTTCAGCGACGATTGAAGGCCCTGGAACAAAGACTGGACGCATTGCTGGAATGGAAAAACCCCAATGACACACTGAAAGAGGTGATCAAAAAAGTCCGCCGCCAGCAGGAACATATACTGATTTTCATCAAGTATAAAGACGCGCCCCATCATAATAACTATGGTGAATACATCATAAAGAAGGGTGTCGTGAAGCGGAAGATGTCCGGTGGCAGCATGTCCGCCGAAGGCGCCAGAGCCTATGCTTGCATACAGTCGGTCGCCATGACCTGTCAGTTAAGGGGTATTTCCTTCCACCGCTTTCTGAAAGCCAGTTTGGTTTGTTATATCCGTACGGGAAGGCCTATGTTGCTGGCTGAATATGAGTCCGGTTTGAAACCTCTGGCAATCGCTGCTTGAATCCAGTTTAAACTCACGAATTTTTCCCATCCAGCCATTCATTGCTCTGCTCCCATATGCATTCACCAATCACCAATCAAAAATCACCAATTAGTTTATCGCTTCCCGCAAGACTTCCTCAAAGATCGACAAACAAAGATCTATCTCTTCTGCTGTAACCGTAAAGAAAGGAGTTGGAGATAATTCGTTGACAAAATAAATTACATATTTTATTCATGATCATGGAACAAAATGAAATATAAATTCATCATCTTATTTGATCACGAATCTAAATCGAAACAGAAACCCTGATATGAAAAACCAACGTGGCAAAAAGGGCGACTTGCCCGAAAACCAAAAGAATCTGACCAAAGAGGCGTATAACGATATCCGGAAGATGATCTTTCTAAATGAGTTTAGACCTGGTCAGAAGGTAGCTTACCGAAAAATGGCTCAGCGTTTGGATATGAGCCTTACCCCTGTTGTCCAAGCGCTTAAACTGATGGAGCATATGGGGCTGGTTCGACATGAACCCAATCGAGGTTTTTTCATTGATAAAATCACGGCGCAGGA
>JBDLJD010000293.1:0-3148 GCA_039714495.1 Thermodesulfobacteriota bacterium
GGTGGACGACAACAAACTGAACGTGGAGGCTACCAGTGCCCTGGGAAAGGAGGCGGGCCTCAGTGTTGAAGGATACGGCCCCATGAAGTGGAGCCGAAAAATGGCCCTCTGGTCACTGTCCGTATCCCGTATCGCCGCCAATCCCGGTCTTGTGATCGTCAGCGGTGTCGAAGGGTCGGACTTCGCCACGCCTGTCGAGGTTTCCGGCGGTGGGGGTAACGGAAAAGGCAAACCCGAAAAGAAGTGATTATGGTGATCGCTCGAGGGTTGAATTAATATAAACGCACTAATACCGAAAGGGGGTGGTAAAATCCTCCTGTTTCAGATTGACTTTTATGTAAATATCAATTAGCCTTTTATAAAAAGGAGGTCGAAATGATGGCGAGTGTGAAAAAGTCAACCTTATTTTTGTCAGCGGTATTAGTAGTTGGAGCTTTCATCTTTTCCGGATTCGGATTCGCTCAGCAGGATCTGACACCCATAGAGGAATTAGGAAAATTCCTCTATTTTGACGAGAACCTCTCGGAACCATTTGGTCAATCCTGTGCCAGCTGTCATACTCCAGAGGCCGGCTTCGTTGATCCCGACAACGAACTGCCGGTATCCGAGGGGGTCATACCGGGCCTATTTGGGGGTCGAAATTCACCCATGTCGGCCTATGCGATGTATGCCCCTATTTTATACTTTGATGAAGGAGAGGATTTGTGGATCGGCGGCCAGTTCTGGGACGGCAGAGCCACCGGTGAGGTGTTGGGCGATCCGCTGGCCGATCAAGCCTTAGGTCCTTTCCTGAATCCCGTTGAGATGGCCAACGAAAGTAAGGCTCAGGTCATCGCCGATGTTTTAGATTCCAATTATAGCGCCGAATTCCTATCTGTGTGTGGCCCTGTTAAAATTAAAAACAAAAAGAGTGTTAATGCGGCCTACGATTGTGTAGCCCTGTCTATCGCTGCCTTTGAGCGAACTGCGCTATTTGGCCAATTCAGTTCAAAATATGATGCCTACCTTGAATCTTGTCTGAATATGGGGGGTGACCCAGATGATTGCGCCAAGGGGATAGGTGGAGTGGCCAAAACAGCTGGAAAAATTTTCTCAAAACAAGAGTGGAACGGAATGCAGCTGTTCATGGGCGAAAACAATAACGACGGCATATTGGAAAAAGGTGAGGGGGCCATGTGTGCCGCCTGTCACGTCGCCGACTGGACCGCAGACCCTGGCAATGTGCATGTGCCAGATTGGGTGCCTGATGGATTTATCCCGCCCGTGTTTACAGATTTCACGTTCGATAATCTGGGTGTGCCAAAGAGCGATCATCCTCTTTTAGCAGGTAATCCACCAGATCTCGGACTTGGCGTTGTTGTTGGAGATCCCGATGAGAACGGAAAGTTCAAGGTTATGACCCTTCGGAATATCGGACTTACAGAACCCTATGCTCACAACGGCTTATTCACGAAACTCAAGGACATCACTCATTTTTACAATACCAGGGATGTGCCCGGCGCACTGAAGGGTGATGATTGGCCCACGCCGGAATATCCAGCTACTGTTAATACGGACGAGTTGGGCAACCTTGGATTGAGCGATGATGACGAGGATGCATTGGTGGAGTTTATGAAAACACTTTCTGACGGTTGGGAAGGCTGAATTCAATAACATAATGAGGTCGGGCTTTCCGGATAATCATGCTGTATTTTCTTGATCGAATGGTGTTCGAACACGAATGGCTTTTGACGTCGTGTCGTCCATCGATGGCGGTATTCTCCGGGCGCGTTCGATCCAAAAGCCATTCGTGTGATATTACTACATGGCCCAAAAAAAAGGCCTAATCGGATACCACTGAAAAAAAAGGGGCCGCTGAAAGCGGCCCCTTAGTTCTCCCGCAGCCCTCCTTCTTGTTCATTGCATTTTCCCGTACGCCGTTTCTTCCCGATATATTCAGCGCATCGAAACAATATTTGGCGAAGGCGCTAATACCCTTCCAGCCTGAAATCAGAAAATATCATCGGATATGTGGATATCAGCGTAAAAATAACAAACCCTACCATGGATACGATGCAAAGCTTTTTCTGCAGGCCCGGTATGACAGTTTTGAGTGATTCCAGGTTTTTGAATCCGTCGATCACCCCAGTGGCTCCGCCGGTGATGCCGGCCGTCAGCAATGACAGATAGAGCGGGTAGCCGACGAAATGGTATTCGCCCTGGAGCAGGCAGAACGGGCAGTGATGCGTGGGCAGTTCATAGAAATACACACCGATGAACGAAATCAGCGCGACAATGGAAAAGAGCAGGAGCCAGACGCTCATGGCGGCAAAAATGCGCGCCGACCGTCCGGTGACCAGATAATGAATGCCCGTTCGTAGCATCAGGACCACGGAGAGGTAAAACAGGATTTTGGCTGGATAGGACGGCAACCCGGCAATGACGCCGGCAACACCGACGGCGTTTTCGCTGAACAAGGTGCCGCAGCAGGAGGTGATCACATTGGCCTGTAAATGTTTAAAGTAGTTCAACTGCAGCCACGCTTCCAGCAGCAACATCACGGCAATCCCCATCAGGAATTTGTACTTGGGCCGGATCATGGGGTAATCAAAGCCCTGGTTGTCCGTATGGTTTACGATCAGCCAGATGCCGCACAAAAGGAAGTTGAAAATTTTGATGACCAGGGTCGGATACCCGAAAGCGTTGACGTTGAGAGACCCCGCCGCACACATGGCCCCCACGAAAATCCCGTGCATGTCATCCGCCGTGTACACAAATAGAAACAGGCTCAGCAGTTCGAATATCAACAGGTAGCTGAAGATGGTGGAAACCAGATAGGTTTTACGTTCCAGCATGAGTTGCCGGGTCCCACCGTCGCGAATATCCCAGAACCGGACAATATCGAAACCGATGACGGCGGCATAGATCGCAAAGGTGGAGATCAGCAGAGAAACGGTGAGCAATGCGATGATGGCCGGATTCAAAATCATGGAGCTGTGACCTCTTGCATCAATCGGCCGTCGCGCATGTCGACCACCCGGTCCACGACTGGAGATTGAAAGACCAGGGGGTCGTGGCTGGCGACGAGAACGGTCCGGCCGTCCCGCTTGAGCTTCAGAAGGATATCCAGAAGGGTTTCGGCCAGGGCCGTATCCAGATGGGCGGTGGG
>JBDLJD010000294.1:0-3135 GCA_039714495.1 Thermodesulfobacteriota bacterium
TTCAATTTAGGGATGAACGAATCACGGCATTAAATTAAGCTTCTATAACCTGTAAATTGAGGCATTTTATCCACCATCATACACGAGGCGAGGTGTAAGAGGGTCATCACCTATGCTATTCATTAATGATAGGGGTCGGGAAGGGTTGCCCCTCCCCGCCCTCCGAACCGTGCATGCGGTTCTCCCGCACACGGCTCTCCAGTCGGTGTTTTCCTCATCGGGATCGGCGCGCTAAAAAGTGGGCTTCACGCATGGTGAAAAGCCCCCGATCAGCGAAAAAGGCATTTGGCCACAGCCTGTGATCCTTACCAGTTCTGCCAGAACCTGGCCGCTTTTGATGTTTACACAGTATTGCTCTTAGGCGTCGGCGAATAAATCCATCCAGAGAGCTGAACGTGTAGTGATGCGCGTGCTTGAAGTAACCAAACCAACCTTTAATGGTCGGATTGAGATCGGATATGATTTGCTCGATGCTATCACCTCGCGTTCTACGAGTCTTGAGACGGATATTATCCTTAAACCTCTTGAGACTCTTCGATCGAACATTGCGACGGCCATCTTCAAATCGATATCCTAAAAATTCAAATCCCTGACCCGGTTCACGGTTACTACCGATATGGGTCTTTTCAGGGCTCAATTCAAGGCCGTTATTATCGATCCATGATTGGATCAGAGAAAGAGCGGTTTGCGCATCGCCTATATTTCGGCAAAGCACCACCCAGTCATCTGCATAACGAACCATTTTGAACCCATTTTGATGTAAAATCACATCCAGTTGGTGAAGGTACACATTCGCCAGCAGCGGACTGAGAACCGCTCCTTGGGGTGTTCCGCTGATTGGATTCCAGAGTTTCATGTCCTCCAGTATTTCCTGCTTAAGAAAAAGTTCAATCAAGTGAAGGATTCTACCATCACTTACCCTTTTCCTTATACGTTTCATAAGAAGATCATGTGGAATTGAATCAAAATAACTTTTGACATCAGCGTCTACCACACATGTGTAGCCTTCTTTTAACAGCCGGTCTACCTCTCGTAACGCATCTTTACAGCCTCGACCGGGCCTGAAGCCGTAACTTGTTGAAAGAAACTCTCTCTCAAAGATAGGCTCCAGAACCATTTTCAAAGCGGTCTGAACGATACGATCCTTGACGGTGGGTATCCCCAAAGGACGAGTTTTCTTCCCGTCTTTGGGAATGTGTACCCGTCTAACCGCAGACGGTTGAAAGGTACCGTCGTGTAACTCTCTTCTCAGTTCCGCCAAATAGAACATTGCGTTCGATCGAAAGCGTTTGACACTGATATTGTCTACCCCTGCGGCACCCTTATTTGAGGCAACCTTTTCCCAGGCCACCTCTAGGGTCCCAGGATTGCAGACTTTATCGATCAGGCTATACCATTTACCTCCTTTCACCCCGTTACCCAGGGCCGCCAACATACGTTTTGTCCATACCGTTGCTTCCACCCACTTCCATTCAACCGGACTGTGGGTTTCTGCCTCTTGTTTAGCCACTTCGGGCACTGACGAGGCGAAGTCAAACTCTTTTTGCACTGGTATCGACATCCTGTATCCTACCTTCCTGCCCCCCTTCCCTCGTCCTGGCTTTGCTAACCAGGATTTCCGGCAACGTTATGTTACCTGCGGTACTATGAGGGCTCTGACTCCTGCAGTCCCTCACCTGAGATTGCAGGTCTCCCCACTTACTGCGACTTACCTTCCTACCGTTCCACCTCCAACCACGAGATGCATTCGCACATCGCTTTGACTGCCACGGCAGCGTGTACGATGATTTCCAGGCTTCACCCTAACGTCGGGGGTTCGCCAACACATCCCGCCGAATCGAGTTTGTCATCCTGCGGACCGGCAGTTCGCTTCCGGCTGCTCCCCACCCCGCCTCACGGCGACGCAGTTGCCTTCAGCTACGGTACTGTGGCATACATCGACACGGACTCACACCATGCTGATAAGTCGCCATCGTGGGCGCACGACGAAACCGCTGCGCGGCAGCTTTACGCTGAATCGATTCACTGCATTATACCCTTCCTGATCACCTGAATCCGCAGAGAATGCTTGATAAGTAAGGAATCGCTCCGCTCTGCCATTTAGAAAAGACCAATAGAACCCACCGATAGACAAGCATCACCGCATTTCAGTTTTATCCTGATCGTCTAAAATACCTCCATGTAGTTATTAATCCCAAACCAAGGAGGTATGACATGACTAAACTGCGTCAAAAAATGATCAGGGCCATGGATTTAAGAAATCTTACCAACCACACCCAACGGTCTTACCTGACCGCCGTCACCGGGCTGGCCAAACATTACCGGAAATCCCCGGAAAAAATCACCAACACGATGATCGAGGATTACCTGCTGTATCTGAAAAACGAAAAGGGGAAGGCACCCAACACTTGCTGCGCTGTTTTAGCCGGACTTCGCTTTTTCTATACCCATATCCTGGACAGACAGATATCCGTCGGTTTCAGCCTGACTAAAAAGCCCCGCAAACTCCCCACTGTCCTCACTAAAGAACAGGTCTGGAAAATCATCTGTGCCCCGACAAATCTAAAACACCGAATGATTTTGATGACCACCTATGCGGCCGGCTTGAGAGCCGGTGAGGTGATACGCTTAAAACCCGAACATATCGACAGCGAGCGAATGTTGATCAAGGTGGTAAATGGTAAGGGAAAAAAAGACCGCTACACCATGCTTTCGCCAAAGCTCCTCGATGAGCTGCGTGGCTATTATAAAAAGTGCTGCCCGAAAACCTACCTGTTCCAATCCGATTACAAGAAAAATGAAGACAGGCCGTTAGCCTACGAATCGGTGCGGTCCATCTATGAAAAGGCCCGCAAAAAGGTCGGGATCAAAAACGGTGAAGGGCTTCATACTTTGCGTCACAGCTTTGCCACCCATCTTCTCGAAGCCGGGTACGATATCAGAAAAATACAGGTGCTGTTGGGCCATGCGAGGCTGACCACCACCATGATCTACATGCATGTGAGCCGTGAAACGCTGTCAAAAGTACCCAGCCCCCTGGATCTTATTGACATGAAACCGGCTAACAGAAAGGACAGCACCGATGACCCAAATCACAGCACCTGAAAAAAACCGTCGGGAGGTCGCCGATATCCT
>JBDLJD010000295.1:0-3122 GCA_039714495.1 Thermodesulfobacteriota bacterium
ATCCAGAATGTTCTGGCAGCGTTTGATCAATAAAGAGATTTTATTCCGCGGTATATTTATCCAGGTCTTCTTTGGTCAATCCCAGGCAGTATAGAACGTTGAGAACCTTGTCGCTGGCAATGACCCCATCGGACTTGGTATGCGATGCCTCGGGTTTGATGGCAATTGAGAGCCCCACATTTTCGATGAAATGAGAGGATTGAGAGCCATCTCCCACGGCGATGACCTGGTCGGGCTCGATCTGTTCGTTGCTCATGATGAAGTCGAGAATGTCGTTCTTGGTATCGTCGGTGATGATGGGTTCCTCGATCCGGCCGGTGGTGATTCCATCTTCATCTACTTCCAGGGCGTTGGCAAATGCATAGTCCACGCCTGCCGATTCAAAGATTTTTTTCACCAGAAAATTGAATCCCGACGAAAGCAGGGCTATTTTAAAACCCATGGATTTCAATATTTTTATCAGTTCAATGGTGCCGGGATTGAGCCTGAGTATTTCATTGAGCTTCTCGAGGTCTTGAACAGACAGGCCTTTAAGAAATCTGGCATTATCTATCAGGGCCTGCATCTGGTCTCTGGAGGAGGCCTTAAATTCGGGTACCTCCTTGGGTGACGGGATCCTGTCTTTGACCCTGTCGATGAAATGTTTTAGGGATCGATGCTGAATCAAACTGGATTCAACGTCAAAAACCACCAGTTTTTTATTGCGGCGATATATATTTTCACTTTGAATAACAACGCTCTGGTCGAGATCGGCGCACAGCAGCTTGAGCTCCTTTTTCATCGCAGCCAGGCTTTCCGGGCGTTTTTGGCCTGCCGGCATATCCATCGTACGTGTATCGATGATCATTTCCATGGAAAAAAACCTGCCCCTGGCAATCATGCGGCATTTCTCGATCATGATATTCTTGCCGTGAAAAAAACGAGACACCTTGGCGATGATACCGGGCCGGTCGATACCGATAATGGTGACCAGGTGGTTCTCGCTTCTGGCTGATAGGGTGACTGCCTTTTCATCATACTGATTGAGGATAACCTTCAGGTCGGTTTCCTTTTCGATCTCTTTCAGGGCACTGAAAATCCGATCGGTATCTATGGGCGACTCCGTGAAATCGACGACCAGGAAGATCGAGAACATACCCCGGCGGCAGTTTTCCTCCACATCGACGATATTGCCGTTCATCTCGAAAATTTTTCCGGTAATCCGGGCCACGATGCCTGGAATATACAGACCTACAGCTGAAAAGCTTATCATTCTTGATTGTTGAGGCATGTTTTTTCTCCGCTTTATCGGTAAAAGACGATCAGTTCCTCTTCATAATACCTGCCGTCCAGCACCATGCCGGGGCTGAAGCGCTTCATCCGTTTGCCTTTGAGAAACGTATAAAAGTTGCGGTTGATTTCCTCCAGGGTCCAGTTTTCCCGGAACCATTGGCCGGGCATGTTGACGTTGAGGGGCCGGACCGGAATGACGTGGCGGGTGGTCTTGGGCGCAAAAACCTTTTTCAATTTGGCGCAATCCACGACCATCTGCTTGGTAATCCGGGGTGTCCAGAGCACCATCTGGTCGGATTTGAGTTGGGCCGGGAATGTGTCCTCCTTGACTGCCTTGCAGGGAATATAGCTGAGGGCCGCACCGCGAGCGGCCAATCGGTCCTGAATCTCCTGGATGCGATTGTAGGCATCCACGGCATCGCAGGCGTCGTTATCCGGAAATTCGATGAGGTCGTAACCATCGCCGGATTGAAGGCCGCAGGCAAAGCAGTTTTCTTCCAATGCTTTTTCAAGGGCAGAACGATCCGGTAGGGCCTGCAGGGTCCCCCCCAGGGACGTTATGATGCTCCGGACTATCTCTTGTTCGAGGTTGCTCAGAAGTCGAAACCAGTAGCGCAGTTTGGTGCGTTGGTTGAAATAGTCGATTTTACAAACCGGAATGTATTTGAATTTTAAAACCTTGAAGGCATAGGCGCGGTGATTACCGTCGAGCACCACATGATTTTCGTCAACGATGATAGGGTTTTGGAGGCTGGCCAGGTTTTTGAATTCCAGGATCAACTTGTTGGCAGACGGTTCGAGGACCTCTTCATGGCTGTACAGGGAAGAGACCGGTACGATTTCCAACGTCATTTTCAGCTTTTTTGTTTCAATGAAAAACATTTTTTGACAGGATTAACAGGATCTACATGATATCTTAAGGTTTAAGGTGTACGGTATAAGGTATAAGGCCTGCCCCTACAGTAATTGTGCTGTTGGCTTCTGAGCACAGACAATCGACTACTGACAGCCGCTCACCTTCTTACTTTCTGATTTTCTTGATTATCCGTAGTTCTGACTTCTGTCCTCTGTTCTCTGCCCTTTGGCCAAGTTGTCTTACTTGGAAAAGGGCTTCACAGCCCGCATGTGTCCCGGCCGTAATTCGCCGCTGTCCAGTACCACGCACATGGTGCGCCATACTTCAATACAGCGGTCGGTTTCAGCCTGCCCGGCCCGCTCCACCAGGGTTTGGTAAAGGGGGCCTTTCATCTGGTCATACTCATTTCGGGCCAGCTCCGCATACCAGGGGTTGCGGTCTCTAAGCGTGATATCCTCAAATCCCGCTTCTTGGAGCGCGGCAGCATAGTTTTCGGGCGGGGCCATGTCGAAGCTCAGCCCCTCGGTACGGATATAGTTCTGCATGTCCTCCGAAGGGGGGGTGGCATCGCAGCGCATCCAATCGGAAGCCATAAAGATGCCGCCCGTTGTGAGAACCCGAAAAACATCTTTGAAAAGGGATGCCTTGTCAGGGATATGGATCATGGCATCCTTACTGAATACCACGTCAAAAGATTCATCGGCAAAGGGAAGGGGGCCGGGCTCGACCAGACGGTAAGCGATGCGCTCGGACAGGTTTTCCAGGGACGCGCGTTGGCGGCTTTGTTCAAGTACGGGTTCCTCGACGTCGATGCCGATCACATGGGCCGCCTGGTATTTGTTGATCAACAGAATATCGGCGCCTCCGGTACCGCAGCCGATGTCCAGGACCTGTTGTCCCGAAATGTCGGTCCCCTCCAGGACCATGGCTACCTCCGTTGGTCCGCCTGGCGACAAAAACCCGTCACCCCAAACGGTTTCCAGCACGGCAACCA
>JBDLJD010000296.1:0-3066 GCA_039714495.1 Thermodesulfobacteriota bacterium
AGACCTCCCGTCCTTCGGGAACATGTGCGATTCCCTGGCGTGCCACCCAGTCCGGGTTGCGTTTCTGAATCTCTTTTCCCAGAAACTCGACTTTTCCTTTCTGGGGATCCATGGCGCCGGATATGGTTTTTAAAATGGTGGTCTTGCCAGCACCGTTGGCCCCCAGGATGGTGACGATTTTACCTTCCTGCACGTTAAGGCTGATGCCCTTGATCGCCAGGATCGGGCCGTAATAGGTCTCGACATTTCTCAATGTTAATATATTATCCGGCATCTTTGTCTTCTCCAAGATAAGCCTTGATGACATCGGGGTTTTTCTGAACTTCTGCGGGTGATCCGTCGGCCAGGGCCTCACCGTAATTGATGGCCAGCACGTGGTCTGAAACCTGGGAGACCAGGTTCATGTTGTGCTCCACCATGATCACGGTGATGCCCAAAAGCTTTTTGATGTCATCGATCCAGAAAGACATGTCTTCGGTCTCATCCACATTTAAACCGGATGCGGGCTCGTCCAGCAGCAGGAGTTTGGGCTCGGTGCAAAGGGCCCTGCCCAGTTCGACGATCTTGCGTACGCCATAGGGCAGGTTCTGAATCAACTGGTCCCGGTAGTGCTGCAGGTCCAGAAAATCGATCACATCCTCGACTTTGCGCCGGTGCTCAAATTCCATCTGTTTGACTTTAGGTAGAAACAGAAGATCCGACAAGAATCTTGTCCGGCAGTGGATGTGGCGGCCGATCAAAAGGTTGTGCAGCACTGAAGCGTGATCGAACAGTTCGATGTTCTGAAACGTCCTGGCGATCCCCAGGTTGATCACCTTGTGGGCCGGCAGACGGGTGATGTCCTGGTCTTCGAAGGTAATCCGGCCTTCGGTCAGGTTGTAAATTCTGCTGATAATATTGAAAATAGTTGTCTTGCCGGCACCGTTGGGTCCTACAATGGTGTAGATGGTCCCCTTTTCCACGTCAAAGCTAACGTTGTTGACCGCCCGAATGCCGCCGAAATCAATGGAAATGTTTTCTGCCTTGAAAAATGTCATTGCACCCGCTCTGTTTTCAAATAGGTTTTCTGGCGTTTAAAGGTGGCTCTCCGATACAGAGGAAACATCTGGAAAAACAGCTTGAGCTTGACCCATCGGCCGTACAGGCCCATGGGCTCGAAGATGATGAACAGGACCATGATAATCCCGAACAACCCCGGCTCCAGGCCTGGAAACTCCCCGATGACAGGCGGCAGGTAATCTTTGGCAATGGCAATGGCCTGGGGCAAAAGCCCCACAAAAATGGCCCCGAAGATCGCCCCGTGGATGGTCCCCAGACCGCCCACGACCACCATCATCAACAGCTGGATGGACAGCAGGAAGTTGAACGCGTCCGGCGTCAGAAAATAAAGCCGGTGGGCGAACAGTGCCCCGGCCAGACCGGTAAACAACCCGCTGACGGCAAATGATTTAATTTTGTAGATGGACAGGTTAATGCCCATGCTCTCGGCCGAAATCTCGGAATCCCGTATGGCGATGAAGGCACGGCCGCTGGGAGACCGTACGAGATTCAGCGTGCAGTACAGCACGCCCAGCAGCACCGCCAGGCAGAGAAAATAAAATTGCCAGGTTTCCTCCAGGGCAAACCCGAAAATGACCGGCATGTCCACCGGCAACCCGGCCAACCCGCCGGTAACCGATTTCCAGTGGGCGATGATCTCCTCGACGATGATGGCAAAAGCCAGGGAAGCAATGGCAAAGTAGATACCGGTCATGCGTTTCAGGGGTATGGTGATCAACCCACCGACGATCAGCCCGAAAAGCCCGGCCAGGGTAAAAGAGACAGGAAAGGGAAAGCCCTGGCTCAAAAAATATCCATGGGTATACGCGCCGATAGCCATGAAGGCCGCGTGCCCCAGGCTCGGCAGGCCGGTGAAACCAACGGGTATCATCAGGCCCAATCCGGCGATGGCGTAGATATAGATAAAGGCCATCTCGCCGATGTAAAACTCGTCCAGTACGGCTGGCGCCAGCAGGACCGCCAACAGAAGCAGGCCATACCAGAGCCAGTACCCGCTGTGCTTCAGCAGCTTGATATCTTGAAGATAGGAAGTTTTGAAAATGATCCGCATTTAGAACACCTAATAAATTTTCATTTTTATTGTATTGAGATATACATCATGCGTCGTTAAAATATATTTTACCTGCTCCAGAGTATTCAACCATGTATGAAAATTTATTAGACTTTCTTCTGTTGGATCTGGGCAAAAAGCCCCTGGGGCCGAATGGTCAGCACCAGAAACATGATCACGTAGGCACTGATTTCCTGGAATCCCATGGGGAGGTAGGTCCCGGCCAACTGTTCGGAGCAGCCGATGATCAGTCCGCCGATTAAAGCACCGGGCAGGCTGCCGAACCCGCCGATGACTGCGGCGGCAAAAGCCTTGATGCTGATGAAGCCCATTTGCGGGCTGACCAACGAAATGGGGGCCGTTAAGGTACCGGCCACCGCTGCCACCAAAGCACTGATGGCCCAGATCAGGGAAAACACCCTCTTGACGGGAATCCCCATGTAATAGGCCGCCAGCTGATTCTGGGAAGCGGCCTGCATGGCGACTCCCAGGTTGGCAAACTTGAAAAAAAGGAACAAAGCCAGGGAGAGAACGATGGTTCCCGCAATGACCACCAGGTAGTCCTGCCCGATGACCAGACCACCGAGGTTGGCCATTTTGCCCGAGTAGGGCGTTGCCAGGGAAAGAATGTCATTGCCCCAGATGGCTCCGGCAACCGAGCGCAGAATAAAACCGATGCTGATGGTCAGAATAATAACCGAAAACGAGGACTCTCCGATCATAGAACGCACCACCAGCATGTCCAGCAGGTATCCGAACACTGCCATGGAAACGATGGCCAGAATAAAACCCACCCAAAAGGGCAGCCCCAGAATCATGACATAGGTCACGGCAAAAAAGGCGCCCATCATCAGGAGATCTCCCTGGGCGAAATTGACGATCTCCGTGGCCTTATAGATCAATACAAACCCCAGGGCGATAAGGCCATAAAGGCACCCCTGTCCCAATCCGGTAAT
>JBDLJD010000297.1:0-3041 GCA_039714495.1 Thermodesulfobacteriota bacterium
GGTGAATTGAGCCGGGGCTACCGCAGAACAGCGCCGGTGATTACCGGCCAGGTTGTGGTCATCATTGACGAGGACACCCCCAGGGAAATCGTGCTGGCGGACCTGATCGTCACTGATGCGGACAGCACCTTTCCGGATGACTTCACCCTGATGGTGCAGGACGGGGTCAACTACACCCATGCGGGCAACACCATTACCCCCGCCCTGAATTTCAACGGCCCCCTGTCTGTGAACGTGCAAGTCCACGACGGCGGCTACACCAGCAACACTTATAATTTGGGCATCACAGTCACTGCGGTCGAAGATGTACCCCCGGTGGTCAGCGACATACCGGACCAGACGATCGTAAAAGGCGGAGCGTTTACGGCCATCACCCTGGACGACTATGTTGCCGACCCGCAAGATGATGACAGCGCCATTGTCTGGACCGCCACGGGCAACGTTGAACTCACCGTGACCATCACGGATCGGGTCGTCACGGTCAGCGCCCCGGATATGGAGTGGACCGGTACTGAAACCGTCACTTTCAGGGCCACCAACACGAATGACCTTTTCGCGGAGGATGCGGTTGTTTTCACCGTCAATGATGAATCCCAAGACGAACCCACTGACGACGGTGGCGGCGGTGGCGGCGGAAGTTGTTTTATCTCGACCACCGGCTTTGACCTGTTCCGCTAGGCTGGCTGCGAAGACTGAACCTGCAATGAGAAGCAGAGCGGTTTGTTTCGCTCTGCTTCTCACTTCTGTTGCCGTGTTTGCCAAAATTGCGTTCCAAATACCGTTAGAGGCTGACGTTGAAAAAGAAACACGCTCATGGCAACCGCTATTAAAGGTGAAAGACTCACATTGAACTCTCAAAACAAGGCGGTAACTCGTGAAAGTTGTCATTCTGGCCGGAGGATTCGGCACTCGATTATCTGAAGAAACAGGCGTGAAACCCAAACCCATGGTCGAGATCGGCGACTTGCCGATCCTCTGGCACATCATGAAAATATACTCGGCCTGCGGTTTCGATGACTTTATCATATGCCTCGGTTACAAAGGATTCGTTATAAAGGATTTTTTTGCCGGATATGCATTGAAAAAATCCAATGTAACCTTTGATTTACGAAATAACGACATGCAGATTCACCAGAACGGTACCGAACCGTGGAAGATCACGCTGGTGGATACCGGTGAAAAAAGCATGACCGGCGGCCGCATCAAACGCGTAAAAGAATTTATCGGGGCGGAAACCTTCTGCATGACTTACGGTGACGGCTTGACCGACCTGGACATTAATAAGGTAGTCAGCTTTCACAAGGAGCAGAAGGCCCTTTGCACCCTGACGGCGGTTCAGCCGCCCGGGCGTTTCGGCGTCTTCAGCCTGGGCTCCGGTGAAACGAAAATCACCACCTTCAAGGAAAAACCAAAGGGGGACGGCGCCTGGATCAACGGCGGTTTCTTTGTCGTTGAGCCCGAGGTCCTGGATTATATTGCCGATGATTCAATTATTTGGGAACGCGAGCCCCTGGAAGCGCTGGCCCGGGAAGGAAAACTTGCCGCCTACAAGCACAAGGGATTCTGGCAGCCCATGGATACCCTGCGCGACAAGATGTATCTGGAGGATCTATGGCAAAGCCAAAAAGCGCCCTGGAAAAAATGGTGAGCATTATCGGGCAGATTCTCATAACCGCTTAATTTTTAAGATCGCGCAGCTGGATAATACGATATCAAATTACTTGACTGACTGTTTCCAATGAATGAAAGGAGATCGATGAACAGTGCCAAAGACGTCGTAAAGATGGACCTGGAATATATTTGTGAATGCCTGGAAGCTGAATACGCTGCTATTTCCGGAAAAAAACTGTTAATTACCGGGGGTGCCGGATTTTTAGGGTATTACCTGGTTCAATCAATACTCGCCTGGAATGACCACTCCGGTCCCATTCAGAAAATCGATCTGACGGTCTACGACAATTTCATCCGCGGCGTCCCTGCCTGGCTAACCGCCCTGGAAGGTAACGAACACCTGAGGGTGGTCAAACACGACATCACCCGCCCCCTCCCGGACAGCATAGAGGATTTCCAGTACATCATCCATGCCGCTTCCATTGCATCCCCGACCTATTATCGACAGCACCCCATCGAAACCATGGATGCCAATGTGAACGGTCTGAGATTCCTGCTGGAATACTGCCGGAAGCAGAAAGAAAAGCATCAGCCGGTGGAAGGTTTTCTGTTTTTCTCTTCGAGCGAAGTCTATGGCGACCCGACACCTGAAAACATTCCGACACCCGAGGATTATTACGGCTATGTGTCATGCACGGGACCGCGTGCATGCTATGACGAGTCAAAACGGTTCGGTGAAACATTGTGCGTCAATTTTGCCCGCCAGCACGACCTGCCCGTTAAAATGGCCAGGCCCTTCAACAACTACGGCCCCGGGCTGAAGATTACTGACAAGCGCGTAATCCCTGATTTTGTTAGGGATATTATTGCAGACAGGGATATCGTCATGTATTCGGACGGATCGCCGACGCGGACATTTTGTTATGTTGCCGACGCCATTGTCGGCTATTACAAAATTCTGGTTAAGGGTCAACCCGGGGAAGCCTACAACATCGGTGTTGAAACACCGGAAATTTCAATGTCCCTGCTGGCTGAAACCATCGTGGACCTCTCAAAGGATATCTTCGAATACGTTGGCCGGTTCGTCCACCGTCCAAACGAAGACCAAGACTACCTGCGGGACAATCCCAACCGGCGTTGTCCCAACATCAAAAAAGCCAGAAAGGCACTGGGTTATGCGCCGGGAATCGAACTCCAGGAAGGCCTGCGGCGTTCACTGATCTGGTACAGGGAAAATACAGAAGCGGAGGAATCCTGATGAATATTTCCGTCATTGGAACCGGTTATGTAGGGCTGGTTTCAGGTGCCTGCCTGGCTGAAAAAGGGCACAGAGTAGTGTGTGTGGACATCGACCAGGAGAAAGTCGACATGGTCAACAAGGGAATTCCGCCGATACACGAGAAAGGTTTGGCGGAACTGTTGACAAAGAA
>JBDLJD010000298.1:0-2931 GCA_039714495.1 Thermodesulfobacteriota bacterium
AAAGAGAGGAAAAGGGGTATGCCAGAACATCAGACCATCGTTTTGAACGGGAACGAGTTTTCTTTTGAGCCGGGTGAAACCATACTCGACGTAGCCAGGCGCTCCAGCATCGACATACCAACCCTCTGTCACCTCAAAGGCGCCGCACCAACCGGCAACTGCCGGGTTTGTGTCGTGGAGGTGGAGGGTGAATCGAATCTTTTGCCGGCATGCGACACACCGGTTTCCAGCGGTATGAAGGTAAATACCGAATCGGCAAAAGTCGTGGAAGCCAGGAAACTGATCATCCAACTGATGCTCTCCTCGGGAAACCACAACTGTGCAATCCGGGGTAGCGAGGGCAACGACTGGACCAAATTTCAGATGGGTGTTCAGGAAAAGGACCAAAGCAGCGAACTGTGCCCAGCCTGGGGTGACTGTCGGCTGCAGGATCTGGCCTATCGCTATCAGGTCTCTGCAGAAAAGCATCTGGAGACCGAGGTGCCCTATCCCATGGAGACAGTCAATCCGTTCATTGTGCGGGATTTCTCGCGGTGCATCAAGTGCGGAAGATGCGTGCAGGCCTGTAACGAGGTCCAGGTGAACAATGCCATCGATGTCGGCTACCAGGGGGCGGACGTAAAAATCATCACCCCGGGCGACAAACCCCTGAAGGATTCGGACTGCGTGTTCTGCGGTGAGTGCGTGCAGGTATGTCCCGTGGGAGCCCTGGTGGAAAAGGATGCCCGCTATCAGGTAAGGCCCTGGGAAACCACCAAGGTGCGCACCACCTGCTCCTATTGCGGGGTAGGCTGCCAACTTTATCTGCATGTTCTGGACAACAAGGTCGTGGCCGTGACCGGCGTGGAGGACGTGGCCCCCAATTATGGGAGCCTTTGCGTCAAGGGCCGTTTCGGGTTCGATTTCATCGGTTCTTCCGAGCGGCTGACCACACCCCTGATCAAGGAGGAAGGCGAGTTCCGCGAAGCTACCTGGGACGAGGCACTGGACATGGTGGCCAACCGCTTCACGGACATCAAAACCCAGCACGGCGCCGACAGCCTCGGCATGCTGACATCGGCCAGAGTGACCAACGAGGAAAATTACATTGCCAACAAATTCACGAGGGCCGTGCTGAAAACCAACAACATCGACCATTGCGCCCGTCTCTGACATTCCTCCACCGTGGCCGGTCTGGCCGCAGCATTCGGAAGCGGAGCAATGACAAACACCATCGCCGACATTGAGAAGGCCGATGTCATCCTGGTGACCGGGTCCAATACCACCGAGAATCATCCGGTTTTGTCCAGTTTTATGAAACGGGCCGTGACCCAAAATGGCGCCAAGCTCATCCTCATCGACCCAAGGCGCATCAAGCTGGCGGATTTTGCCGAGCACTGGCTGCGGCAGAACCTGGGCAGCGACGTTGCCTGGATCAATGGCATGATGAACGTGATTATCAGCGAGGACCTGCAAGATAAGGAATTCATCGAGAATCGGACCGAGGGGTTCGAGGATCTGAAGAAGATTGTCGAGAAATACACGCCGGAGTACACGGAGAAGATAACCGGGATTCCGGCCAGGCAGCTCATCGAGGTAGCCAGGATTTATGCCAAAGCCGAGGCAGGTAGCATCTGCTATTGCATGGGCATCACCCAGCATGTCGGTGGTACGGACAATGTCAAATCTCTTGCCAACCTGGCCATGCTCTGCGGACATATGGGCAAGGACGGGGGCGGGGTCAATCCACTGCGCGGGCAGAACAATGTCCAGGGAGCCTGCGATTTGGGCGGTTTGCCCAACGTTTATACCGGTTACCAGCCGGTGGCCGATCTGGCTGTGGCCAAACGCATGGAAGAGGCCTGGGGCGTCAGCGGGCTACCCACCCAGCCAGGTCTGACGGTGACCAAAATGGTGCCCAAGGCCTATGACGGTGAAATGAAAGCACTCTATATCATGGGCGAAAACCCGCTGGTGTCCGATCCGGATCTGAACCATGCGGAGAAGAGTTTCAGCAACCTTGATTTTCTGGTGGTTCAGGACATATTCATGACCGAAACCGCCAAACTGGCCGACGTGGTCCTGCCCTCCAAGTGCTTTGCGGAAAAAGAGGGGACCTTTTCCAATACCGAGCGCCGTGTACAGCGCGTGCGCAAGGCCGTGGATCCACCGGGCGATGCCAAGGACGACTGGAAGATCATCTGCGAGATTGCCAAACGCATGGGCTTTGATATGGCGTATGAGAACAGCAGCCAGATCATGGAAGAGATTGCATCGGTGACGCCGTCCTATGCCGGCATCAATTACGAGCGCATCGACTACGAAGGCCTGCACTGGCCGTGCCCCAATGCCGAACACCCCGGGACGCCTGTTTTACATCGGGATCAGTTCACCCGCGGCTTGGGCCTGTTTCACGCCATTGAGTACATCGCACCTGCTGAACAGGTGGACGATGACTACCCCATGTACCTGACAACGGGCCGCGTGCTCTACCACTATCACACCGGGACCATGACCATGAAGTCGGAGGGGCTGAACGAGCGCGCACCGGGTTGTTTTATCGAGATATCAAAAGCGGATGCCGAGAAGTATGCGCTGAGCGACGGGGACCTGGCTAGCGTGGTTTCCCGGCGGGGTAACATCCAGGCCCAGGTGCAGATATCCGACAAGGCCGTTGATGGTACCATATTCATCCCTTTTCATTTTGCCGAGGCGGCTGCCAACAAGCTGACCAATGCGGCTCTTGACCCGGTCTCAGGTATTGCGGAGGTGAAGGTTTGCGCGGTGAAACTGAGCAGTGCCGCCTGAAGAGAAAAAGCTGGAACCGCCCTATGAAATACGCTGCGCTCCTCATTAGCATGAATTTCACTGGGTAAACAAAGGCGCCAAGAACGCAAAGATAACCAATAATAAAAAGCCTGCCAATTAAATTGGGCGGGCTTTTTTATTCCA
>JBDLJD010000299.1:0-2877 GCA_039714495.1 Thermodesulfobacteriota bacterium
AAAAGAGAAGAACCTTATGGTTCCCATGGTGATCCATATGCTGGGTAACCTTGCCATTTTTTCGGTCACCCTCTTTTAAATTATCCTCATCATCACAATTAGGTACGCCTTAATTTCACCTTCCAGCCGGACTATGTTCTTTGGTCTGATGACATGTCACAAGGATGATTTAAAAGCAAACGGGCTTGAGCGGCGCAGAGTGCCACTCAAGCCCTACCGGTATTCCGACAAGGGTTTGGCATGCATTTCTGTTGTCTTGCTGAGGAACAACTGCACACCAACTCCGAATCGCCTTTAATGCAATGTGTTGATGAAGCAGTTGAACAGGTCGTCATCGTCATCATCGTCACCGCTATCTGGTGGCAAGATCACAGGGTCCGGTGTTGATGCAAACACCACCTTGGACGGGTTAAGAACCGTGGATACACTTTCGTCGATAGTATCTGTCGTCGTGTTAAGAACGTCTACCTGGGCATCGGTCTGGTTACAGACCCACAGCATCCCGTTCGAGTCGGTGTACACGCCGCTCTCCATACCGGCAATACTTTTATTTTCGAGCCCGGTGACGGCGGTCCCTACGGGGGTAGCCATTGATGGGTCGAAAGCGTACAACGTGTTGTCTCCCCATCCGGCGTACCCTACAAAATAGCCTTTGTCCGGTGCTACGATCGCCATGCCCGAAATGTTGCCGTAAAGCGAACCATCACCATCGTCCAGCACCATGGCCGAAACATAGGTGGCCGGATCAATGCTGGCGATCCCGCCTGTGTAAGCAACCCCATACTGACCAACACCCTGGACATAGATAGTCTGGTTGGCTGCAAGGTACTGAATACTGCCCGGATTGATCACCGGCAGCTCGATGCCCAGCAAACCGCCATTGCCCATACCGGTATCTATTTCCTGGTCAGTAGCCGTATCAAAAACCGCCACATAAGCAGCATTATAAACATAGTTGCCCCAGCCGCCTGAAAAATCAATGCGCTGCAGGGTGATGTACAACTTACCGTCCACAATCACGCCGGAATGCATTTCAGGGTTGCCATCTGCATCTCCTGCAACATAAGCACTCAAATCCAACTCCCCGATTTTGAATTCTGCCTCCGTGGTGGCCGAAGGGTTGACGATCCAGGCCGTATCCGTGCCGTAGCGCAGCAAATAGGCTTTTTCTTCACTCAAAAATACCAAATCGTGGGGATTGCTGTCGGCCTCAGAAGAAAATTGCCATATGGGCGTACTGGCAGCCTCAACATCATATTTGGTTATGTTATCGGCCATGCTGCGCTCCATACGATAAAAAAACCGGCCGTAGGCCGCCACCGTCATATCCGATCCCGAAGGGTCCAGCTCGTTGGAGGCGTTACGCGGCCCGCCAACAGGATCAACAGTGACCACTGAATGGGCCCCACTGGACCAGTCCCCGGCCACGGTGGTGATGACGGCATATTGATCGGCCATTGCCGCGGACGGCACACAAACGGCCGCGACCACCAGCAGTGCGAGAACAGTTATCACTGCCTGTTTTTTCCCGATTCTACGAATCAATTGCATCTTCCTTCCTCCTTTCAGGTTCAATAAGTATAGCTGAGGCTAACGAAAAAAGACCTTCCCGGCATGGGATAGCCATTGAAATCTTCATATCGGTTATCCTGAATATTCCTTGCTGTCAGGTTCAGCAGAAAAGGATCCCACAGCCAGGAAAAACCAGCATTGAGTACCTTCTGATCTTCAGCCTTCAGCAGATTGACGGTGTCATAGTACATATCTCCCTTGAGATTATACTCTGCCCACAGTTTGATCTGACGAACGCGTGCTTCCAGCCGGACCAGATAGTCGTGCTTCCATCGCCCCGGAAGCTGTTTGTCCTGGTACATTTCTTCAGGGCCCAAATTCCTGGTATCCTGGTAAGTAGCATTAACAACCATTCTGAAATAACGCCAGATATCGGCATTGAATCCGAGTTCAATCCCTTTGATTTCGGCGCCCTCCACGTTCTCGGCCCGGCCGATGCCTCGGGAGTCGTAAACGATGGTAATCAGGTTATCGATGTCACTCTGAAAATAAGTGGCATTGAAATCCATGCGCGGCAGCCATCGGCTGTGGGGGTACATAGTAATTAAAACCCCCGCATCGAAGTTGATCCCCTCCTCTGCCTCCAAGTCTGGGTTGCCGATGATTAGCCCGCGGTCTCCAGACAGCTCATAAAAGTGAGGCAAACGAACATATTGTCCTATGTTGGATTTTAATTCCAGCCAAACCAGGGGGTTGTACTTGAGGCCGAATTGCGGCGAAAAGTAATCCTGACTTTCCTGTGTTTGCTGCTCTGGATCGCCCCAGTTCTCGCCCTGGGTGGTCATGTCATCTTCCACGTGTGTATAACGCAGGGCCGGCACCAGCAGCAATCGATCATCGACCATGTACAGCTGGTCCTGGACACCTATGCCAAGGGTGTCCCGGGTGCTGTCGTTGGTAATGTAATCGTTTATCAGGTCTTTGGCCTGGTAGGCCTCGTGGGTGAGGTCCATGGTGGCGGTTAGCGTGTGCCAGTCGGCCATCCATTCGCCAAACAGGCTACCGCCATATCGGTCTGTCCGGTAGGCTGATTTCTGGTTGCCCAACCCCACATGCCCCTCGCTGTCGTCATACAGCTCGTCTTTGTAGGTATAATTTAGCTGCACGCTGCTGTTCAAGGGCAGCGCGCCTATTGAATTGTGGGTATATCTTAGCGTGTTGATAGAGCGGTCCGTAGCAAGCGACGTTTCGGTTTCCTCACTGTTGTTCCAGCTGGGAATACCCTGATCTTTGTTAAACCACTGGGTCATAAAATCCAGACGGGCATCGTCCGTGAAGTCAAAGCCGGCCTTGCCCAGAAGGGTA
>JBDLJD010000300.1:0-2787 GCA_039714495.1 Thermodesulfobacteriota bacterium
TTTTCTGTTTTATCCGGATTCGGGAGTAGTCATTAATCGTCTCGAATGGCCTCCACCGGCTTGATGCTGACGGCCTTCCTGCCCGGTATGAGACCGGCTAAGGCTCCGCATATCACTAAAATGGATAAAGAGGCGATTGCAACCCTAAAATCGATTTCCGGGTTTTTGAAGTAGTCCGCCTTGGTGCCTGTGGCAGTCAACACTCGGGAAACCAGTTCAATAATGACCACCCCGGAGAACAGGCCTATATAGCCGGAAAGAGCCGTAATCAGCACGGATTCCGCCATGATCTGGGTGATGATGTTGAACGGCGTGGCGCCAATGGCTCTGCGAATGCCGATTTCCCGGGTGCGTTCCTTGACGATAATGAGCATGATATTGCTGACGCCGATGATTCCCGCGATGAGGGTAAACGTGCCCACAAACCAGGTCAGAATTCTTATCCCCTTGAAAAGGTTTACCATTTTACGATATTCCTTTTCCACGTTGTAGCGGCCGAAGGCTATCTTGTCATCCGGCGAAACCTGGTGCCGTTCGGCCAGAAGGGCGATGGCCTTTTTCTCCACCGCCGATGCCGTCACATGGGGTTGGGAGGTGATGGAAAACCAGCTGACGCGATTGCCGTAATTGAAAGCTTGCTGAAAGGTGCTGAAGGGGATGAAAATTGTCTGGGTTTCCTCTTCTGCCTGGTCCCCTTCGCCGTTGGTCGTGAACACCCCCACCACCTTGAAGTAGACCCCTCTCACCAGAATATACTCACCCAGGGGGGCTTCCTCTTTTTTAAATAGAATCTCGCGCACGCGGGTACCGATGACGGCCACCTTGCGGCGGTCGTGCATATCCAGATCATTGATAAATCTGCCGGATGTAATTTTCAGAAGCTGGATATGGCGGTATTCAGGATAGTCGCCGTTTATGCTGAACGCGCCATCCTTCAGCCCCCGGGTTACATTGGTGACGCCCCTGTGCCCGCCTGCCTGATTGCGGGGGCCCAGGTACTGAATTTCCGGGATATTTTGCTTCAGGGCTTTGATGTCGTCATTGTTGAAATAGAAGCGTCTTCCGATGGGGAAGCCTTTGTAGGGAATGGTTGTGGGGCGGGTCCAGATGTAAAGGCTGTTGGTGGCCCGGTTGCTGAAATCGTCCATGGCTCCGTTCTGGAGCCCCTTGCTGGCGCCCAGCATGACCAGCAGCAGAAAAATACCCCAGAACACGCCGAATGCGGTCAAAAAGGAACGCAGTTTGTTCTGCTTGAGGCTGTGGTAAATTTCCTGCCAGTTGTCGCGGTCGAAAATCATCTGATGCCTATGCCTCAGTTCTGAATGACTTAGTAGTCAGTTTGCGTATTCTTCATTCTTGAATACTGGTCATTTCGCCTTCGGCTGTTATTAGCGCTGGCGCGCGTTATTTGCCCTGCGGGCGTAATTTACACTTCGTGTGTCATTAATTGTCATTACGCTTCGCTGTAATTCATTGCTGCTAATCGCTATTTGCTGATAGCGACAACAAATTACGGCCGAAGGGCAAATATCGCGCGAAGCGCCAGTTACAGAGATGAGTAATAACATCGTGCACCTGAAGCAGCACTTCAGGTGCACGATGTTATTACTCATCTCTTAAGGCCTCCACCGGCTGGATCCCGGCGGCTCTGCGGGCCGGGAAGAATCCGGCAATCAGGCCGGCCATGACCAAAAGGCCCAGGGCACTGAGGGCCACCCTGAAATCCACCTCAGGGTTACGAAAAAGATCCAGGGCCGGCAGATTTCCAGCCACCAGTTCAATGGTGCCAACACCCAGCACCAGGCCGATGTAGCCCGACACGGTAGTTATCAGTACCGACTCGGTGAGGACAAGGCTGATGATGGACCAGGGCGTGGCTCCCAGGGCCTTGCGGATGCCTATTTCCTTGGTCCGTTCCTTAACCGCGATCAGCATTATGTTGCTGATGCCCACAATGCCGGCAAAGATGGTGCCGATGCCGATCAGCCAGATAAAGATACGGATATTCCTGAACAGGGCCATGAATTTTTGAAATTCCTCCACGCTGTCCCAGATGCGCAGGGCCTTTTCGTCTCTGGGGTCGAAGTGGTGCCGGGCAGCCATTTTGCGGCGCACCTTTTCCTGGATGACCTTGCTTTCCTCTATGCCGGCGTCTCCGACAGTGAACATCACCTGGTGGATCCGGTTCCTGCCGCCGAAAACCTTCTGGACGGTCGTGATGGGGAGGTAAAGGATCCGCTGGGCGCGCTGGCTTCTTTCATCGTCAAAAACACCGATAACCTTGAACAGGACCCCGTTTATGCTGATGTGTTTTCCAATGGGAGTCTCATTCTTAAACAGCTGATCGCGTACCTGGAACCCGATGTAGGCCACTTTTCGGTATTTTCTCATGTCATTGTCATTGATGTTTCTTCCCTGCAGAAGGATTGTTTTCTTAATATGGCGGTGATCCGGGTGGCAGCCGATGATATTGAACACACCCGACTCTTCCTTGAAGGTGATGGTGGTGTTGTTCCAGTTAAAATAATAGCGGGCTGTAATGTGTTCGACGCCCGGGACGGTGGCTTTTATTTCCTCGTAATCGGCATTGATAAATTTAATGCGCCTTCCTGTCTGCAGTCCCCTGAAGGGCTTGCTGGTCTGTCCCTGGTGAACCCAGATGCTGTTGGTTGCAACGCCTTTGAATTCATGATGGATGCCGTTCTGGATGCCTGTACCGGAACCCAGCAACAGGATGAGCATGAAAATGCCCCAGGCCACACTGAAACCGGTGAGAAAGGTTCTCAG
>JBDLJD010000301.1:0-2700 GCA_039714495.1 Thermodesulfobacteriota bacterium
TTTTGGTTGATTCTTGGATGGTGTGTGTTTATGTTTGCCCATGGCTTTCAGATCAAAACAAAAAATCCGTTTTGGGGACATCGACCGCGCTGGCATTGTTTACTATCCCAGGTTTCTGCACTATTTTCACGTGGCCCTGGAGGAGTTTTTTGACGAAGCGCTCGGAATTGAATATCCCGACGTGATCAACCACCACAACATCGGGCTGCCCACGGTCCACCTGGAGACCGATTTTCAAGGTCCGCTGCGATACGGCGACAAGATCGAAGTGGAGGTCAGGGTGCAGACCTTTGGGAAATCCTCCATCAGGTTCGGCTACCGGGTGTTCAAACAAGGCGAAGATACCCCCCGGGTTACCGGGCACAATATCACTGTCTGTGTGGACATGGAAACCTTTGAAAAGAAAAGCATCCCCGAATTTCTAAGAGATCGCCTGGCAAAGCAGGTTGAAGGATATAGAGCTTAGTGCCTGATCAATCTTCCCCCTATGCCATCCCAAACGTACGGCTGTTCATTGCCTTCAAGTGTTTTTTCAACGCCAGGTTCTATTATCCAGTCTTCACCATTCTTTTCCTTGATTTCGGGTTGACGGTATCCCAGTTTGCGCTGCTCAATGCGGTGTGGGCGGCAACCATCGTGATCATGGAAGTTCCCTCGGGAGCCCTGGCAGACATTTGGGGGCGACGCCGGCTGATGGTTCTGGCCGGTGGATTGATGGTTTTGGAAATGATGATCCTTTGCTTTGCTCCCCGCAATCGCCTGGATCTGTTGTTCGGCCTGTTCGTCATTAACCGCATATTGAGCGGCGTGGCCGAGGCCGCGGCCAGTGGCGCAGATGAAGCCATGGCATACGATGCGTTGAAGCGGGCAGGCCGCGAAGAAGAGTGGGGCCGGGTTCTGTCCACCCAAATGCGACTCCGATCCCTGGCCGCCATCGTGGCCATGAGCCTGGGGGCGGCTGTTTACGATCCCGCATTCATGCAGCGCGTTTTCGACGGTTTGGGGATCGGCATTACCTTCACCCGGGATATCACTATCAGAATTCCACTGGTCCTGACGCTTATGATGTCCCTAATGACGTTTATGGCCACCCTGAGGATGCAGGAAGACCGCACCGCCGACGATGTGTGCGGTGTTGTCGAGCAGTGCGGTGCTTCCGCCAGGAATATATGGCTTCAGACCATGGATGCCGGCAAATGGATCCTCAAGACCCCCATTGCCCTGGTGATTATTTGCGCCGGGCTTCTTTTTGACAGCATCATGCGTATGGTAATTACCCTTAACAGCCAGTATTACCGCGTTATCGAAATACCGGAAGCTGCTTTCGGCCTGATTGGGGCGGGGATAGCGGGCCTGGGGCTTTTCCTGCCGCGCATCGCCTTGAAGATGTCAGAACAATGCCCGCCCCGCTTCAACCTGGCGGTATTGGCGGTCATGACGATCATCGGCCTTTACGGTATGTCTCTTTTTATTCCCATTGCCGGTCTGGTGCCGGCAGTTGTACTTTTCAGCGCCATGTACATGACAGGCTTTTTCGTCAGCAACTACCTTAACCGGATCACGGCCTCGAGCCGTCGCGCAACCGTACTGAGCTTCAAGGGCCTCTCGTTCAACCTGTCGTACGGTTTGCTCGGTATCCTATACTCAGTTTTCCTGGCCGGCCTGAGGCCGAAAATCGCCGTCACACACGCCCATGTCGAACCGTTGATAGTGGAAAACATGGTGTTTATGGGGTCGTTTAAGTGGTTTTTATGGGCATTTGTGGGAGGGTTGGTCGTTTTTCTGATTTTTTCGGCTGTCAAGCTGAGATCAACCAGTTTTCACCGAGAGATTGTTTTGCCAACAGATAAAAAAACATGATGACATTTCCTAAAACGTCAGGGTATGAAAATTTGGAGGATAGCCAATGCACCAGATAAGAGAAGCCGTGCTGGCCTGCCTGAATAGGGCTGAAGATGATGAAATTCTGATTGAGGAATTAAACCGCATTGCAAAGCAATTCGGTGTTGAAACCCATCAGATCATTCTGCATGTGTTGACCCATCTGGACCTGGACCATCAATCAGCAGAAACATCCTGGAAAGAGATCATCACCCTGCACAAAGATATGAGTGCAGCACTGGGACGGCCCATCAGCCTGAGGACAGCTATCTGCGACTATTTCTGTTCGGTTCAAAAATCATTGAAAAACCCGAAAGTGGTCGAAATCCACGTCTTTGAAAGGACGCTGAAAAACAGCAAGTACGACAGCTTGACCAACATGCTGAACCGCCAGGCCCTGGATGACCTGTTGACCAATGAACTGCACCGTGCCAAGCGGCACAAGCTGGATCTTTCCATAGTCTTTTTCGATCTGGACAATTTCAAGAGGATCAACGATGTTCACGGGCACCAGGCAGGCGACGAAGTCTTGCGGCGTGTGGCCGGGACGATTCTCCATGAAAAGCGCCTGGAAGATATCGCCGGGCGCTATGGCGGAGAGGAGATGGTGCTGGTTCTGCCGGAAACCAACCGGAAGAATGCCGCCATTATTGGTGAGCGTGTCCGTGCAAGCGTTGAAAACATGGCATTTGCCTGGGAAGACAAAGAGATCAAGCTCACCCTGAGCGGCGGCATCGGGGCTTTCAGCGAAGAGACTGTCGACGTGCTCACCCTGGTCCGGCAGGCCGACAATGCTGTCTATAAGGCCAAGGAACAGGG
>JBDLJD010000302.1:0-2662 GCA_039714495.1 Thermodesulfobacteriota bacterium
CTAGTACTAATAATGATCTACACATACAGGTATTCCATTATAGATTATCTTAAAAAAACTAACCTCAAGAAGCTCTCGATGCACATATTTTTAAGTTTAGTCTGTATTGAAGGGAGCATTACCAGTTTGTTAAAATTTTTCGAGATTTTCTCATAGTAAACAAGCACACTTATACTTATCGAAAACCTTATCGTAAGTACCGTTGTAAATCGCACAACGAATACGAAGCATTTCATTGCCGGTTTCTTTTACCCACCAGGCACCGGAGCGCTTCAGCCGTGTATGGCATATAAATTTGTTTGCGGATTCAATTCCACCGCTTCCGATGGGATAGCCCCCTATGCGATCTCCCTGGTAGTGGATCCTATCACGGTTATGATCCAGGTAGCCAACCAGTTTGCGGATTTCTTCACCTGCTTCACTATCTTTTGGTTTCATCCGGCGAAGGCCCCCAATTACACTGTTGACCTCGGCAAAGAAAAGCCGGCAAACGGTGCTTTCAACCCATTCCAAGGCTTGTTGTGAATTTTCACCGTACTGTACCTTGGCTACTTTATGAATGTGCTCAACGCAATGGTAGTAATCAAGCACCTGCCGGCCTTTCGGAAAACAATTGGTCATATGTTTCCACAGCCACTCGGCTCCATCTCCCAATAATCCGATACGCAACTGCTCTTGTGGGATGCGCGAAGACACCACTGTAAGATCTTTTCCAAACTGCTCTTCGTTTTGAATCTGATGCCAGCTTGCGAGGTGAATAATACGATTTTGACCCAGCAAATAGATCCTGAATCCCTTGGCTTCTTGCCAGCGCCCCGTGCCTCTTTTTTCATTGCGTTTGGCCTTAGCTCGGGTCGGCACATGAGCGCCATCGGCGGCCACCACCAAAACCGGACGCCAAGAATCCCCGGTTGCCTCTCGGCATCTTTTGGCTATATCTTCTTTGCTAGGAGTCACATCCTCCAAACAGGCGTGGGCGCCCACCCGTTCAAATGTATCGTGCATAAAATGATCACTAAGCGGCTGCCCGGCAAGATCCGCAAATAGATCGCTACCACAGGAAAATGGGACCTCTGCTGTGGTTTTGGTCGCTTTTTTCTGAATATCAAACTGATATTTCTTACGACTGATCTCAAGCACCTTGTCCAACGGACTGAACCCATAACAACAATCCACACAATAAAACCAGGGGCGCTTCAACACGCTTGGACCCTGCATGGTCACCATCTCTTTTAAGTTGCCGCGCCGCTTTTTGCACCTCTTGGCGCACTTGGGACAGGGCGCATATTCCTGCTCCAATAAACCGGCGTACTTCTGTTCAATCAAGGCTTGAAAACAGGCGCCAAAAAACTTTTGCTTCGTTTTAGCAAACAGTTCGCTGATCTCCATCACCGTGGGTTGTCTATCGTCTTCAAACACTTCATCTATAATCTGATCAACCCATTTATCCACTTCATCATGAATCATGTAACGAAATTGCTCCTTGGAATCGGGTTCAATATTGTAAGCGGCAAGTCCCATGGCACACCCCCTTTACAATCCCGACAGTTCTTGACGAAATCGAGATGAAAGAGGGTACACATAAATACCCTTCGGACTCTGCCCATGGCTGGCATGCTCACGGTCCATCCGCCCGCGGCCTGTAGTGGCGCCCACATAAATAAAATTGGCGGCCTTATAACAGGTGCCGGTAAAACGACTTTTATCTACCAGCGTCTCCATAACAACCGGCCGATACCCATAGCAGGATTGCCAGTCTTTAGAAACGCTTCGGATCGCCAACGCCAGTACCGAACTGGCAAGGTTTTTAACCTTAACCCAAGGCAATATCAAAAACCGGCTGTTATTGACAACTTTTTGTAAATTGCGCTGCCGCTGCTCAGCGGACCAGCCGATCCATCGGTCCCGCGCTGCCATCTTCCAGGCGGGTGAAGAAAATTGCAGACATCCAAAAATTAGATTTTCCCCGTTACCGCTTTCGATAAAATACCGCAACTGGGCGCCAAAAGGTAATTGGTAACCCAGGTAATGATATCGATCAACATATTCATACCATAGTTCCCGTTGCGCTTTGGTGGTTACCTTCCGCAACCTTAGAGGACGAAAGTCATTGACATTGCCGGTAATAATCCCGGGGGATTGTCCCTTATCTGTCCTTTTTACTGTGACCTTAACGCCTTTGGGCCGACCCGCTTTACGATCGGGCAGATCGAGGACCCCTTGGGCCTGCAAATGTTCAAGAAACTGACGACATTCAACAGTTTTAAGCCTCCCTGTGGGCCTTTTCCAATCAAAAAGCTCACAGACGGTATTGGCCAGTTCGGTACGACTGATTCCTTTACAGGTACTGACGATCTCCTTTATCTGATCAACTTCATCGCCGTTGAGGGTTCGTCCACAAAATCTCTCCGATGAAACTTCCTGCATATGACCACCTCACTGAGAATAGAATTTTCATCCTACCATATAGGTGATCAAATCAAATGTCCAGCATTTTTTTATCATGCATTGATTGTTTGTCTGAAACATCACCCTAAATCATTAACAAACCGGTAATGCTCCCGTTGAATACTCATCGCATCCTTACGACAAGCCTGCCAAAAGAACGAGGAGGAGCAATTCACATCCGTCATTGCACCACACCGACACTCAAACAGCAGGA
>JBDLJD010000303.1:0-2598 GCA_039714495.1 Thermodesulfobacteriota bacterium
TAGTGCCTTTCGGAGGTGTTGATTAGCATATCTTGTCAATGGTATCTCCTATTTAGGGGAGGCTTTAATTATTGATAATAAAACAAGTCACTAGTAAAGCACTTTGACTAGAAACAAGCCCTGCGGCGGGGCTGTCGCCCCGGCCTTGGACCTGTCCCCGGAATCCAGAACATCCTTGAATCCCTTAGGCCCCATCTTGGAAAGACCCACCTCCACGAGGGTTCCCACGATATTCCGCACCATGTACCTTAAAAAGCCGTCGGCCTCTATGGTGAACTGTATGCTATCCGCGGAACACCGGGTCACCTCGGCCCTGGCCACCCTGCGGACCGTGCTCGATCGCGGGCTTCCGGTACCTTCAAAGGCCTTGAAATCATGCGCCCCCACTAAGTGGACGGCAGCTCGCTGCATGGCGTAAAAATCCAATTGCTTACGGATATGCCAGACGCGGTTCCGACTTATGGCCGACGGGATCTTGTGGTTCAGGATGTGATACTGGTATATTTTGCCTCTGGCATCGTAGCGGGCATGGAAAGTATCCGCAGCCACCTGGCAGGCCTTGATGACAATGTCATTCTTCAAAAGGCTGTTGAGGCCCATTTGAAAGGCTTCCGCCGAAAGGCCGGCATCGCTCTTGAAATGCGCTGTCTGGGCCAGAGCGTGCACACCGGCGTCCGTCCTCCCGGAACCATGAACCACAACTTTTTGACGGGTCATTATGGCAAGGGCTTTTTCGATCTCTCCCTGGATGGTGAGATCGTCTTTCTGGCGCTGCCATCCGTGGTAGGCCGTCCCGTCGTACTCGATGGTCAGTTTGTAATTCTGCATGTTAACCCCAAGGTTGCGGTTAGAGCAAAAGCCCGGCTGTCAGGGAAAAGAAGGAGAGAATCGTCGAAAGCACGACAGCTGCAGAGGCAAGCTCCGTATCGCTGTTCAACTGGGCGGACAGAACATAGATGGAAGCCGAAGCCGGTAGCGTAAAATAGATCATCCCCACCTTGAAAGGGACCCCGTCAACCTGGAAAAACCGCAGCAACAGATACCCTGCGATCGGAAGCAGCAAAAGTTTGATTACCGCGGCCGCCATGGAGAGCCTCAAGTTTCCCTTCAAACTCTTCATGGTCAATGCACCGCCAATGGAAAGGAGCGCCAGGGGCAGGGCCACCGCTGCCGAGAGGCGAAAGGCATTGTCCAGAAATGCAGGAAAGGTGTTGATGAAACGTGCATAGAGCAGGCCTGTCAGGCATCCTATGATCAGCGGGTTGGTGACGATTTCCCTCAAGGTCACCCGAATGCGCTCCTTGAGGGCGATCCGCTCTCCCGAATACCAGATCAGCGTCGACACCGCCAGCACGTTGATAAAGGGAATGACAAACCCGATCAAAATTCCGAAATGCTTGACCCCTTCGTCCCCCAGGGCGTTGTAAACGATGGCCATACCGATGTAGGTGTTGAACCGGTAACAGCTCTGGGAAAAGGTTCCGGCCTTGAAAGCGGAAACCCTGAACACCTTCATTGCTGCAGCGCTGACCAGATAAATAGCGCCGATAGCGATGATCCCGACAAGGCACAGGTCCCATGAAATACCGCTGCCGGTGTCAGCCCCACCGATTTTCCAAAACAGCAGTACCGGAAAAAAGATAAAGTATATCAGCCTGTCCGAGGTTTTCAGGAACTCGTCATTGGTCAGTTTGAACCGCTTCAGCAGGTGTCCCAGTAAAAGGAGTGCAAACACGGGAAATAGACTGGAGAATACAATGTTGTTCATCGGCTACAACCGGTCGCAACGCTCATTTGCGATCTGCCTTTCAAAACGGTCATCCATTTGATCGAAAATCTCTTTAATGCTGAATTCGGTACTGCACGACCTGCAGCGCATGGATATTTTCCGTCACGCCCGTTCCAGGACAAGCGCTCCACCGCAGGCCGGACACATACTTGTCTTTTGTTCTTTGACTTCCAATCGATTGTCCCCTTTTATCCCCCAACACCCCAAAAAGCGAATCACGAAAGCACGAAAGTTTGAAAACACTAAATGGATTTCATCCATTTAGTACATCCCGGAAAGCCTGTCAAACCGCTTACATGCTTTCAATAATTTACAGTTCACATTGTACCAATCGGTAGAGGCAAACGGGTTGGACCGCAACCCGCTTTGGCAGGGTTGAAACCCTGCGCTACAGGATCGATCAAATAGCTTCATGGCAATTGGCCGTTAACAATCAAACCGTTAACGATGTAGCCCAGGGCTTTAGCCCTGAAAAAAACGTCTCGCAACACTACATCGCATGTTGCTGGACTGACTGTTTTGCCCTGCGAAAACTATATGCCGACAGCAAATGACGTGTTATTGGGCAGCCTATTTAGCGATGAAAATAATGCTTTCCGCTTCGTCCCTGTTGGGCTATAATACCTTAAAATCAAATCGAGAAGCACTTGCAGCTTCACTATTACATTGGGAGACCTGATTATGCCGCCCATCACCTGTCCGGGATTCAAAGCCGCCGGCATTCACGCCGGCCTGAAAAAAAACAATGAAAAAGACCTTGGCTTGGTCTATTCAGACGTCCCGGCCACGGTTGCCGGCGTTTTTACCAC
>JBDLJD010000304.1:0-2575 GCA_039714495.1 Thermodesulfobacteriota bacterium
TAAACCCACTAGCGGATCGAATGCGCATCACCCGCGACAAGATCCTTAAATCGGGCGCGGATTTTTGCATCGAGATCAGCGGAGAAAACAGCGGGATTATCGTTTTCGAGTATAGTTCTCGTCTCTGCCATGGCACGCTTATTGGCATCGGGATAGCCATCCAACTCCCATATACTGCGCATATCCCTGTTAGCCACGCGGGTCAACAGACCGATTTGCCGCATGTTTTTGAACGTGTGTGCCGCCTCCATGAAGGATCCGCCCGGCCCCACTTCCGATATGATGTCAAGGGCCATACTATCGTCATCGACTTTCGGAAATCCGGTCATTCGTTTGAGCATCAAGGCAATTTCGTTATCGATAACGGCCTTTCCGTAATCGAATGCCATCAGGCTGTCCAGCAGACCGCCCATATTGAGCATATCGGCTCCTGCCAGCACCGCACCAGTGGTGTTCATACCGGTTTCATAGCCGGACTGGGCGTCATTCAGGTGTGCATTGGTGAGACCGATATACCCCCCCGACGGCACATTGTAGAATTGAGCCATCTGGCTGTGGGCCATCAGCATCAGGCCGGTCTCTATGCCACCGGGGGTGTAGCTGCCGTTGCGCAGATCGGCCACGGTGGATAGAGCGGCGTATATCAGCGGCGCGCCCGGGCGAACCATCTGCATAAGGATGCCCATGGCAAGAAACTCGGCATTTCCCAGTGCCAGGTTACCGATGAGCGTCATGGGCGCTGTGAGACCGGCATTGGGAACGATGGTACCGTAGACGGGCAGTTCATTTTCAACGAGATAGATCATGATTTCGGTGGAATCCACATCCATGGTCAGCGGTGATATAACCGGGCAGCAGTGGTGGGTGATGATGGGCCGTTCCCGATAGGCGGCCTCTCCCCCGGCAACGAGCCTACCGAGTTCAAGCACTTTTTGAAGGTCGTCCATGTTAGGGGTGTTGCCGCGAATGGGCTTGGTGCAGTTCTTCAACGCAGGGTAAAACCGTGCCAGGCTGAACTGTCCTTCAGGTGCATCGTCTGCAAGCGTCGATATTGAAAAAACATCGTAGCCCGGAAGCTCATTGATGAGAAAAGCGATATTGGCAATATCATCGGATGTGGCTCGCCGTTCCTTGCCTATATACGGATCGATGATGTTAGGCGCAGAAGATGCCGTCACTACCACCGGGCTGTCGCCAGGGATCGTGCGGTCATTGGCCGGATCACGCCCCTTGAAGGTAAAGGTCGGAACAAATGCTTTTCGATATTCCTCAACAACACTTCGGGGAATCTTCACGATATACTTATCCTTGTCCACCGAACAGTTGTGGGCTGCAAAGATTTTCCGCGCCTTTTCATTGCAGACAAAAATACCCACATTCTCAAGAATTTCCAACGACCCGTCATGAATTTTTTCAACATCTTCGGTGCCGAGCAGTTTTGCAAATTGCATCTTTATACCCCCTTGTTAGAAACAGACAATGGTCCTTTTAGCCGTCACGAGTCATATTGATTGAATAAAACTACTTGTCAAGCGATTATTATTCATTTAAAATTTTTTTATAAATACATCTAGAATGTCACGAAATCGCAATCGTTGGATGTTACGCTTCACTTTTGCTTGTTTGCAAAATAATTTTAAATGCCATGAACTTGAATCAGCTCAAAATTTTTTACCTGGCTGTCAAACACGGTAATCTCAGCATCGCCGGAAAAAAACTGAACATTACCCAGCCGGCGGTCACCAAAGGGATACAAAGGCTGCAGGAGTTCTACGACATTCAGTTGCTGAACCGTTTCGGGAAAAGGCTGGTGTTGACCGATGCCGGGGAAGCCCTGTTTGAAATCGCTGAAAAAATATTTGAACTGGACCTGCTGGCTGAAGATTGTATTCGTGATTTCCAGCAAAATGAGAGGGGCCATATCAGGATCGATGCCAGCGAAAGCTTCGGCGCCTATTACCTGCCTTCCATTGTCAACCCCTTCAGTCTAGAAAATCCCAGCTTGCGCATATCGGTAAATATACTGCCCACCGAACAGGTTGTGGACAATACCGCCAGCCTGAAAAACGACCTGGGGTTTATCTCCTTTGCCGTTGGCAACGAAAAGGTTACCACCCATGGAATACTCGAGGACCGTTTTGTGATCATCGCACCCTTAAACCACCCCTTTGCCCGCAAAGAGACCCTCGACCCTGCCGAACTGGAGGGTCAGTCCATGGTGGTTCACGAAATCGGTTCTGTACCTCACCAGGCTGTCGTACGCCTGGTGAAAGAATACAACGTATCCGTTTCCACACCTCTGGAACTCTCCAGCAACCGAGCCATCAAGAAAGCTGTAGAGAGCGGTTCGGGCATCGCTCTTGTATCCCGTAAGGTAGCACATGAAGAAGTCCAGCAGGGAACCCTGGCCGCCATCCCGCTTTCAGACACTTCCTATACGCGTAATTTTTTTATGGTGCTTCACAAGGACAAGTATGTCTCCAAGAATCTTCAGGCCTTCATAGACCGCGTCAATCAGTGGGCGCGTGCCTACCACAAATCCCAGTAATTCGGAATGTGGAACTCGGAATACGGA
>JBDLJD010000305.1:0-2573 GCA_039714495.1 Thermodesulfobacteriota bacterium
ACAGAGGTCGGAAGGCAAGTAAGTAGAAAGGAGTAGGGAGCCGGAGGACGGAACCTCAGAGAACGGAGAGCTGATCATTAACAATTAACTATTGACTATTACTTATTACAATGTATGACTTCATCCTCATCGGCGGCGGCATTGTGGGCGTTTCAACCGCCCTGCAGTTGAAACAACGCCACCCCGGGGCAGAGATTCTGCTGATCGAAAAGGAAACCTCCCTGGCCCTGCACCAGACAGGTCGCAATTCAGGTGTGGTGCATGCGGGCGTTTATTACCAGCCCGGGAGTCTCAAGGCGGAATTTTGCAAGCAGGGGGCGGCCTTTACGGCTGATTTCTGCCTGGAGCACGGGTTGCCTTTTACGAGATGCGGAAAGCTCCTCGTGGCTACTGATGACCTGGAATACGAGCGCATGCAGGCGCTCGAGCAGCGCTGCCTCGAGAACAAGATCGACACGCATCGTTTGACGGACAAGGCGTTGAAAGCGCGGGAGCCCAACATAAACGGTGTAGGAGCACTTTACGTACCGGCCACCGGCATTACCGATTACCAAAAGATAACATCAGAAATGGCCCGTCAGTTCCAGGTTTTGGGCGGAAAGATCAAAATGGGCAGGCAGGTTCGCGGGATCAGGGAAGAAAAGGACGTGGTGCGAATCAAGGCCGGGCCTGATGTTTTCAAGGGGGGGTGGGTGGTTACCTGCGGCGGCCTTTTGGCAGACCGGCTGGTTCGCATGATGGGCATCAAAACGGATTTTCAGATCATTCCCTTCAGAGGCGAGTATTACCGCTTGGCAGCCAGGCACAATCACATCGTGAACCATCTCATCTACCCGATTCCCGATCCTGACCTTCCCTTTCTGGGGGTGCACCTGACCCGCATGATCGACGGCTGCGTGACCATCGGCCCCAATGCGGTCATGGGGTGGAAACGGGAAGGCTATGGCCGGGTCAATGTGGATGCCGGGGATGTGTTCGATATGATCCGCTTCCCCGGGTTCTGGAAAGTGGTCCGCGAGCACCTGGGATCAGGGATAGGGGAAATGCGAGACTCTTTTTATACACCCGGCTATCTTAAACGGGTGCACAAATATTGTTCGCACATCCGCCTGGCCGACCTTTCACCATACCCGGCCGGCATCCGGGCCCAGGCCGTTACCGTCGACGGCGAGCTGGTGCATGATTTTCTTTTTGCCGATAGCGAGCGGTCACTGCATGTCTGCAATGCACCGTCCCCTGCAGCCACGTCGGCCATGCCCATAGGTGCTTATATTTGCGACCGATTGGATGAAAAACTAAAATGCATAAAAACAAGCGCTTCGCATCAATGACCCATAGGGCCGCCTTGATTATTTTCCTGGCAGGAATGTTTCTGTCCCTTTGCGGTTAAGGATCATTAACAAACGGTTATCTGTGAACCATTAACCATGGTTTTTCTGAAAGGAGATTGGAATGTCAACATTACGATTGAAAACCAGATTGTGTGACATGCTGGGCATCGAATATCCGATTCTCAGTGCCGGTATGGGACCCACCCTGATGGGGGAAACCACTGGTGCTCCCGTGGAACTGGTCGTAGCCGTATCAGAGGCCGGCGGACTAGGTGTCCTGGGGGGCAGCGGTTTTACCGTGGACGAACTGCGTGACGCCATCCGGGAGATCAATGCGCAGACAGACAAACCATTCGGGGTGGATCTGCTTTTGCCTAAAAATATAGATTTAGGCGGTGCCCTGGGACAGAAAGGCCCTGACGAGATTCCGCTCAGCCAGGTATTGGAGTTCATCCCGGATGCACATCGGGAATGGGTGCAGAAGATAAGAAAGGACATGGGGCTGCCCGAAGTCGAGATCATAATGCGCACCGACACAACCACCATGCGGCCCAAGGAGTCGGTACAGGTCTGCATCGAGGAAAAGGTGCCCCTGTTCTGTGCTGGCCTGGGCAATCCCGGGTTCATGGTGGAGGAAGCCCATGCCAACGGCATGAAGGTCCTGGGGATTACGGGTAATGCAAAGAACGCCAAACGCATGGCAGATTCGGGTGTGGACCTTTTGGTGGCCCAGGGCCATGAAGGCGGCGGGCACACCGGCCGGATCGGCACCATGGTATTGTTGCCGGCAGCCATTGACGCCGCTTCCCCGGTTCCGGTCCTGGGGGCCGGCGGGATAGGCGACGGGCGCGGTCTGGCTGCAGCGCTGACCATGGGGTGTGTGGGCGCCTGGGTTGGCACACGCTTTCTGGCAACCGACGAAGGCGGCGCCCTTGAAATCAATAAGAAGAAAATCGTGAAATCCAGTGACGAGGGTACCCGCGTGAGCACAGCCTATACCGGAAAAACCCTGCGGGCAAGCTACAACGGGTACCATGATATCTGGGCAGGCTCCGGGCTCGAGCCGCTGCCTTTCCCAACCCAGATTGTCATCTCATCCGCTTTGTTGGCCGGTTTTATTGAGAGTGGCCAGGATGACTTCGTGGGGGGCCTGGCCGGCCAGGTTTCCGGAATCATCCACGAGGTCAAACCCGCAGCTCAAGTTCTGGAAGACATGGTGGCGGAGACGGTTGAAATCCTGAA
>JBDLJD010000306.1:0-2567 GCA_039714495.1 Thermodesulfobacteriota bacterium
GGTCTTTAACCATAAAACCGAGGATTTTTACTGCCTGGGACAGTTGCATGGGTTTTTTGTAGGGGCGGTCGCGGGCGGTGAGGGCCTCGAAAATATCGGCAACCGCCAGAATGCGAGTCTGGAGTGCAAGTTCGTTTTCCGTGAGCTTTTGCGGATAACCGGATCCATCCAGTTTTTCATGGTGGCCCGCGGCAAATTCAGGAACCTTGGAAAATTTTCGGGGAAAGGTCAGTTCGTTCAATATCTTGAGGGTCATGCTGGCATGATTTTCGATGATATGCCGCTCCTCGCTGGTGAGGGTGCCCTTACTGATGCTCAGATTGCACACTTCATCCAGGGTGAGGTAGGGCCGTTCCTCCTCGTCCTGTACATAGGTTTTACTGGCAATGGCCTTGACTTTTTCGACCTTTTCCTCGTCCATGAATTCATCCGGGGTATTGGCACTCCGGATGACGTCGAAATCTTCTTTGAGGATATCGATGCTTTTCCGGGCAAGTTGCTCGATTTTGTCCAAAGCGGATTTATCTATGTCCGGGGATTGTTCCAGGAGCTTGACCTTTTGCCGGAGCATGTCGTTTTCAATCGATTTTTCGATAACCTGGAACCTGGCTTCGATCAACTCCAGACGGTCGAAGATGGTCTGCAGTTTAGTGGATTTGTCCACCACGTATTCCGGGGTCGTGATTTTGCCCACATCATGCATCCAGGCTGCCAGCATGAGTTCTTCCATCTCATCTTCGGAAAAGGAGAAGTCTTTGAAGTAGCCCTCGCTGGATGCATTGATTTTTTCGGCAATGAGCATGGAGATGAAAACCACCCGGTTGATATGGCCGCCCGTGTAGGAGGATTTTTCATCGATGGCCGTGGCGATCCCCTTGATGAAAGAGTAAAACAGATCGGTCAGGTCCTGGATGAGCTGGGTATTGGTCAGGGCAACAGCTGCCTGGGAGGCCAGCGAGGCCACCAGGTCCACGTACTCCTCTGAAAATGCGACCACTTTACCGGTTTCGGGGTCCTGTGCGTTCAGGAGCTGAAGCACGCCGATAATGTCGTTTTCATGGTTTTGAAGGGCCATCACCAGCATGGATTTTGACCGGTAGCCTGTCGAGGCATCGTAGTTGCGGGGGCCCGTGAAATCGAACCCCTCTGCCTCGTACACATCCGGGATGTTGACGGGCTCACCGCTAAGGGCCACGTAGGATGCAACATTGGAATGGTTGGGCTTTCCATCTTCGGAATAGAGCGGGATATCGGGCAGGTCGATGGCTTTGCCGCTGGTGCCGCCCAGCCTCGCTTCCATGGTGTCGTTCTGCATGATCTGGAATGTCAGGCACTGCTGGTCCCGGTCGATAATGTAAAGGGTCCCCGCGTCGGCATGGGTCAGATCGCGGGTTTCGTCAACGATCATTTCCAGCAGTTTGTTGATGTCTTTTTCCACCGACAGCGCAATGCCGATGCGGATGAGCTTTTTAATGTGGCTGGTCGGCGCTTCCGGAGATGAGATCATGGCCTTTTCCGCTGTTAGAATATGAAACGCCCGCTTTAGGTTTCAGGGCATGCTTCCGGGAGATCGGGATGGTCCAAGATAGCCAACTGAATCCCAAGGTTACCCTTCGGAAAAGCCTGAGGACTCCAGATTCTGTGTTGTCAAGGGTTCGAAGTAAACCACTACGACTTCACCCTTGACGCCTTGACTCTGAAGCCCTCAAGCTTTTGCAACGTTGGGGTGAATGTACTGAAAATACCACAAAAGCCCGGCTGTTGTAAATATGCGATTCCGCAGCCAGGGAATTTAGCCGATCAGTTTGCGAAACGATTCAATGGTTTCCGCATAGTTTTCCGTGCCGAATATGGCCGAACCGGAAACCAGGACATCCACACCGGAATCGGAGATCTCTTTGATCGTGTTTTTGCTGACGCCGCCGTCCATTTCAATTAGCGTTTCAAGGCCTTTTTCCTGGATGACGCTGCGCAGCACTCTCACCTTGTCAAGGGTGGCGGGGATGAACTTCTGTCCGCCGAAACCGGGATTTACGCCCATCAGCATGACTAGGTCCAGGTTGTCGATTTCCCACTCGATGGATGACAAGGGGGTGGATGGGTTGAGCACGGCACCGGCCTTGATATCGGCCTGGTGAATCATCTGGATTACCCGGTTCAGGTGAACACAGGTTTCCACCTGCACGGTGATCAGGTCCGCGCCGGCATCCACAAAGGCCTGAATGTATTTTTCCGGGTTTTCAATCATCAGGTGAACGTCAAGGGTCAGGTCGGTGATTTTTCTAACGGCGTCCACCACCAGGGGGCCGATGGTGATGTTGGGTACAAAATGACCGTCCATTACGTCGATGTGGATCCAGTCGGCACCGGCTTTATCCACCGCCCGGATTTCATCTCCCAGTATTGAAAAATCAGCCGACAAAATCGATGGTGCAATCAGTTTCATCTTTGTTCTCCTTCGCATATTTTATTAGACACGGATTTCACGGATTGCATGGATTCATATCGTTGGTTGTCATTAGCGCTGCGCGTGTTATTAGGCCTCCGGCCGTTATTTGTGCTTCGCA
>JBDLJD010000307.1:0-2427 GCA_039714495.1 Thermodesulfobacteriota bacterium
TGCAACAAGTTATGTTTGTAGTTTTCAGTTGTGGAATGAAAAACCAAGAAACCAATGAAAGGAATACTAGAACATGATAGCCATGATCGACAACTATGACTCGTTTACCTACAACCTCGTCCAGTATCTGGAAGAGATCGGTGCAGAGACAAAAGTGTTCAGGAACGATGCCATCGATGTCGCGGGACTGGAGGCCCTTAACCTTTCAGGGCTGGTGATCTCCCCGGGGCCCGGGCGGCCGGATGCCGCCGGCGTTTCCATCGAGGCGATCCAGCACTTCACGGGTCGCATCCCCATCCTGGGGGTCTGCCTGGGACACCAGGCCATCGGCATGGCTTTTGGCGGCGAGGTCGTCTCCGCCCGGTACCTGATGCACGGGAAAACCTCGCCGGTGACAGCTGACGGGCAGTCCATCTACAACCGGATACCATCCCCCTTTACGGCCATGCGCTACCACTCTTTGGTCATTTCCAGGGCGTCGCTGCCAAAGGTGCTCGATATCACGGCCGAAGCCGACGACGGGGAAATCATGGGCGTGCGCCACCAGGAGCACCCCACCGAGGGGATCCAGTTTCACCCGGAGTCGATCATGACGTCCGTGGGCAAACGGCTGTTGAGGAATTTTTATGATCAAACCAATTTTCATGCTGATCACAATTAGAGAGGCCTAAAACGTTAGTATGTTTAGGGATGAACGGTAACTTCTCAATAAGCGCGAGCACTCACGGTTTAATGATCATTCTGGATTCCCGCCTTCGCGGGAATGACAGATACTCAGCCGCTCGCGTCATTCCCGCGAAGGCGGGAATCCAGATATTACCCGGGGTTAATGAGTAACTACATGAACAGGAGGCGTGACACACATGTTTAAACAACTACTTCAGGAGATTATTGCCGGCCGTGACCTGAGCGAGGAGCAGATGGCCGGACTGGTGGGCCAGATACTTGACGGCCAGGCCACAGACTCCCAGATTGGTGCTTTCATGGGGGCGCTGGCTGCAAAGGGCGAGAGCTTCGAAGAACTGACCGGAGCGGCGCGTGAGATGCGCAGAAAAGCCAAACGGATTCAAGTGTCCAGTCCAGTGGTGGTGGACACCTGCGGCACGGGCGGTGACGGGGCCAATACCTTCAACATTTCAACCACGGCTGCCTTTGTGGTGGCCGGGTGTGGCATCACCGTGGCAAAGCACGGCAACCGTTCGGTCTCCAGTCAGTGCGGAAGCGCCGATCTGCTGGAATCCCTGGGGGTGAATCTCGATGTGTATCCGGAGATTGTGGAAGAGGCCATTCATGATATCGGTATCGGATTTCTTTTTGCTCCGCTCTACCACAGTGCCATGCGGTTTGCCGCCAGGGCCAGAAAGGAAGTGGGGATCCGCTCTATTTTCAACATGCTGGGCCCTTTGACCAATCCCGCTGCCGCCAATTGCCAGGTGCTCGGGGTATACGCGCCGGAGCTGACGGAGGTGTTTGCCCAGACCCTTGGCAGCATGGGGGTGAAAAGGGCATTCGTGGTTCACGGGCACGATGGGCTGGACGAAATTTCGGTGTGCGCGTCCACCCGTGTTTCGGAACTTGCCAACGGCCAGGTCAAGACCTACGACATTGTGCCGGATGATTTTTTCGGTGATGTGGCCCGGGTGGATGAGATCAGGGGCGGTCAGCCGGATGAAAATGCGCTCATTACCCGTAGTATCCTGGAAAAGGGTGCCCGGGGACCGCAACGCAACATCGTCCTCATCAATGCCGGGGCCGCTATCTTGGCGGCCGGCGAGGCCGACTCCCTCAAGGAGGGCATCGAGAGGGCCGAAGCGTCCATTGACAGCGGCGCCGCAGCCGACAAACTGCAGCAACTCGCTCTTTTTACCAGCCAGAACAGCCCGGCGTCTTAAAGATGAGGAAAACGTGAAACCAACCTTTTTAGAGAAGATTGTGACGCACAAGCAAAAGGAAGTTCAAGAGGCCAAAGCGCGCGTTCCCGAACAGGACCTCGTGGAGGCTGCCCAGGCCGTCAAAGGCCGGCGATCGCTGGCCCGTGCCCTGGGGTCACCGGGGGTGAACATCATCGCCGAAATCAAGAGGGCTTCTCCTTCCAAAGGACTTTTCCGGCCGGACCTGGATGCCGCCCGCCTGGCAGCTGCCTATGCGGATGCCGGCGCGGCAGCCATATCGGTCTTGACGGATCACCATTTTTTCAAAGGCAGCGCCGAAGATCTCGTGGCCGCAAAAAAGGCAACCTGTCTGCCGATCCTGCGCAAGGATTTTCTGGTGTCATCCTACCAGGTGATGGAAGCGGCTGCCTGGGGGGCGGACGCCGTGCTCCTCATCGCCCGCATTCTCGACCCGCAACAGATTCGAGACTACCTTTCCCTGTGTATTGAATTCAACATGGAAGCCCTGGTGGAAATCCACACCGAGGCGGATCTG
>JBDLJD010000308.1:0-2413 GCA_039714495.1 Thermodesulfobacteriota bacterium
CCCACAACGGCAACGAGGGTGAACTCTTTAATATAATCTATTTGAGATATGTTCTCCATCTCATCCCGGACAAATTTGGATCTCTTATGAAAAAAACGCGCTATGACGTCGTTTTCTTCCATTTCATAGAAATGTTCCTGTATTCTTCTTTCATCAACAGGTTTTGCAGGTCTCATCGTAATGGAAACATCGTCGACCTGTATGACCTCCTCCAGCTTAAAGGGATATATGCCGTGGATGGATTTGCGCAATGTCCGATCGGCACTGATGAGCCCCATCTGCTTGGCCTCAAAAAAGAGCTCTTCGCGAAAATCCGGATGGGATATACTGATGAGGGCCTTAGCCCTGTCCTGAAAGCTTTTTCCCAGCAGGTTTACCGCGCCGTATTCGGTAACTACATAGTGCACGTCCCCCCTGGGAACCACCACGGCGGTATCTTTTAAACTGGGAACAATACAGCTTTTCTGGTTGTTTGCATGGGTGGAGTTGAGCATCAGGATCGATTTTCCCCCCTCAGCCAGAGCGGCGCCTTTTATAAAATCATTGATACCGGTAACACCTGTATAGTAATTCAGTGCAAAGGCATCCACGGCAACCTGACCGGTCAAATCGATGGCAATGGCGATGTTCATGGAGACCATGCGGTTGTGGCGGGAAATGACTCTGGGATCACAGACATAGTCAGCCGCGTGAAAATCGACGGAAGGGTTGTAGTTTAAAAATTCATACAGTTCCGCTGATCCAATGGCGGTGCTGGCCACTATTTTTCCCTCGTTAAAGCCTTTTTTCCTGTTTGTGATGATCCCTTTGGACACCAGGTGCATCATTCCGTCGGTCACGAATAATGAATGAACTCCAAGATCATTTTTTTCCGAAAATGTCAAAAGGGTCTGAGAGGGTGTGGCCCCAAGACTTATCTGGATAGTCGAGCCATCGTCCACCAGTCTGGCCACATGCCTGGCAATCATGTTACCCTGTTCCGCATCCTGCCGGTCTCCGATGGTTTTAAGGTCCTCTTCGTGCTCTACAATTACGTCCACATCATTAACGTGGATAAACCCTGATCCGAGTATCCAGGGCATCTTCGGGTTTTCCTGGACGATCACGACATCAGCGGACAAGGCCGCCGCAAGGGTTATATCCACCGAAACACCGAGGCTCATCCACCCGAAGTCATCCGGCGGGCTCGTCTGGATCAGAGCGACATTCAATGGAAACATCCTGGTTTTAAAAAGACGCGGGATATAGGAAAGGTTAGTGGGTGTTAAAAAACGTTGGTTGCGGGCCAGCTCCTCTGAGCGTACGGAACCCAAATAAAAGGAGCGGATGTTCAGATTTTCATCTTTGGACTTGTTGGCGATCAGGGTCAGCGGGGTGCTTTCCATGGACAGGAGACGGACAACTTCGATGTCCGCAAACTGATCGGCAGCTTCCGCAAGGCCCCGAACCAGGTGCTGGGGTTCGCCGGCTGAAGAACTGATGAACACCCTTTGGCCAGACCGGATATGTTTGACGGCCTCCCTCAGAGGCCGTTTTTTTTCAACATAACTGTCTGCCCAGTAATTGTCCATTTTAGGATGAGCGTTTCGGAAGTGATTTGGTTTTCATTGATCGCCGCCGTATTGTTTTTTGATATTTTCTCTATCCGGCTGGCCATCTTCGGTAACAGGCATCTCAAGTATGAATTCCACATACTGCGGCTTTTTAAAACGGGCAATCCGTTCGCCCACAAAATCGATCAACTCCTGGGGGCCCAGTTTTTTTCCCTCCGCAAGGCGGCACACGGCTTTGATGCCCTCTTTCCACTTGGGGTCGGGCACGCCGAAAACAACGGTTTCCTCGACTGCCGGATGCTGCAGGATCACCTTTTCTACCTCGGCAGGATAGACGTTCTCGCCGCCGGGCTTGATCAGTTCCTTTTCAGGCTTGCGGCCTGCATACCACAGAAAGCCGTCCTCGTCGAAACGGCCCTGGTCACCTGTGTGGTGCCAGCCCTCCCGAAACGTGTAGGCATTGTCCTCGGGCAGGTTCCAATATCCCTTGAACACCATGGGGCCCTTGGTCACAATCTCTCCCACCTCTCCTGCGGGAACCGGCTGATCATAGTCATCCACCAGCTGAACGGCTGCCAGGGGGGCTGGCTTCCCGGCTGAACCGGGTTTATCGTTGTACCGGCCCATGGTGGCGACACAGGACGTTTCCGTCTGACCGTACAGGCAGTAAAAAGTGCCTCCGGTCATCTCCTGGTATTTTTCGATGGCATCCGGTGCATCCAGACCCCCGACGGACGTCAATGTCGGCAATCGTTTGCCGGTCTTTTCAGCAGCTTCCAGTATGCCGGCAAGAATGGGCGCGAATTCAAACAGGGCGGAAACACTGTGCTTTTCGATGAGTTCCACGGCTTCCGCAGCAT
>JBDLJD010000309.1:0-2402 GCA_039714495.1 Thermodesulfobacteriota bacterium
CTTATGATAAAAGCATTGAAAGAATTATTGAGCAACTAAAAAGCAAATACTAAAAATAAATTAAAAATTGCAGAACCTAATATTCCAGCAGACTCGCTGAAGTTCGCCGCTGAATTTACCGCTACATCTCCTGATACCTGGTACCTTTCCTATAGGTAGATGTGGGGGAGGCGAGCGAGCCCGCAGGGTGTAGCTCGCGGAGCCTCCCCGACTCTAACTATAGGGGCTTTCAAGTCTTAAATTCCCCCTAAATACCCATTTTATAAAAAATAAAGGTGAAACTCCCCTGTTTAATGAGCCATCCGGCTGTCGCCTGTGGCATAATTTAAGCGCAGTCGGCAATGAAGCCGCTGCAGAAACGAAAGGAGTTTCACCATGAAAAAGAGAAACATTTATCAAAACCAAAGTCAAGAGTTGCATCATCTTTTTGAGGACGCTGGCAACAATCACAAAGTGATGTGTGTGCCAATGGATTATGCCAAGAATGATCACCTGGTGATGTTTGTAAACGGCAATGGGGATATTCTGCGGAAGCCGTTTGCGGTAAAGAACACGCAAGCCGGCATCGCGTATATCAGTGACCAGGTGAGGCGTTCCTGCCGCAAGCGCAACATCAAGAAGAAACACGTCTTCTTTGGAGGGGAAGATGCCAATTCATTTGCCAAAAATTTTGTCAGCTCGTTACGAAGCCAGGGCTTTCTGGTGGCCAATGTGAATGCCCATGACGCCAAGAAGCAGCGCGGCAATGTGCAGGCCAGTACCGATCGGATCGATTTAATGGGGATTGCCGGCATGCTTTTGAATTGTCGTGCCAATTGTAGTCCGGCTCAATCGGGCATTTATCGCAATCTTCGCACCCTGGTTCGCCACCGGCGCCGGCTGGTTCAGATGCTGACCGAGGTAAAGAACAGGGTGCATGGGGCCGTCGACGAGCTTTTCCCCGGATTTTTGAGCGAGAAGAATACCGGTATCGTGCCGTTTACCCAAAGCTCGCTGTACTTCATGGAAGACCGTTTCAGTCCGAAACAGATCCGTCGGCGCAAACGCGAGAAGCTGGTTGAGATCCTGAAGCGATTCGGCACATCCAATGCGGAAAAAACAGCCGCCAAACTTCAGCGGTATGCCGCCAAGGTGATTCATGCCCCGGTTGAATATGTCGATACCATGCAAGTATCCCTGGCGCAGCATGTCAAACACATACGCTGTTTGAAAGAGAGTGTAGCCCAGATGGAAAAGGAGATCGCCTTGAACCTGGCCCAAACCCAGGGTGCTTTTTTGACCAGTGTCCGCGGCATTGGACTGGTTCTGGCGGCCGGGGTAACAGCTGAAATCGGAGATCCCAACAAACAGAAGCCATTAAATAACCTGGTATCCTATTCAGGTATCGTGCCCCGCGTTAAACAGACCGGCGGGTTGGAAGGCAGGACGTATACCGGGCCGGTGTCCAAACGCTGCAACCGAATATTAAAAGACTATGTCGTCAAATCGGCATACCACATTGGATTCCACGGTCCACCCGATTTGATGGCCGATTACAAACGTCGCGATGCCTCCGGCCAGCATGCTGATTTTGGTATCGGTCGCAGATACTTGCGCCTGGCCATGGGCTTGATGCGAACCTCGCAGGTGTATGTGACACCGGATCTCCTCAAGGGTGATTACCCTTCGGAACAATGGGAAAGTTACTATTTGATGAGTTGGCCTTACTTGAGAGATAAGTGGAAAAAGGTGGGTGCCCATGAAGCGGCCTTTGCGAAAGATCGGCCCTTGGGTATATGGCGTCAGTTTGTGCAGGGGGTCTATGACATAAAGCTTAAATTATAAGCCCGACCTAAACTGGTCTTCGCCCTTGCGGTTAAAGAATTTCAGGGTTTCGGCGGACAGGATGGCTACTGATGCCAGTCGCAGTGCTCCATTGCAGATGGATGCCACTGACGGCTCGTTGGAGAGTGCCACACCCTGTCCGTCCGAAAAATTCGTATGGCTCCAAGGTACTCTGATCCCGGGAGTGTTAGGAGATCTCGTCATACCAGATTGCCAGTATCGGGCGTTATGGGCAGGAAATTACCACCTGTTAAGCTGAACTTTGAAAATCTAAAACTGCGATGGTTGAGACTGGTTCATTGAAACGTTTTTAAAACCGACCTGGATCGGTACAGGGAGAGTGTTGCCTTAAAAATATGGAGGATTTTGACTTGACTTTGTTCTGGTACTCTCCAACAAAAACAAAGATATCAGGCAGTTGAAAATATACCGGTGTGCGAAAACAATCACAGCACACCAAACCTTGTAGGAATGAGTGTTTTCGTGGTATCGTGGGGATGACCAGAAGATATCGGTAATAATTCCAGCAAGATTGATATTTACAGAACGTCTCAATATATCTAAACATCGACCAGAAA
>JBDLJD010000310.1:0-2269 GCA_039714495.1 Thermodesulfobacteriota bacterium
CCATGCCGCCACCGTTCTCGGGTACATTGGCCTGGCAACACCCAATTTCCTGTTTGCCCTGATCTTGATGTACCTGGGTCAAAAATGGTTCGGTATGAGCGTCGGCGGGCTCTTTTCGCCGGAGTTCGAAGACGCCGCCTGGACCTGGGCCAGATTTGGGGACATGCTCATGCATCTTTGGGTACCCGTGATTGTCCTTGGCACAGCCGGCACGGCCTTCCAGATGCGCACCATGCGGGCAACTCTTCTGGATGAACTCAATAAAATGTATGTCACCGCTGCCCGCGCCGGCGGTGTTCCCGAGTTCCGCATGCTCATGAAGTATCCGGTCCGCATGGCGCTTAACCCCATCGTTGCCACCCTGGGCTGGGAGTTGACAAATATCATTTCCGGAGCGCCCATTGTGGGCATCGTCTTGTCCTTGCCGGACACCGGCCCCCTGTTTATCAATGCACTGTTGAACCAGGATATGTATCTTGCCGGTGCCATGATTCTGATCTACTGCACCCTGGTGATCATCGGTACCTTTATCTCGGATATGCTACTCATGGTTCTGGATCCGCGCATCCGTCTGGAGGGCCGAAGCTAAAATGTCAAACGAACGTCACACCAATGTCAATGACAAAAAAGTACGCCGGCTCGACATCGCCACCCACTGGCAGCTGATGTGGTGGCGATTTCGCAAACACCGCATGGCAATGACAGGCACCGCCGTACTCGGCATATTTCTAATCATATCTCTTTTTGCCGAATTCATTGCCCCCTACGGTTCCCGTACGCGCAACACCCGTTATCTTCAGGGCCCTCCCATGGGGATCCATCTATTCGACGACAACTGGAATTTTCACCTTCGGCCGTTTATTTACGAGCGGGTCAACAAACGCGACCCGGTTACCTTCAGGTTGAGGGCCGTGGTGGATACATCCATACATATACCGCTGCGGTTTTTTACCCGGGGAGAAACCTATAAGTTCTGGGGACTGTTCGAATCCGATCTGCATCTCTTTGGGGCTGACAAGGGCTTTGTCAATCTTTTCGGTACCGATCAACTGGGGCGGGATGTTTTCTCCCGCCTGATGTATGCCACTCGCATATCACTTTCGGTGGGGGCCATCGGTGTATTTCTGGCATTTACCATGGGAATTTTTATGGGCGGCATTGCCGGTTATTTAGGCGGCATCGCCGACGAACTGATCATGCGCCTGATGGAGTTCATCCGGTCGATTCCGACCCTTCCCCTGTGGCTGGCCCTGGCTGCGTCGCTGCCGCGGGACTGGTCGGCGCTAAAGGTCTATCTGGCGGTTACCGCCATCCTTGCTTCCATCGGATGGACCCACCTGGGGCGGCGGGTGCGCAGTAAGCTGCTTTCGCTCAGGGAGGAAGATTTTATCCTTTCCGCCCGGTTGGCAGGGTGCAGTGACGCCAGAATTATCGGTCGTCACATGCTGCCGTCCTTTATGAGTTACCTGATCGTGGACCTTTCGGTTTCTTTCCCATACATTATACTGGCCGAGACATCGCTGAGCTTCCTGGGCCTGGGGCTGCGCGAGCCCATTGTGAGCTGGGGGGTGCTGCTTTACTCGGCCCAGAACATTCGTACCCTGGCTGAAATACCCTGGCTGCTCATCTCGGGGCTGTTTGTCATTATTGCCGTGCTCGCTTTTAATTTCATGGGGGATGGCCTGCGGGATGCGGCCGATCCTTTTGCAAAATAGGAGACAAACCGCAATGGCGGAAAGCTATCTGCTGCAGGTTAAAAACCTGAAGATTGCTCTGAAAGTGGATAAAAACTTTATCTCCATCGTCGACGGCGTGGACTTAAGCCTTGAACCCGGAAAGGTGCTGGGTCTGGTGGGTGAAAGCGGCTGCGGCAAGAGCGTTACCGCTCTCGCCCTTCTGCGTCTTCTGTCAAAAGAACTAAAAATTATGGACGGTAATATTCTGTTTTACGGGCAAAATGGCGATGAAACGGTTGACATTGCCAAACTCGAACCCAAAGGGAAGGATATTCAAAGAATCCGTGGTGGGACGGTCTCCATGATATTTCAGGAGCCCATGAGTTCTTTTTCACCCCTGCACACCATCGGATACCAAATCAAGGAGGTCATACAACTCCATCTTAACGCTTCCAAAGAAAAAGCACGCGAAATTACCATTGAGCTTTTGGAAAGAGTCGGAATCGGTGACCCCGGGCGCGCCGTCGACTGTTATCCCAGCGAATTTTCCGGCGGCATGCGCCAGCGTGCCATGATCGCCAAGGCGCTCTCCT
>JBDLJD010000311.1:0-1637 GCA_039714495.1 Thermodesulfobacteriota bacterium
CGTCCTCTGTCAGTCTGTCTTCTGAGGCTCTGTAGCTCTGGGGATCTCCCTACTGCCTACTCCTTACTCCCTACTGATTCAGGCTCCACGTCCAGGACCAAACCGTCTACCCCAGTCACCCTTATCCGCTCCCCTTCTTGGATATCCTTCGCTGCCCTGGCAAACCATAATTCCCCATGCACGAACACTTTGCCCTGGGGGTTGAGCTCTTGCTTAACCACGCCGACTTCCCCGGTAAGGCCCCGGTCCCCAGTTCGTGGTTTGGCGGTCTGCGCCTTAAAGGCCAGTCCGGCTACGGCCACAAAAAACACCGAAATAACCAGCACAGTGGGGATGAGCACCTGCCATGACAACCCGGCCTGGGACCCATCGCCTTCGAACAGCATCAGGGACCCCAGGAACAGGGACACCACTCCGGCCACACTCAGCAGGCCAAAACTCGTGATTTTCATTTCCATTACAAAAAAGACTATAGCCAGAATAATCAGCAACACGCCCGCATAATTCACCGGCAGGGTTTGAAAGGAAAAGAATGCCAGCACAAGCGCAATTCCGCCGATAACACCCGGAAAAATAGCGCCAGGATGCGACAGTTCAAAATAGATGCCGGCCAAGCCGAGCATCATCAAAAGGTAGGCGATATTCGGGTTGCTGATGGTCTTTAAAATTTTGGTGCGGAAGGACTCTTGTATCTCTTGCCGCCCTGCCCCGTCCAATTGCAGGGTTCCCTTGTCCTCAACCTCCCTGCCGTCGATCTGTCGGATGAGATCGTCCACATCATTGGCCACCACGTCGATGACCTTCTGTTCCAACGCCTCCTTTTCCGTCACCGAAACGCTTTCCCGCACAGCCTTTTCCGCCCATTCGGCGTTGCGCCCGCGCTTTTCAGCGATTCCCTTGACAAAAGCGACCAGGTCATTGGTTACCTTTTCAGCCATGGTCTCACCGATCTCCCGGCCGCCTCCGCCCACCGGGTGCGCAGCGCCGATATTGGTTCCCGGAGCCATGGCCGCGATATCAGCCGCCATGGTGATCATGACACCGGCCGAAGCAGCCCTGGCGCCGCTGGGAGAAACATACACCACGATCGGTGTTCGTGCCGCATACATTGCCATGACGATCTTGCGCATGGATTCCACCAGCCCCCCCGGGGTATCCAATTCAATGATCAGGCAGGCTGCCCCCTCACGATCCGCCTCGGCAATGCCCTTGACAACGAAATCCGCTATTCCAGGCCCAATGGCATCCGCCACCCGCTGGGTATAAATGTCTCCTTCGCCGGCCCAGGCAGAGCCGGCAAGGCAAAAAACAACAATTGCCGTAACAGCTGCTATTTGTAGTGATTTCATGGCGTCACCATTTTTTATAACGGTTTACGGTACAGGGTGTAAGGTATAGGGTGTACGGTGTAGGGTATACGGTGCAAGGCGCACATTTTACGGTAATAGCGTATAGCCACCTTATACCTTACACCTTTTACCTTATGCCTGTTAAAATCATGTATATCCTGTTAATCCTGTCTAAATAATTTCTGAAATGCTACTTGCGTTATGCAGTCGTGAAGTGGCACATTGTTTTTGTCCGCAGTTGTCTGCGTCTGTCTTCTGGTGTTCTGTCCTCTGACACTCTGGCCTCTG
>JBDLJD010000312.1:0-1582 GCA_039714495.1 Thermodesulfobacteriota bacterium
CTTTAATCTCCCTGCGCTGATAAAAGCTTAATCCCCCGTAAATTTTGTAGGGAATATTTATTTTTCTGAGAGCCTCTTCAAAAATACGCGACTGGGCATAGGAAACAAGGCTAAAAATCAATGAACAAAAGGACCATCGCCGTAATCGGCCTCGGCTACGTGGGGCTTCCCCTGGCCGTGGCTTTCGGAAAAAAATTCCAAACCATCGGTTTTGATCTGAATACCGAAAAAATCGCCAATTACCAGGAAAGTATAGATCCCACCGGCGAAGTCACGCCGGAAGCGTTTGCCCAGGCACGACATCTGACCGTTACTTCCAACCCCGTTGAGATCAGTCAGGCCGGTTTCATCATCGTGGCAGTGCCCACACCCATCGATGAGGCCCATCAGCCCAATTTAAGCCCTTTGATAAGCGCATCGGAAATTGCGGGGAAACACATGCAAAAGGGGGCTCTGGTCATTTTTGAATCCACGGTCTACCCGGGTGCAACCGAGGAGGTATGTGTCCCAATTATGGAGAAGGCATCCGGAATGAACTGGAAGCAGGATTTCCATGTGGGCTATTCCCCGGAACGGATCAACCCCGGGGACCACAAGCACACGCTGTCACAAATAACCAAGGTGGTTTCAGGCGACAACCAAGAAACCCTGGATAAAGTGGCCGATCTTTACTCAGAGGTTGTGGAGGCAGGCGTGTTCAAAGCTCAAAGCCTGAAAGAGGCCGAGGCCGCCAAGGTGATCGAGAACATCCAGCGTGACCTCAACATTGCCCTGATTAACGAACTGTCCATAATTTTCGACCGTCTGGACATCGACACCACCAATGTTCTGGAAGCGGCCGGGACCAAGTGGAACTTTCTGCCGTTTCGCCCGGGCCTGGTGGGTGGCCATTGCATTGGCGTGGATCCCTACTACCTGACCCACAAAGCCGAGTTGGTGGGCTATCGTCCGGAGGTCATTCTGGCAGGGCGGCGGATCAACGATCAGATGGGCAAATTCATTGCCGAAAAAACAGTCAAGCTCATGATCAGGGCCGGCCTACAAATCAAAGGAAGGCGGGTAGGGGTGTGCGGCCTGACTTTCAAGGAGGACTGCCCTGACTTGCGCAATTCCAGAACGCCGAATATCGTAACCGAACTCGAATCCTATAATATCGAAGTCCTAGTTCATGATCCCCTGGCTGATGCGCAAGAAGCCATGGATTTTTACTATATCGACCTGGTTTCCATTGAAGATTTATCCGGGCTGGATGCGGTAGTCATATCCGTGGCGCACCGTGAGTACAAGAACCTGACCCCCAAGGCGTGCATGCAAATGCTTGCACCTGGTGGATGTGTCATCGATGTCAAATCCATTTTCAAGCCTGAAGATTTCGAAAATACCGGTTTTAGTTACTGGCGATTATAATTCTAATAGATGGTACCCATCTATTAGTCAACGCGGCTTTCGTCTTCGCTCTTCGAGCTACGCCGCGACAGGTCGCCGCTATAAAACCAGGGCAATTCTTAATTTTAAATGCTTAATTTTGAATTGTTTTGCTTTGAACGATCAGCTGTTCAGCATCATTCAAAACTAAAAATTA